>NZ_JASPDO010000053.1 GCF_030230605.1 Brevibacterium sp. UMB1308A
AAGGTAACCCCGGCCCGAAAGGTGACCCCGGCCCGAAAGGTGACCCCGGCCCGAAAGGTGACCCCGGCCCGAAAGGTAACCCCGGCCCGAAAGGTGACCCCGGCCCGAAAGGTGACCCCGGCCCGAAAGGTGACCCCGGCCCGAAAGGTGACCCCGGAGGTAACGCAGCACCCTGGCAGGCCGGTACCGCCGGTACAGACACCTACCTGGACACCACCTCGGGAGCCCATGTACGCATCCGCGACAACGGTGACCAGACATGCACTCTCGCGTGTGTCATGCACTCGAACGGGTGGGACACCTCAGACCAGCCGGTACAACGCGAGGTCGCGCGCTTGCCCCTCATCAGCGAGTGGCTCACTGCTGCCGCATTCATCGTGGCGATTGACTTCTCAACCACCCTGCTAAAGAAAGACCCCCGCGCCCTGCCAGCCGCGCTCAGCTACGGGCAAGACGGTGACCTCAGCCTGACAGTAGAGCAGCCCCCCGGCACCATCCTCCGCAAGGGTAAATCAATCGCGTTCGTCACCACCCTAGCCCTGCCCGCCTGAAAGGAAGCCCGCAATGCCCTGGTATCTCGCTCCCTCTCTAGCTCAGCTGCGCGCCGAGGTCAACGCCCGCTGGCCGCACCGCTCCAAGGCCAGTGACGGCACGATCGGAGACCGGGCACATTCAGCCCGCACGTCGGATCACAACCCGAACAGTCGGGGATCGGTGAACGCGATCGACATTACCGCCAAAGGCATCGACACCCGCGCCCTCATCGACGCCGCGAAAAAGCACCCAAGCGTCCGGTACATCATCTTCAACCGGCAGATCATGAACCGCGACATCGGCGGCTTCAAGCCGCGCCGCTACAGCGGCTCGAACCCGCACACCGCACACGTGCACATCAGCATCTATCAGCGCGCCTCGGCCGAGAACGACCGACGCAGCTGGGGAATCGCCGCCGCCACCGCACCGCAGCCTGACCCGAAGCCCAAGGCGAGCAAAGCCCCGCCGTTCCCACTCCCCAAGGGCCACTGGTACGGCCCGGAATCCCGCGACCCCCGCAACCATAGCGGCTACTGGAAGCGTGACCGTGACGGCATCCGCACGCTACAGCAACGCCTCAAAGATCGCGGCTGGCGCATCAGCGTGGATGGACGCTACGGCCCCGACACCCGCGACGTGGTGCGCAAGTTCCAACGAGAGAAGCGGCTGCGCGTCGACGGCGGTGTCGGTGCCGAGACCTGGGCGGCTTTGTGGGAAGCGCCGATCACATGACCGCCACGATCGACGATGTTACCGCGCTGCTGACCGCGATCGGGCTGCTCATCGGTGCGCTCTCAGCCACGGCTGGCCGGGCTGCTCAGTGCCTAGCCGATATCCGCCGCCAGAACGCCCGCTTGCAGTCCACAGCGACGAAAACTGAGCGCCGCCAGGTTGACGTTGACGCCAAGATCGACCGCCTCAGCGAGCTGCTGCTCGATCACATCACCATGACCGACAACCGCACCGGTCGCATCGTCACCCGGCTCGACAGCGTAGACGACCGACTAACTCGCCTCGAGGAGAATCAAGAATGAGATCACCATCCCGCACAGTCACCACCGGATCGACCGCAGGCGCGGTCACGATCATCGTCGTGTGGGCCGCAACCGCGATATGGCCGCAGCTTGTGATCCCGCCCGAGGTCGCCAGCGCGTTCACGCTGCTCGTCACCGCAGGCGCAGCCTGGATCGTCCCCGACCCCGAGCGCCGACCCCGCCACTGAGTCGCCGAGATCATCGCCGTGCTCTCGGCCGAGACTAAAATTGTATGAAAGCTACAAGCGAAATGCGACTATCACATCTGTCAAATTGTGAAACTCTACAATTAGATGAAACATCAATCACCGCGTTCGGTGCAGCGTGCTCGTCGTGGTCTCGGCAGCGGGGATGACCTCGGGGATGACCTCGGGAACACGACAAGGCCCCGGCTCAATGAGCCGGGGCCTTGTCGTCTGTGATCTGTCTAGCTGGCGAGCTGCTCGATCGCTGCCCGGTGTACCGTGTTCGGCAGCGCGACGTAGCGGCGCGTGGTGTCTGCCGAGGCGTGCCCAAGGAGGTCTTGCAGCACCCACACATCGACGCCGTTGGCCCACGCCCGCGACGCGAACCTGTGTCGCAGCGTGTGCATGGTCAGGCCCTCGGGCAGGAGCCTGCCGACGAGCTTGCCGACCCAGCGCGGGGACAGGTGCCCGCCGTCATCGCCGGGGAACAGGTAGCCGCCCTGCTCGGCGCGGCTGCTCAGCTCGATCCCGAGGCCGGTGGGCAGTGGCACGGTGCGCAGCTTGCCGCCCTTGCCGTGAACGATGAGTGAGCTGCCGCCGAGGTCGTCGACCACATCGCGGGCATGAATGCCTGCTACCTCGGCCCGGCGCAGGCCCAGCTCGGCCGACAGCCTGAGCATAAGTCGTTCACGCTGCCCGGCGGCCAGTAGCGCCCGCTTGTACGCGGCATCAGGGCAGGGCCTCGGGTTCGGCTTGCCCGGCTTCACACGCGGGATCGCCTCGGCAATGTTGTGCTCTAGGCGTCCTGTGGCCACCGTCCACGACCAAAACGCCCGCATCGTCGTGCGCCTGCCTCGGCGTGTCTCGGGTGCCCACGCCTGGGCTGCAAAGTACGCGAGTAGCTCGTCGGCGCCGGTCGCCTCGGGGGAGGTGGGGATACGCCGAGCCATGTGCGCGAGGTGCTCCCGGCGCGCCCGGCAGGTGGTTGAGGGTGCTCCGGCTGCTGACTGGGACGTAATGAACGCTTCAATGAGGGGAAGCCAGGTAGGGAAGTTCATAGCACCATCATGCAGCTGCCGAGGTCACCAAACAGAAGGTTGGGGGTTCGAATCCCTCGTGGCGCGCAATGTGAAGTCTCGGGACATCGTTCACTCGATGTCCCGAGATTTTTTGTGTTTTGGGGCGTTGATGTGTCGGGTCATCGTTCCCTTTTTGTGTGTGGGTGTGTCGGGTCATCGTTCCCCTTTTTTTGTGT
>NZ_JASPDO010000054.1 GCF_030230605.1 Brevibacterium sp. UMB1308A
TTCCGGGAGATGTGTTTTCGCTACCGCTACAACAGACGTTTCCCGTTCCGGGCAATACATAAGCAATCTGCGCAGATTTCCCTACCGCGCTTCGCTTGGTCAACCCTTCACAAGCCAAAATTAAAATTTTGACTTGCTCAGCGTTCTGTCTTTTTTCTTTTATTGGAAATCGTGAGTAAGGGGAAATTTTAATTTTCCCTTGCGAGGGATTGATCCGTTGACTTTTGTTTTTTTTATTGTAGATGTATTTATAGATTTTCAATTATGCAGAAAAGGTATACTCACTATACCGAGAAATCTCGGTGTGAGCCTGGCTGGGGCCAAAAAGAAAAAACCTTACTGCTTTTACTGGGAGGTTTTCGAATATGGCTTATGCAATTTTAAGAGTGGAAAAAACAAAAAATACTTCAATCGCTGGAAAAAATTCTCACAATATGCGATTGAGGAAAACACATAATGCAGATCCTAACCTTAAATCCCAAAACCGAATTTTAATCGGTTCTGGTGATTTAAGGACTGATATTAATGCAAGGTTTCAAGCAACAAATGTTAAAGCTCGTAATTCTACTTCTGTTATTTGTAATGAATTAGTTTTAACAGCTTCTCCGGAATTTTTTGCAAATAGCAAAAATTTAGAGGATTGGATTAAAGTTCAAATGGAATATTTGCATAATGAATATGGAGAAAATGCAATAAATGCAGTTTTACATTTAGACGAGCAAACACCACATATTCACGCTTTTATAACTCCAATCGAAAATAAAAACGGAATATATAAACTAAACAATAAATCGTATATGAAAAAATACGAAACAATGCAGGATATATATTTTAAATACAATAAGCCATTGGGTTTAATCCGTGGGATTAAAAAAGAGGTTTCGAATGCAGAATATAAGGAAGTTAAAGAATTTTACAGCGATATTAAAAACATTAAAAATGAAACCGAATTAGAAATAGAAAATAATAAAATTGAAAAAATTAGAGTTATTGAAACAGAAGAAAAGAAAAAATTATTTAGAGATCCGGAGGTAGTGCCTAAGCACTACACAGGAGCTGAGGTTAATCGTTACATACGAAAGGCTCTAAAACCTTACAAGAACGAACGAAAGCCCCTTATAGCTCGTTTAAACGGGTTTAAGAGCCGTTTAGAGCATTCAGAGGCTGAGTTGTCTGATCTCCGTCAGAACTTCAACAGAAGAGTCCAGGAACGGGTACAACAGGAGCAAAAGTTAGCCGTGGCCAGAGCCACGGCTGAGCAAGAACAAATCATTCAAAATAAAAACAGAAAAATAAAAGATATGGAGTTGGAAATAATAGAATACAAAAGGCAGTTAAAGGAAAATGCTTCAATTTCTCAGAGATATGAAAAATATAAAATTAACAGTGATGTTTTAGATCTAATACAAGAGCATAAACCGGCAGAATTTAAACAACTCTTCAATGCTGCTATTGCAGCAGCAGATGCCGAATATTCACAGAAACAGCAAAATAATAACTACATACCCCAGAATAAGCCAAAGGCTTTAAAATTATAAAGCCCGGAACGGGAAACAGTGAAAAATTTCCCGTTGGGTTTTGGTTTTTTAAGCATATCGATCCAATCTTTCATTAATGCTTTTTAAATCTGCTTCTCTTTGTTTTTCTTCTTCCTTAATTCGGATCTCTTTAACAAACCTTGCACGATCGCCATTAAATACAATTGCAGGATTTATATAAAATATGTATTTCTTAACAGACTTTGCGATCATTTTCTTTTCTAATAGTTCTTTTAATCCGCGATAATAAACAGCTTTTGAAATAGTATAATCATATTTTTCAGCTTCTTCCTTTGCTGTTTCGAAATTTAAGTAAATTTCGTCACCGCCGATTTGCTTTTGGTAAATACCCATAATCAAGAAAAATAATTTAAACCCTGTTTGAGTTAAATCGAAATAGAATTTAATTTGACCAGTAAACAGCTTTAAAAATTCCTCTTTATCTACTTCTTGGATTTGTGAAATTGTTGTAGTAAAAACTCCTTCTTCGGTTTCTAATTCAGAACCTCGATCAACAGTTAGCTTTTTCTTTTTAGTATCAATTTCCATATTGAACACGAAAGGATTTTTTTTGTGTTCAATATCAAAATCCTCACTATTTTCAGCATTGTTTAA
>NZ_JASPDO010000055.1 GCF_030230605.1 Brevibacterium sp. UMB1308A
TGGGTCTGTGGGTGTGGATGATGTGGTGGCGTGTGTGGTGTTGCCTACGGGTGAGGTGGCCACAGTGGCCAGTGTCGAACGCGTGGCTGATGAGTTGCCAACCCCGACTGAAGGGGTGTTGGCGAAGCTTTTAGATTGCACACGATCCCAACTCATAACCCGGTTACGCAAGATCATGACAGCGGTCGTGCTCATGCCCAAACTCTGGTCCCTTGCCAAGGCTGGTGTGGTCAGCTTCGATCGGGTCTTGTATACGGTTGGCAGGGTGGTTCGTGCTGGGGTGTGTATCCCGGTGTTTGATGACATGCTCACCAACAAACCCGTGAACGTGCCATGGAAAACCTTTAGACGCCACGTCAACGAAATCCTCGCCATGCTCACCACTCCTGAAACCCAGGTAGAGAACGCGAAGCGTAACCGGGGTGTGTCGTATTGGGTGAATGATGACGGGACAGCCACGTTGAGTCTTACTGGTCCGGTGTTGGAGATGGAAGCGTTTTACCAACGGGTGCGTGGGACTGCTAGGGCGATCCTGGCAAACCACATAGAACCCTTTACTGCCACGTTGACGGATGAACAACAAGCCTTGTTCATTACCGAAAACAATGGGGACACCACTGAAGTGCGGGTTGGTGATTTGGGTCGGGTTGAGGTTGATGATGACCGGCTCATGGACCAACTCACCCTGGACTTGATTACCGGGGCTAAACCCTCAACCACGTTACGTGTCCGCGTGGTCCCGACGGGTAAACACGCCCCCATCAAAGTCACCTACACCACGCCAGATAGCCCGAGCACGGAAGATGCCAGTGGTGTTGGTGGTTCTGTGTGGGCTGAGAAGTGTGAAGCCAGGCAGGCGGAGGACGTGTACGAGCTTGAGTTGTGCGTGTCGATGCCTGAAAAAGAAGAATGGTTAAAAGCCCAAGCCGGTATCACTGTCACAGTCCCAGTGCTTCACTTCCTCACGCACCTACCACCACCAGGCACGGCGAGAAGACCTCAGGGGCAGAGGCCTGAGAGACAACGACCCGGAAAAGACCCCGGGGCAGACAAACACAGACCCGAAAACCAAGATTCCGGAAGATATGAAACCGAAGATCGACAATCCGGAAGAATCCACGAGTCCAGAAAACAAGGAACTGAAGAGCAAGCTTGTGAGGACCAAGGGAGCAGTGCGCCACCAGGGGCTGATGCGCCACCGAGTGGTGGAGAAACCGTAAACCCGGAAGATTTCTTGAACACCGCGGAACGCCTGATAGCCGGTGAGCCCCTGGGGGCAAGTGCGCCTGTGGGTGCGGGTAGTGGGCTTGATTTTGGGTTGCCGATCAAGGTGGACCCAGATGCGCGGGTTCCGGTGATGATGAATGGCCGGGTGCCATTAGACGTAAAGACTGCTGACGGATTGATCTCGCAGGCGAAGTGGGTGTACCGAATGTTCACCGACCCCGAAACCGGGGTAGTCCTGGAATCCACACCGACGAAGTATTACATCCCAGCAGCTCTGAAACGCATGGTTGAAGCCAGGCATCCTGATTGCAGTGCCCCGTGGTGTGCCACACCTGCCAGAGTATGCGAAAAGGACCACATCGAACCGTTTAACCATGATGACCCTGAGTCAGGTGGGTTGACTGTGATGGAGAATTTGCACCCGTTGTGTAAGCGGCATCATCAGGAAAAAACCCAGAAACGCTTACGCGTCGACAAGATGGATGACGGTTCCCTGGCGTGGGTGTTCCCACGGATTGGTGCCATGCTGGTCTACCCACC
>NZ_JASPDO010000056.1 GCF_030230605.1 Brevibacterium sp. UMB1308A
ACGGACGCGAAGCGTCACTTGTCCTGTTGTGTTGAACTCGTGTTCGAGCTCGTCGAGGTAGCGTTGCTTGATCCGGGTCATCGTGGGTTTCCTAGAGGTCTTGTGCGGACAGTGAGTAGCGTTTTTTACACGTTTGCAGGAAGCTTGCCAGGGTGCGGGCATCTGGCGTGTGTCTCCAGGTGATGTGAGCGGATCGTATGTTTCCGTTGAGGTAGTAGTACGGTAGCTTGCCTTTGATGTGTGGGCGTTCCGTTTGAAGTCTTTTAACCGTGTGAACGTCTGGTGCAATGATCGCTGTGTATGGTGGCCACGGCCATTTGTTCGGAAACTGTTGGGCATCGATGTAACGGATGCCGTCCCATGCGTAGAAAAGGGGCGGTATTTCGCCCGAGGTGCGGGCGAAGTCTGGTGGGTACAGGCCTTCGCGGGTGATGACCCAGTCCCGTGTTTCAAGCCTGTCTTGGGGACGAGGCCTAAGACGCAGAACTACCGCTCTCACGGCTGCCACTGGAACCATGATTGCGAAGGCAGCGAAACACGCTAGAACTAACCACATAAGAGGGTTTTTCCAGGTTCCTTCCACGTAGTTGAGCCATAAGTAGACGACGGAACCCAGCCACATGACCGGGCCTACAACGGCAAGCACAACCCAGTTAAAGATTTTCGCAATGGGACGGACGCGAAGCGTCACTTGTCCTGTTGTGTTGAACTCGTCCTCGAGCTCGTCGAGGTAGCGTTGCTTGATCCGGGCCATCGTGGGTTTCCTAGAGGTCTTGTTCGGACAGTGAGTAACGGTTTTTACACGTTTGCAGGAAGCTTGCCAGTGTGCGGGCATCTGGCGTGTGTACCCAGGTAATGTGGCTGTCCGGTCGGATCGTCCTGGAAAAGTGGACAAACCATGGGCTTCCGTTGAGCGGGACGTAAAGCCACTTACCTTTGATGTATGGGCGTTCTGTTTGAACTCTTTCAACCGTGTGAACGTCTGGTTCAATGATCGCTGTGTATGGTGGCCACAGCCATCTATCTGGAAAACGCTTAGTGTCGATGTCATGAATGCCGTCCCATGTGTAGAAAAGGGGCGGTATTTCTTCCGAGGCGCGGGCGACATCCGGTGGGTAGACCCCCACACGTGTGATGACCCAGTCCAATGCTTCCAGTTTATCTTGGGGACGAGGCTTAAAAAGCAGAACTACCGCTTGCACGGCTACCACTGGAAGCCCTATTGCGAAGGCCGCGCAACAGACTAAAAGCAACCACGTTCGAGGGTCTTTCCACGTGCCTTCCACGTAGTTTACCCATAATGCAATGACCGAACCCGGCCACGCGACCAGGGCCCCAAGAGAATACACAACCCAGCGAAGGATTTTCGCAATGGGACGGACGCGAAGCGTCACTTGTCCTGTTGTGTTGAACTCGTGTTCGAGCTCGTCGAGGTAGCGTTGCTTG
>NZ_JASPDO010000057.1 GCF_030230605.1 Brevibacterium sp. UMB1308A
CGGGACATCGAGTGAACGATGTCCCGAGACTTCACAAATGTCGGGCTAGCGGGATTTGAACCCACGACCTCTTGACCCCCAGTCAAGCGCGCTACCAAGCTGCGCCATAGCCCGTACATGCATTGCGCACGAACTCGGCTAGTGTACACATGGGCTATGAGTAAAAGCAATTTGCTTCGCAAGGAGTCAGTTAGCCGATCGCAACAGGGCAGATAGCCGGTCACAGCAGGGCGTTCAACTGATAGAAGTAGTACAGCAGGCGATGAATCAGCGCAACAAATGGTCATTCGGTGACGCAAATTACACGGACGTGTGCAAAAGTGCTAGCCTGCATGTGTTCAGCTGTTAGTACTATCGGCCACGATATGATGAGAACGGCTATGCTTGAGCAGATAACTCAAGTGAACAATAAGTGGTTTTTGTAACACGTGATCGAGGGGGTCTGATGTCTCAACCCAACCAGCCTACTGGTCAGGGCGACTCGTGGTATCAGGAGGACTCGGGTCAAAAAGCTAAGAAATTCCCGCTAGGTGGCTCCACCCACGAAGACTCACCACATGGCGCTGCACAGAACCACGACGCGCCTTCACAGCAGCAGAACGCGTCACCGCAGGCGCAATCCCAGCCCAATCCCAACCCATTCAACCCCTTCGGTGGGCCCAACCAGGAAGCGCCCGCTCCGCAGCAGCCCTCCGCTCCGCAGCAGGGCTCTGCTCCTCAACAGGCTTCCGCACCACAACACGGAACCACGCCAGGGCCGTACGGTGGTGGCATCGACCCGCAAGTAGGATCCTCAGAACAAGCACCACATCAGTCGTTCGCACCCGCACCCAGCGGCACCAACGAACAGACAGATCAACACCAGCCTGCACAACAGGCTCCCGCTCAACAGCACGACAACGTGCCAGGCATCTATGACCCGCGCACCGGCGAAGTCATGCCCGTAGCAGACCTGAACCGCCTCCAAGACACAGACGCGCTTCTTGTTGTCGTCTCCGGCCCCGACGCCGGCGCACAAATCCTGCTCGACACCGATGTCGTCACGGTTGGACGCAGCCCCAATGCCGACATCTTCCTCGATGACGTCACCGTTTCTCGCAAACACGCAGAGTTCGTGCGCACCCCGTCCGGGTTTACACTGCGCGACACCGGATCACTCAACGGAACCTACGTGGGCCGTCAACTGATCGACTCAGTTGAACTTCGCAACGGGGCTGACGTACAAATCGGAAAATTCCGCATGATTTTCCAACAACGCCCCCGCCAGTAACAGTGGCTAACGTCGAAGTTGAAGTCGTGGGCATTCGTGTCGAAATGCCCGCCAACCAGCGCGTCCTTCTCCTCAAAGGAGTAGACGTTCCCAAATTTCTGCCCATCTGGATCGGCGCCCAAGAAGCAAACGCAATCGGAATCGCCG
>NZ_JASPDO010000058.1 GCF_030230605.1 Brevibacterium sp. UMB1308A
GTGGCCTTGTTTGAGCAGGGTTTTAGCTACGGTGCTGCTGCTAATCGTGTCGGGGTTCGTCATGGTCCTGCTCAGAACTTGTACAAACGGTTTAAGTTGCGTGGCAGGCTATGTCTTGTGAGGAAACGTAGAAAGCAGGAGTACTCCTTCGAGGTTAAAAAAGAAGTCGTTGAGCGTTATCTCGCCGGAGAGGCCCAGCTGAGTCTTGCTCGTGAGTTTGGCTTGTGGTCTGATCAGCAGGTTAAAGATTGGGTAGTGAAGTGGCGTAAGGGCGGCGATGAGGCGTTAAAACCTAGGCCCGTAGGCCGACCGAGAAAGTCCGGCACGCCGAAGGTGCTTACCGAAGAAGACGCGCTACGTCGTGAAAACGAGCTGTTGCGGGCGGAGAACGCGTATCTAAAAAAAATTGCGAGACTTAAGGGATCAGGGACACGCTTAAAGGTCCAGGCGATCGTCGCCCTTAAGTCTGACCACCGTTTAAGCGACCTTTTGTCTGTTGCCGGTATGGCCAGGTCGACGTTTTTCTACCACCAGAAACGTCTCACGAGTCCTGATAAACACGCAGTCCTGAAAACCGCGATTCGGTACAGCTTCGAGTCCAACAAGCACCGTTACGGGTACCGTCGCGTGTGGCGGGATCTGCGTAACAAAGGCTGGGTGGTCAATCACAAGCTGGTATACAAACTCATGGACCAGATGGGGCTAAAAGCCAAGATCAGGCGTCGTCGACCGTATGTCTCCTACGCGGGCACGATCAGCCGTATCGCCCCAAACGTCCTTGACCGCAACTTCACCCGGGATAAACCCAATACCGCCTGGGTCAGTGATATCACCGAGTTCAACATCACCGGCCGCAAAGTGTACTTGTGCCCGATCATGGACCTGTTCGACCGCACAATCATCGCCCACACCGTGTCAACCTCAGCAGCGGCAGCACTTGCCTTGGCATCACTAAAAAAATCGATCACGGCCCAGGCCCCGGAACCTGGATGGATCATACATACCGATCAAGGATTCCAGTTCCAACACGCATCCTGGCGCGCCCTGATCGAAAAACACGACGGCAAAATGTCGATGTCACGCAAAGGCAACTGCTACGACAACGCCGTAATCGAGAACTTCTTTAGCCACCTGAAAACAGAGATGTACCACGGCGAAACCTTCAACAACATCAAAGAGTTCACCAACGCAATCAACGAGTACATCAACTGGTACAACCACCAACGACTACAAGAAAGACTCAAAGGCCAAACACCCATGCAATACCGAAACCAAACCCTTCAAGCCCTAACCGCCTAAAATAAAACCAGTCCAACTTTCAGGGGCAAGT
>NZ_JASPDO010000002.1 GCF_030230605.1 Brevibacterium sp. UMB1308A
ACACTGCTCTAACCCTGCGGCGTAAAGTGTCAACCATGTCGCGACTGACAATGTCAACGATGTCCCGACTGATCACAGGTGCGCCCCCGGCGTGATTCGAACACGCGACACCGGCTTTAGGAGAGCCGTGCTCTATCCCCTGAGCTACGGGGGCAACTAGACCAGGCAATACTACCAGGTCGCTGTATGTAGGTATAAGGGCCGGTAGCTCAAAGTGAGTGGGACGGCGCGGATTTTGCGCCGTCCCACTCACTTTGCGCGGTTTGGCCTACTGGTTTTTTCCAGGCTTACAGCAGTTCCAGGATCGTTGCGTTGGCCTGGCCACCACCTTCACACATCGACTGCAGGCCGTACTTGATGTTGTTGTTCACCATGTTGTGAATCATGGTCGTCATCAGGCGAGCGCCCGAACCACCCAACGGGTGACCCAGTGCGATCGCTCCACCGTGCGGGTTCAGCTGCTCAGGGTTGGCGCCAGTTTCCTTCAACCAAGCAAGCGGAACAGGTGCGAACGCTTCGTTAATCTCAAACGTTCCAATGTCGTCAATCGACAAGCCCGACTTCTTCAGTGCCTTCGCCGTTGCTGGGATCGGAGCGGTGAGCATCATGACAGGGTCGTCCCCAGCCAGCACGGCAGTGTGAACGCGGACCAGAGGGGTGAGCCCCAGTTCCTTAGCGCGCTGTGATGTCATCACCAGCATCGCGGCGGAACCGTCAGAAATCTGCGACGCGTTACCAGCGTGAATAACACCGTCTTCCTTAAACACAGTCTGCAGCTTCGCAAGCTTCTCTACACTGCCACCTCGGCGGATACCCTCATCAACGGACACCGTGCCATTTTCCGTCTCTACCGGAATGATCTGAGACTCAAACGCGCCAGCGTCAGTGGCCGCTGCTGCGAGTTCGTGCGAGCGCACAGCGAACTCGTCCAGTTCAGTGCGCGAGAAGCCCCACTTTTCAGCAATCATTTCCGCGCCGATACCCTGGTTCGGGTCATCACCTGGGTAGCGGTCTTTGAACTTGGTGCCATATGGCGACTTGCCCATTGAGGACGAGAACATGGGGTTGCGCGACATGGACTCGACACCACCAGCAATCGCGATGTCATACTGTCCAGACGCAACACCAGCAGCAGCGAAGTGCAGTGCCTGCTGGGACGAACCGCACTGGCGGTCAACAGTGACACCTGTGACGGACTCAGGGAGTCCAGCAGAAAGAGCTGCGGTGCGTGCGATGTCGCCCGTCTGCTCGCCGGCCTGCGTGACACAACCCCACACGACGTCGTCAATCAGGTTGGGGTCAATGCCAGTCGTTGAAACGATGTCTTCAATCACCAGAGCCGAAAGGTCTGCCGGGTGAATTCCACTGAGCATTCCTTCGCGTTTACCGGTGGGGGTGCGGCGCGCGGCAACAATAACTGCGTCGTTCATTCTTCTCCTTGTGCGGTAGGACCTATCCCGGCCAGCTTATGTGCTAAGTCACACTTTCATGAAACGTTGTCCAAGGTGTGGAGTAGGCGGTGTGGCACCACTAAGCGAAGCGTGAAAACAGATAGTGTTGCGATGTGTCTATGAGCAATTCCTCTATTAACTCTGCAGTCGCCGAGTGGAACGAACGTGCCACAAAAATCGGTGGCCGAGACACGATGTTGAACTTTCGTGACTCGCGTGAGGGCTCACTCGACCTCTCCGGCGCCCATCCTTCTGGTGTAGCGCAACTGCTTGCCGGGCGTGCCACACGCTTGTCCAGCCTCATCCGCAACACCGAACAGCTTGCGGATGCCCGACGCCGAGTCAAATCGATTCGCCACAAGGCGGACCAGCTGTCTTATGAACGCGGAATTCACACTGCGCACTTAGCGATCGGTTTCGCTCAGTGGTCCCGCGACATTGACGGCACTCGCACCGACTACTCCGCGCCCATTCTGCTGCGCCACGTTGAGCTCGTGCCTCGCGGCACCAACGTCGAAGACTTCGAAATCACCCTGGCCAACGACACAGTGGTCAACCCGGCCCTGGTGGAATACCTGCGCAAACACCACCGCGTTCACATTGATACCGACGAATGGATCGCCGCCACGCAAGAGTCGCACGGGTTCGACCCCACCGGCGTGTACAAGCGACTGCGGACAGCAACCCGGTCGGTACCCGGCCTGCTCGTCACCCAACGCCTCGTGGTGTCGACATTCGCAAACATCACCACTCCGTTCGGACGCGATGACCTCCCCCTGGACCACCCCGTTGTGCGCGCCCTGGCCGGCGACGCTGACGCTCGGCGCTCCCTGGCCCGAGGTGGTTCCAGTGACCCCGCCCCTGCGCCTGCCTCAGGAGAAGGGAAAGAAACCGCCGAGGTGGCGACGACCTCGGCGAAAAAGCCCGGACTGTCCGCAGGCGTTTCTGACGACAACACGAAGAACCTTCCCACGCTGGGAGCCAACGCAGACTCTGAGAAGTCCGAAGGTGCGGGCACAACGCTTAAGACCTCGGGGGAGAAAAAACAGAAGCGGTTGCGCAAAAGGCGTGAACTCCGCTCCTCGCTGGACGTGCAGACGACCCCACGCCTACCAGACCGATCGCCGTCGTCAGAATTCCTGGCCCTGGACGTGGACGGTGACCAACAGGCCGTTGTCGACGCTGCGCTAGCAGGGGAGTCGTTTGTTGTAGACACACCACCCGGGACAGGCGCCACTCAAGTGGCAACAGCGCTCGCAACCTCCTTGGCCCACGCGGGCAAGAGCGTGCTCTACGTTGCGCAAAGCTCAGACGCACTCGACGACTACGCTAAACGGCTCGACGACGCCGGGGTGCGGAACTTCGTCGTTGACGGACGAGAACGCATGAGCGACCTAAAAAAGCAGCTCGTGTCACTCATTATTTCCGCGGAACGAAGTGCCAAACCAGACCTGAATCAACTGCTCAACAAACTCACCGACACCCGTGAGCGACTGAGCGCGCACACAGCGTCCCTGCACCAAAAACGGGAGCCGTGGGGCACCTCGGTCTTTGCCACCCTGGAACACCTCGCCGCACTTACGGCCTCAGACCCGGGGCCGCTCACAGACGTGCGGTTCGACGACCGAGTCATGAAACTCGACCCGGTTGAGCGAGACGCCCTCAGAGAAGACCTGCTCAAGCTATCTGACCTGGGCGCTTTCACCATGGATGTGGAAGACACCGTGTGGTTCGGAGCCCGATTCGCCAACGACGAAGACGCCGAAACCGCCCGAGCAACCGCCGAACGAGCCGCCCGCCTAGTCACAGAACTGACAAAGCAAGCCGAACCCGTTTTGCGTTCAGCCGGCATGAACCCGGCCCGCAACGTCGACGCATGGGGCGCGTGCCTAGAAACCATCGTTGCCGTGTCACGCATGCTCAAACGATTCACGGAACAGGTGTTCGACGCCAACCTGGAAGAGCTCATCGCAGCAACAGGAACCGGTCAGTACCGGAGGCAACACAACATCGACCAGGGCATGTTTGAACGTGCCCGCCTGAAAAAGGAAGCCGCTGCACTCACCCGCGGCCCCGTTGCTGACCTGCACGAAGAGCTCAAAGGCGTCCGCGAACTCCGCGACCAGTGGTACCGACTCACGCGCGACACCTCAAAAACTCCGCACGCCGTTGACGGAGCAGATGAAGCGTTCGACGTGTACCAAGAACTCGAACTCAAACTGCGTCAACTCGACCCCATCATGGACGACACCCCTGACGGTGGCGACCTGGGACGCATGCTGGTCGAAGAACTCCAAGCCCGTTTGAGCGCAATGGGAGAAGATCGAGCTGCACTGGCAGATTTGCCGGCACGCACCTCGGCGGACGACAAACTACGAGAAGCCGGACTGGGCGACCTGCTCGACGACTTGCGCGCACGCAAGGTCCGGCACGCCGGTGTAGGAGCCGAATTCGACCTTGCCTACTGGGCCACAGTGCTGCAACAAATGGCTGCCGCCGACGCGCAGATCGGTGGTCACGACACTCGCGCACTGGACGACCTAGCGCGAGAGTTCCGCGACGCTGACCGGGAGTTCGTGAAAGCCGGCGGGGAACGTCTCATGTATGCCCACGCCGCAGGGTGGCGGCGCGCAATCGCAAGTTTTAAAGCTGAAGCGGAAAGTGTGCGCACCGCATTGCGCGCGCCTCACCTGCACATTCAACAGCTTGCGCTTGAGTCCCCACGCGTGTTGTCTGCGCTGGCACCAGTGTGGATGATGAGCCCGTTTGAAGTGCCCAACGTGTTTGCGGCGCAAGAGTTTTTTGACGTGGTCATCATTGCCGACGCGGCGCGTTTATCAGTTCCTGAGGCACTGCCCGCAATTGCGCGGGCCCGCCAAGTTGTGGCTCTAGGTGACCCGAGGCTTCCCGGGCCTAAACCGTTTTCCGTGAGCGTGAATCGGCACGCGGCTCCAGCACAGTCGTCTTCGGCAAGCGTGTTTACGGAGCTGGCAGAATTCTTGCCACTGAAAGGATTGCGCACGTACCACCGGGCAGCTCCACAAGGGTTGCTGGACTTGGTGAATGGGCACTTCTACGAGTCGGCAATTTCGTCCCTGCCTACGGCACGTACCAGCGAAGGTACGGGGCTTGAATTTGCATACGTCCCAGATGCAACGGGCGTGCCAGACTCTGTAACAGGCCAGGTGGAGAGCCCTGACCAGGAAGTTTCCCGCGTGGTGGACCTGGTGTTGCGTCACGCACGTACCAAACCACGTCAGTCCCTTGCGGTGATCACCTTGACACCGTGGCATGCGCAACGTGTCGCGTCAGCGGTGCAGACGGCGATTCGCCAGTACCCATACGTGGCGTCGTTCTTCACCGACACAACAAAAGAACCTTTTGTTGTCACCGATGTTGAGCGTGTGCAAGGTTTTGCACGCGACGCGGTGATTTTCTCTGTGGGTTATGGGCGAACCCTCCAGGGCCGAGTCTTGTACAACTTTGGCTCGCTTGAAGAGCCAGACAGCGAGAAGCTCTTGGCCGCGATTGTTACGCGTGCTCGGCAAAAGCTGACCCTGGTGTCTAGCTACGGTCCCACTGATCTGGAACGGTCACGCCTCAAGCATGGGTCACGGTATTTGCTCGAACTGATCACCGCTGTTGTCGCGGCGTCGCGCAGTGAAGCTGCCCGAGGTGGCGAACAGGGTGCTGGTGCGGCAAGTTCCCGTGGCGCGGGTGCAGGCACTGGTGCGCCAAACCCGCTGGTCGTCGACATTGCTGAACGTATGCGCAAGCTGGGTGCTCACCCCATTGTGAACTACAACGGTATCGACATTGCGGTGCCGGTGGGTAAGACCGTGGAACAGGGCATGGCATTGGCAATTGAAACGGACGGCTCCGCCTACGCGTCGACCCCGAGTGTGCGTGAACGCGAGCGTCTGCGCCGTGACTCGCTTGAGCGCCGTGGTTGGACGTGTGCGCGCATGTGGTCGATGGATGCGTTTGTTAATCCGCAAGCGGTTGCTCAACGCATGTTTGATTTGTGGCGCGAATCGGTTGAAGCGCACTCACCGCAGTCGGTGCTGGATGCCGCACGGGCAGCCTCGGTTGTGACTGGGCGCCGGGGCTCACGTCCTCAAGTGACTCCGGGCTTGCCCCTGCACGCGTACTCTGAGTCTGATCTTCACCAGATGCTCGAATGGATTCAGTCGGACAACCAGTTCCGCGACGACACCGAACTTGAGCATCAGTTGAAGAATGCGCTGGCTTACCGTGGGCACACTGATCTCAACGACACCATCGCTAAGGCTGTGCGCCGTTACCGTGAAGCGCAGGCACGTGCGAAAGCTGTGTTTGAAGAGCAGTCGCATGAAGGCTCTGAAAACGGCCGAGGTGGTGAAGAGCAGGAGCTCGACCAGGACGCGATCATGCCCACGTATGACACGGGCGTTCTGCGGGATGAGGACTTGATCGACGCAGGCCTTCGTGAAGATGAGCGAGACGAAAAGCGTGGCGACGCGTAAGGGGAGTTCGGAAGAACCGTCAGAAGCCGCGCGTCGGAAACGAGCACAACTGGCTAAAGAAAAGTACCGACGTTTGCTGGGTAACCGATCAGGTGAGACCGCGGCGGGCGACTCCGGCTTGTCGCACGAAAAACCACCTCACTGGGGCGACCAGTTGTTTACACGGCCCGAGCGTAGGTAGACAAAAAGCAAGCGCCCCGCACATCAATGCGGAGCGCCTGCTAGAAACTGATTGAGCGAAAAGCTTAGTGCTTGCCAGCTTCACCAAAGGTGGTGTCAGCGTCGTCAGATGAAACGCTGTTTGCGTGAGCTTCGCCTGGAAGGCCAGCGCTCTGGTTCTGAGCAACCAGGAGGTCGCGAATTTCGGTGAGCAGTTCTTCGCTGGTAGCAGGAACGTCTTCTTCTTCAGCGTTGCGGTTGCGCCATTCGTTGAGGCGGTTCATGGGCATGATGATGATGAAGTACACAACAGCCGCAATGATGAGGAAGTTGATCGCTGCGGTGATAACGGCACCAAAGTCAACGAAAGTTTCGGCGCGCTCCGGGCGGATGCGGAATCCGAGTCCACCTACTTCAGGCGAACCGACAGCAGCGATCAGCGGGTTGATGATCTTGTCCGAAACAGCGGTAACGATTGCGGTGAACGCGCCACCGATAATAACGGCGGTCGCCAATTCGATGACGTTTCCGCGCAGAATGAAATCTCTAAAACCTTTGAACATGTCTGCCTTTCAACGGGCACGCCAGATTGGTGCCGAAAAATGAAGTGGATTTTGCGCTCAACCGAGCACCACATAATTTACCAAAGTTAAAGGATCAACTTCTTGCTCGTGCCCCGTTTAGTTACGAAAAACACATCATGAGGTGTCCTGCGTCTCATTATCCCCGAGTAACCCAAAACTCAACCCAGCATTTCCCGCTAGCTTGGGCGCATCTTCCTGCCTGACCGCGATTGTGACGACACTGGTCTGGCCGGTGAACTGGTCGTTCGCGGTAGTGACGGAAATGACCAGCGCGTCGTCTACCAGCGAGGTCGCTTCTTCAGATGTCGCAGAATACACCTGAATGCGGTGGCCGGGCCGCAGTACCGAGGTGGTTGCCGGGTCGCTCACGCTGATGGGCACCCGTACGTGCCCTGGTGGGATATGTTCAGGCGCGGATTCCAGTAGCGCCGTTGTGGTTACGGGCGTGCCGGCATCAAGGGAAGACGCCGAGGTCGTTCCGATTACCTGCTCCGGGTCGCTGACCGCGTTTTCAGGTATCAGTTGCGGAGGGAAGACTCGGGTTGTGACAAGGCGGGCGGTGATGACAGTGCCAGGGTCGATGCGTGTGTGCGCTACGACGATGCGATCGCCGTGGGAGCGGGGGAGGAGCACTATAACGAGCGTGACAGTTGCGAGCCCTGCGCACACTGCTGCCAAAAGCCGACGTTGCGTATGCGTGAGCCGGCGTGGTGGTGCGTTTGGACTTTTCTTTTCCGTGGAGCCGGTTAGGCGCTTCAACCATGTGTTCATACATCAAGTGTGAAAGCGCAAAGCGTCTACGGGAAGGGCCTTGGTGAATCTGTGGAAAACTCGTTCACCTGTGTCGTTCAGTTGAAAGTGGCAGAGCTCGGCTGAGCTCGGGAAGTCCCAGTTAGACCTAGGAAGCCGAGGACCCTGAGGAACTAGACCCGGAAGAGCTGGACGAGCTCGACGCTGCAGAAGAACTCGAACCCCCGGTTGAACTAGCACCAGAACCAGAGCTTGAGCCACTGCCACTGGACGACCCAGAAGCACCGCCCGAACCAGACCCACCACTACGCGAGTCGGTGCGGTAGAAACCTGAGCCCTTAAACGTCACACCCACTGAGCCGAAGACTTTGCGCAAGGATTCCTTGCCACATTCTGGGCAGGTGGTCAGCGAGTCGTCGCTGAAGCTTTGGTGGATATCGAATGCGTGATCACATTCGCGGCATGCATAGGAGTACGTGGGCATTATCAACCTTTCTGACCGCCCAATTATATGCACACATGCGCGATGCCGAATGTGTCACGCCAACCGCCAGCGCCGCCAACCACCACCAGCGCCAACTGCTAAAGCCACCAGCTATACCGTGTGCAGCCCCTCTTCCGTCACAACGGCATCAACGCGCAAGTCCCACGCAGCCACAGGAAACTTCTCGCCGTACTCAGCTTCGAAACACACCCCCACGCTCAGTGGCAGGTGATGCCCGGGCTCGCGCAGCAGAGGCGCGACACCTTGCGGCCCAAACGTGCGGTCGTAGAACCCGCCGCCGTTGCCCAGGCGGTCGCCTTCAGTTGAGAAACTCAGTCCTGGAATCAAGGCAAGGCCGAGGTCGCTGACAAGTTGTTCTGCACCCACAGTTGCGCGCGGTTCGCGGATACCCCACGTGCCCGCCGGGGTGAGTTCCTTCATCGGCACCGTCGCCTCTCCAAACATCAACGGTTCGCCCGCCCCTGTCACCACGGGGAGATACACGCGCGCCCCGTTAGTCCGCGCCTGGTCAAGGGCATCGTCAATGGACGGTTCATGCGCAATGCTCGCGTACGCCAAGATGTTGAGGTGCGCACCTTTCCTCATAACAGACTCAATGAGCGCGCTGACCTGAGCGTTCAACTCTGAACGCGCTGGATGGTCTGCGGATAAAGTCCTCCGGCGTGACCTAATTCGCTGACGCAACTCTTTCTTACGGGCGTGTGCCACCGTTCCTTCCATACCAGCACCTTAGAATGAGGACATGAGTAACACGAAGTCTGTTAAAAAAGCCGTCATTCCCGTTGCTGGTTTGGGAACCCGATTCCTGCCCGCAACCAAGGCGACTCCAAAAGAAATGTTGCCGGTGGTCGATAAGCCGGCCATTCAGTACGTGGTTGAGGAAGCAGTCAACGCTGGTATTCACGACGTGCTCATGGTGACCGGGCGTAACAAGCGCCCGTTGGAGGACCACTTCGACAAGGTTGACGGTTTGGAAGCAGCGCTGAAGGCAAAGGGTGACGACAAGAAGTTGCGCTCGGTTCAGCACGCTTCCGAACTCGCAGACATTCACTACGTGCGCCAGGGTGATCCGCTGGGCTTGGGGCACGCAGTGCTTAAGGGTGAACAGCACGTGGGTGACGAACCGTTCGCTGTTCTTCTGGGCGACGACCTCATCGATGAGAACAACCCAATCCTGCCCACGATGATGGCGGTCCAGGAAGCAACCGGTGGTTCAGTTGTTGCCCTCATGGAGGTGCCCGCAGACAGCATTAACCTTTATGGATGCGCAGCCGTAGAAGACACAGACGTTGAGAACGCCGTGAAGATCACTGACCTGGTTGAGAAGCCTGCGGTTGATGAGGCTCCGTCAAACCTGGCAGTTATTGGCCGTTATGTTTTGGCGCCCGAGGTGTTCGAAGTTTTGCGTAACACTCCACCCGGACGTGGAAATGAGATCCAGCTGACTGACGCTCTGAAGACTCTGGCTGAGGACCCCAACTCGAACGGGGTTTACGGCGTGGTCTTCAGCGGTGACCGCTACGACACCGGTGACAAACTCAGCTATCTCAAAGCGGTGGTGACGTTGGCTGGGCGCAGGGACGACCTCGGCGAGGAACTCAACGCGTGGCTGACCGAATACGTTGCGGGTCTTAAGTGACAGCTGGCCAGTTTGAACCACCGCAGTTCAGCGCGGTTATCGCGTATGATCCTGCGGTGGTTTCGCCACAGACTCTCAAGCACGCCCTATATGTGTGCTCAGTGAATGAGTTCAACGCGATTGAACACCCGGTTGAAAACGCCCAAGACATGAGTGGTGTGCTGACGAAGGCAAGAACGTCGCTGGACCTTCTTATTTACCTGGGCGATTTGCCGGTACGGTCCATCGACCCCGTGTGCCACACGATTGAACTCGAACTCGATTCCCGAACTCCCGGTGTCGTGAACCTGGCGCGTGATGTGCTCATGGAGTCGGGGCATACTCGGGCTTTGTTCGAACACATAGTTGCCGGCTGGGTGGGGCGCACGTTAGTGATGACGTTGACGGCGAATTCAGGTGCGTTAACGGAAACGCTTATTGAAATCCTGCCGGCCTACGCCGAGCTCATGGACCCCAACCCTCAGCCACCCAAACCGCGTTTGACAGCGGCGGGAAGCGCAGACGGGCCGGTGAGCGAGAATGACACGGACACCGCCACAATTCTTCGAATGCCCAAGCGTTCTCGCGATTAGCCATGGTGGATTGGTGGCCGTCTCGGCTGGTCGACGCAGACCTGACCTTGCGCCCGCTACTGCGGACAGACAAGCGCGAGTATGTTGAGGTCCGGTCCGTTAACGCGCAGTGGCTGGAACCGTGGGAAGCGACCACCCCGGGCTGGGAGGGGAGCATTCCCACGTTTTCACGTCTGCGCAAATTGCTGAACAGCGCCGGCAAGCGGGGCGAACTACTTCCATACGCCCTGATTGTGGACGGCCGTTTCCGAGGTCAGCTCACCGTCAGTGGGATCAGTTGGGGATCGCTGAGGTCGGCGTCCCTGGGGTACTGGATCGACTCGCGGGTAGCAGGCAGGGG
Organism: Brevibacterium sp. UMB1308A; assembly: GCF_030230605.1. Taxonomy (GTDB): domain Bacteria; phylum Actinomycetota; class Actinomycetes; order Actinomycetales; family Brevibacteriaceae; genus Brevibacterium. Next base: position 10,506 of record NZ_JASPDO010000002.1, read on the forward strand.
ATATACACCTCGGGCCGTTGCCCTGGCAACAGATTTCTGCTTTTTTGAGCTGGGACTTCACCGCATGGAAATCAACATTCGACCGGAAAACGCGGCCAGCCTGCGGGTGGTCGAAAAGCTGGGATTCAGGGATGAAGGCGTGCGAAAAGAGTACATGCACATCAATGGGGAGTGGGCCGACCACCGCACTTTTGCGTTGCTTTCAACTGAGGTGCCAGAAGGACTCATGACTCGGTTCAGGCGTAATACTGAGCCACGTAAGTCACGCGAATAACAGGAGGCTTTCGCAACACTCCGCGCGTGGTCCTCAGCAGTGAATCACATTGCTCATAAGGTAAGAATGTGGACACAAGTATCGTCATTCTCATCATCATCGGAGTGCTTGTGTTCGCGTTACCTTCCCTGGTTAAAGGAGTGGCCAAAGCAGGTGACGCGGACACGGTGCCGCCGTCAGCTCGCGACCTACGAACAGGTTCGCGCACACACTGCGATGGCCAAGCGTCCCAGCCACACACGCTACTCACCGGTGAGCTCGCAGACATTCCAGAAACTGGCGTCCCGTTTGCGACGCAGCCTCCGAGTATTTCTTTGCGCAGGCCTGAGCCTGAACTCACCGTACTTGCTGGCGGGCTGGACACAGAAGAGTTGGCTCACGAAGAAGCCCACGATCACGTGTACTTAGCCCCAGCCTCCGGGATGGAATCCGTCGCTGTTTCACACCGACCATTGGACATTCGCATGACCGCACACACACCTAAGCCCCAAACTCCGCAGTCTCACGGCTCAAAGCCTCACACGCCTCAGTCTCACGCAGCTAAGCTGCATTCGGCGAAGACCCCGGGCAAACCAGCTGGAGGTAAAACCCCTGTGAAGGGCACGCCAGCAAAAGCTACGAAGCCCACGGTCGTTAAGGCTGAGGCTGCCCCACGTCAGGCCGGTGTTTCCGCGCCAGGTCAGCGCGAAACGAACAAGCTCAAGCGGCTACTTGCCCTTGGATTCATGGGACTGCTTGTGGTGGCCGTGGTTACGGGTGCGTTTTCGATTTTTGGCCCTTTGAGCTTCGCCGCGCCGGTGCTCACCCTGGCCGCTTCGCTCGCGTGTCTCACCGGGGTGGTTGCGCTGAACAGTGTGAACGAGCCTGCTTCGGTTGTGGCATCTGCTGAAGCTTCCCGAGTTGGCGCCAAAGTTAGTGCTGAAAAAGCACGCGGTGCGCAGAAAGTGCGTGCGGAAAAAGCAACGCCTGTTGCGCGCGAAAGTGCTGTAAAACCACGAGTCTCGGCGGCAGAGGCGATCACGTCCGAAATCCCAGTCGTCAAAGACCAGGCACGCGACACAGCGCAGAGTAAAGCAACTGAACCAAAGCCTGCAGAGCCAAAGCAAGACGCAACACGTGACTCCGAGCAGACTGAGAAACACACTGTTGCGCAGAACTCGCCGTCCTCAACAGACCAGAGCCTCAGCGTAAAAGAAGCCTCCGAGGCACCGGAACTTCACTTGGGTGAAAAGTTCGAAGAACTCAGCCAAGGTAAAGGCTGGTTCCCCAAGGACATGCCGGTCCCCACGTACGTCACGAAGGCGCACGCGGAGCCGGCAACCACCTCGGGCAAGGTGGAGGCAGCGCAGACCTCTTACGGCGACTCCCCATCTGACCGTGAAGAGCTGGCGCGTGCGTTTGCCGCCGAGGTGGGCGCCCGCCCCGAGCTTGAAGACGCGGCTAAGGACTCGGCCGCTTTGCGTCACGGCAAGGCAGCGATCCGCTCAGACAAGAAGCTGGCAAACGACAACGCTCGCGCGGTGGTCGACGACGTTCTGGCGCGTCGCCGCGCATAATTCTTGCTGTAACCGTCTAGAAACGGCTGGAGCTCGGGTGCTTACTGTAAGCATCCGAGCTCCAAGCGTATGAACCGTCTTTAGCTTCGCGGTGTTGCTACGTACTTCACTTCGAGGTACTCGTCGATTCCGACGTTGGAGCCTTCACGGCCCAGGCCGGACTGCTTGACGCCTCCGAACGGCGCTGCGGGGTTCGACACCAGGCCGGTGTTCAAGCCCACCATGCCAACCTGCAACTGTTCAGACAGGCGCAGACCGCGGTCCAGGGACTGTGTGAAGATGTAGCCAGCCAGTCCAAAGTCCGTGGAGTTGGCCTGCTCAATCGCTTCGTCGTCGCTGGTGAACGTGAAGATCGGGGCTACCGGGCCAAAGATCTCTTCGACTGCGATGTCAGCGTCGCGGGGGACATCGGTCAAAACGGTGGGCTGGTAGAAGTAGCCCGGGCCGTCGATCTTCTTCCCACCCGTTGCGACCTTTGCGCCCTTGGCAACAGCATCGCTGACCAGGCTGTCGACCTTGTCGCGTGCGGATTCTTCGACCAGTGGCCCAATGTCCACACCTTCTTCAATGCCGTTGCCCACCTTGAGTGCTTCCATGCGCTCGACCATCTTCGCAGCGAAGTCTTGGGCTAGGGACTCGTGGACGTAGAAACGGTTGGCAGCCGTGCACGCTTCACCAATGTTGCGCATCTTCGCAAGCATGGCGCCTTCGACGGCAGCGTCCAGGTCAGCGTCTTCGCACACGACAAACGGAGCGTTTCCACCCAGTTCCATGGACGACTTCATGACGTTTTGTGCCGCCTGCTCCAGCAGCCCAATGCCCACACCGGTTGATCCGGTAAAGGACACTTTGCGAGCAATCCCGGATTCCATCCACGGAGTGACAACGCGGCTTGCTGACTTTGAAGTCACAACGTTGAGCACTCCTGCAGGAAGGCCCGCGTCTTCCAGAGCTTGTACCAACATGAGTGAGGTCAGCGGGGTGAGCTTGGCGGGTTTGAACACCATGGTGCACCCGGCGGCAATGGCTGGTCCGATCTTGCGGGTGCCCATCGCCAACGGGAAGTTCCACGGCGTGACCAGCACGCACGGTCCAACTGGTTCACGGGAAACCATGAGGCGTGTCTTGCCGTCGGTGGACATCGTGAAGTCGCCACCAACACGCACAGCTTCTTCCGCAAACCAGCGGAAAAATTCGGCGCCATAGGCAACCTCGCCCTTGGACTCAGTGAGTGACTTACCCATTTCAGAGCACATCACTGCGGCAATGTCGTCCTGACGTTCCATGAGAATTTCAAAAGCGCGTCGCAAAATCTCAGAGCGTTCGCGCGGAGCCGTTGCTGCCCATTCTTTTTGGGCGTCACCGGCGACCTTGATGGCTTCAAGAGCGTCTTCTTGGGTTCCGTCAGCAACGCGTGCGATCACGTCACCGGTTGCGGGGTTTTCCACGTCGAACGTGTTGCCACCTTTGGCATCACGCCACTGACCGTTGATCCAAAGGCCGGTAGGTACCTTGTCAATAATGCTCTGCACGTCCATGTTGTGCCTTTCCTTTTAGCCGGTTGCTTTCGTTTCAGCTAGGGGTTCTGTTTTAGACAGGTGTGGTTTTAAGCCAGATGCTCTTTGTATTCGGGGTTCTTCTCAATGAAGTGCTCAACGTAGGAACACCCAGCTTGGATCAAGAATCCGTCACTGATCGAGTCATCAAGAGCGTGCCGGACAACCTTGCCTGCAAGCCCGAGCCCGCCGTACTCGGGCTGAGTCACGGTGTGGTTGAAATCGCGGATGCGCGCTTCAGCATCTTCGGTGTATGCGCAAAATGCAATCGATGCACCCTGATATTCCACACTGTAGAGGCGGTCTTTTTCGTTGTGGACGATTGCGATGTCGTCTGCGTTGAACTCCATACAGCCAACTGTATGCGTTCGTTATGCTGAGAGCATGGCGAGTCAGGAAGTTTTACATATTGATTCTCACGAAGTAGACGCCGCTTTGGACTTTGCCGGGGCTGTTGAGGTCCTGCGAGGCACCTTGGCTAACGGCTTTGATCCCGAAACTGATGGCGTGCGAACCCGCAGTGAACTCCGAGGTGGTGAGTTCCTCTTCATGCCATCCCAGGTGGGTGCGTACGCGGGGGTGAAAGTACTCACCTCCACACCAGATAACCCGGAACGTGGCGAACCGCTTATCCAGGGAACGTGCCTGCTGTTAGACGGCACTACGCACCGTACACTCGCAACCATTGACGGGGTAGCGCTCACTAACTTGCGCACTCCCGCGGTCTCTCTTGCCGGAGTGCTCCCGTTTGCTAAAGAACGCAACCCTGAAGGCCTGTCCATGGTGGTTTTTGGCAACGGTGTGCAGGCGGTGCCACACATTCGCGCCGCCCACCAGAATCTGCCCATCACTCGCACAAGCGTGATCGTGCGCACCCCAGGCCGTGGTGACCAGGTTGTCAAAGACGCCCACGCACATGGCATCGAAGTCGACCAGATTGTCGCGGAATCCTCGCAGGCGACTGGGGCCCTCCAGGAGGCTGGGCTGGTAGTGACTGCCACCTCGGCGTCCGAACCTCTTTTTGACGCTTCCCTCATCAATGACAGCGCTTGCGTTGTAGCGATGGGCTCCCACACCCCGGACGCGCGTGAACTTCCCGGTGAACTGTTAGGCCGGGCGACCGTCCTGGTGGAAAGCATGGCCACGGCGAAAGTGGAGTGCGGTGACGTCATCCAGGCAGTCAATGAAGGGCACCTGACATGGGGAGATGTCCGAACATGGGCGCACTCACTGGAAGCAGGTGCCGTAGCTAGCGACGCCCCGGTGGTGTTCAAATCGGCCGGAATGTCGTGGGAAGACATCGCGGTCGCAGCTGCGATTTACGAAGCGGTCAAAGGTGAGCGTGGCTGAGGCTTTAACGCCTGTGCGGGTGACCGCCCAAGAGATCAAACCGTGGGTCGCGTTGGTGGAGTCCGCCTACCGAGGTGAGGCTTCCCGCGCCGGATGGACCACCGAGGCGGATTTGCTGGCTGGTCAACGGCTGGACGCCGCGATGGCAGCTGAGGTGCTCGCCCAGGACGACACCGTTGTGTTCGCGGTCCCCGCCCACGTGCCCGGAGCGACTGAGACCAGCACCTCCTCGCCCGAGGCGGTAACTACTTTTGCCGCGTCCGTCCAGTTGGTGCGCATCAGTAAGCGGGAGGCGTACTTGGGTATGTTTGCAGTGTCGCCAGATCAGCAGGGGAGCGGGCTGGGTTCGCGGTTGATGGCGTGGGCAGAAAACTGGGTGCGTTCCCAGTGGGGTGTTCGCAGTATCAAGATGACCGTGATTCGACAGCGCAGTGAACTGATTGAGTTCTACAGGCGCAGAGGATACGAGCCCACTGGGAAACTGAACCGTTCCCGTACGGCGATGAGCGCTTTGGCACACCCCTGCGTGATGATCTGGAATTTGTGGTGCTGTCAAGAGGGCTGGACATACCGAACTAGCTTGCAAGCATAGTTGGCACGACAAGCAAACCGATCAATGCAACTGGCCCAATCACTACCATTGAAAGCCCAAATCGAGTGAGCACTCGAACCAACCGGGGTTTGTCTTCTTCTGGGGCAGTTGCGACAACTGTGGCGCCCAAAGTGGAAAACGGACTGACATCGACCACTGCTGAGCAAATTCCGAGCGCAGCGATGAGTGCCCAGCCTGGAAGGCTTCCATCTGCAATCAGTGGTAACGCGAGAGGAACAAGCGCGGCTAGGATCCCAGTGGTCGAAGCAAAAGCTGAGACCAGACCTCCCACAAGGCACAGAACAAAAGCCGCAACAATGGGCGATCCCGCCGATTTAGCGGCCTCTCCCAGAAGGTCGACCGCACCCATGTGCTCGAGAACTCCCACGAATGTGATGATCCCGCCCACGAGAAGGACGGTCGACCAGTCGATCTTGCTGACTGAGTTCTTTCCTGTAGAAGGGTCGATAAGCGTCAATACGGAAGCAAACGCAAAGCAAAGAATTCCAATATCAGGCTCCTTACCAAAAGCCGCGAGTGCTATCACAGCGCCGATCAAAGCGACGATCATAACGACAGTCAGGATCTGAACCGTGGTGAGTTTTTGGACGGCGACCGACTCGTTGTCAGCGTCTGCAGAGCTGTACATTGCTTCGTCGTCATCGCTAAGAAAATCACCGCTCGCGATTGACGCTTTCCCTCGGTTGAGAGCCGTTTCCCGCTCAAACGGGTGGTTGCCCTGTGTGCGAGCAGTTGCCAGGTCCGGTACGCCAATCGAACGTTGAGTTGACGTCTGCGTGCGCATAAGCGAACGCCCGAACATGGTGTAAGTGACTGCCAGCATAATCACGTAAGTGGCTACAGCGATTCCAAACAAAACAAACGGGTGCAATGATATGCCTGCTGAGTGCGCTGTTCCGTAGGTGACGATGCCGTAAAGGCTTGTAGGAGCAAAACCACCAGCGCCAATTGCAAAACACACAGCCAAGCCCATCAGCGCAAAGTCGATCTTGTACCTGCGAGCAACTTGCATCGCTACAGGCATCATGACCAGTCCCGCGAGTGGTGCACCCATCGATGCAATTCCCATGGTGAGAAGAAAGAACACAAGTGGCAACAAGGCGGCTCGGTTTCCGACCTTCGTTAGTGCTCTATCAATGAGGGCGTCAATGGTGCCGTTAGTTTGTGCGATCGCAAAGAAATACGTGACTCCGACGAGCAGAATCATGATGTTCAGTGGGAAACCTTCAACGATTTCCTTTACTTCCATCCCCGCGAGAACGATTCCTGTTCCTGCCGCTCCAGCAATCATCAGCACGCCAATGTGCACACCTCGAATGGCGCCGATCGCAAAGAGAGCAACGAAGATGAGTAGAGCAAAGATCTCAGCCATTGAAATTTTGTCCTCTCGTCTAACAAAGTCTTGAGTATCGTACACACCCTGCTGAAATCTGTTGTGCTGACGAGGCCTTTGACCACACCATGATACGGGTCACACATTTTTTCACTCCCATACTGATCGAGCGTTAAGATGAGCTCGTTGGTGCTAATACGTCAAAGGAGACTCATGAAAGCCGTTCAGCTACCGGAACTCACAGGACCACAGGCCCTGAAAGTTGTCGACGCCGACATCCCAGAACCACCAGCTGGCTGCGTCGTTGTTGAAGTGCACACGGCCGGTGTGACATTCCCGGAACTTCTACAAACCCGCGGCATGTACCAAACCAAACACCAAGTCCCATTCATCATCGGTTCTGAAGGCGCCGGAACCGTCCATGCAGTTGGCAAGGGAGCCGACTTCGAAGTGGGTGACCGCGTCGCGTTCATCACGGATAAAGGGGCATGGGCACAATACGCGGTCGCCCCGGCAACGCACACCGTCAAACTCCCTGACGAAGTGAGCTTTGAAGCTGCTGCCGGAATGCCCATGAACGTTCTGACTGCTGACTTCGCGCTGCGTCACCGTGGCAACCTTCAGGCCGGACAGAGCGTTCTTATCCACGGTGCAGCAGGTGGTTTGGGAAGCGCCTTGGTGCAGGTTGCGCTCGCGATGGAAGCCGAAGTTATCGCGGTGGTATCCACTGAAGAAAAAGCGGCCATCGTGAAGGAGCTCGGCGTACAACACGTGGTTCTTGCCGATGGTTTCAAAGACCGCGTAAAAGAAATCAAACCCCGTGGCGTAGACCTGGTCGCAGACCCCGTGGGTGGAGATCGCTTCACTGACTCACTCCGTTGCTTGGCCACGTACGGAACGCTTCTGGTTTTGGGCTTCACCGCTGGTGGAATCCCAGAGGTCAAAGTCAACCGTCTGCTTTTGAACAACATTTCCGTTGCCGGTGTGGGCTGGGGTGCGGCAACCGTGCCCAACCCGGGGCTCATCGACGAACAGTGGCAGACCTTGCTTCCTCACGTCAAAGCCGGAAAGCTTAACCCGCGTATCCACGCGACCTTCCCGTTAGAAGACGCATCCGCCGCCCTAGCTGAACTGGACAACAGGTCAGTCATGGGCAAGATCCTACTCACCCCATAAACTCATTGGAGGAGCTATGAGCCAAGGAGTGCTCACCGATCTCACCGACGGTATTCTCACGATTCAGTTCAACCGTTCAGACGCTATGAACGCGTTGCACCTCGAGGCTTTCCTTGCACTGGAAGACGCCCTGGCCAACCTGGACCCAGAAGTGCGCGCAGTCATTGTGAAAGGTAACGAGCGCGCGTTCTGTTCTGGAGCTGACGTGAGCCTCATGTCCCCAGGCCAAGGCAGCCTGGGCATGGAAAAAATTACCCGTCTCATGCAGACCTACCGCAACGTCGAAGTCCCTGTGATTGCGGCGGTGTCCGGTCCGGCTGCAGGGATCGGGTGCTCCTTGGCCCTCATGGCTGACTACGTTCTTATGAGCGAAAAGTCATACCTCATGCTCGCGTTCACTCGGATCGGACTCATGCCCGACGGTGGGGCAACCGCGTTAGTCGCGGCCAGCGCTGGCCGCCACCGCGCCCTCCGGATGGCGCTCACTGCAGAGAAACTGCCTGCCACCTCGGCGTTTGAATGGGGGCTGGCGTCCGAGGTCGTTGCCCCTGATCTTTTGGATACCCGGGCCGGCGAAGTTGCGGCCACCTTCGCAAATTCCGCGACCGTGGCGTTGGGGCGCACCAAACGTGCCATCAACGACGCGACACTCACTGAACTTGATGCGGCTCTTGGCCGGGAGGCAGAAGGGCAAGATGCACTTCGGACAACAGAAGACTATGCAGAAGGCGTAGCCGCATTCTTGGAGAAACGACCCGCAGTATTCAAAGGAGTGAACCGTGCTTAAAGGACGCGCTTCAACCCAGGGAGACAACTTCCCGCTCAACCTCACCACGTTCCTGACACGTTCAGTAGCTGTGTTCCCAGAGCGCGAAATTGTGCACCGCACAATTGACGGCGAATGGAAGCGCAGCAACTACGCTGAACTGGGACGCCGCGTTAAGAAACTTGCCAACGTTCTGGGTGACTTGGGCATTGGCCCAGGTAGCGCCGTTGGTGTGCTCGATTGGAACTCGCTGAGGTGCCTGGAGCTGTACTTTGGTATTCCGGCAGTGGCAGCCACCCTGGTACAGCTGAACCTGCGGTTGGCCACCCACGACCTCGAGTACGTGGTGTCCCACTCAGGTACCGAAACCGTTTTTGTTGACGAATCACTTCTGCCAATCGCTGAGCAGCTGGCACCCAAGGTGTACGTCAAGAAGTGGATCGTCATGACGGACAAGCCGTCCTCGGAGATCTCCACAACGCTTGACAACGTTGTCTTCTTTGAAGACCTCATGGCAGAAGCCAGCGAAGAGTACGACTTTGAGTTCGTCGAAGAAAACACCGCCGCATTTGCCGGATACACCACCGGAACCACTGGGCGTCCCAAGGGAATCTTCTACTCCCACCGCTCCGTAGTGCTCCACGCTCTGAACCTGTGCCAGATCCTGTCAGTGACAGAAGCAGACACTGTCATGCCCTGGACACCTATGTTCCACGTGATGTCGTGGGGCTTCCCACAGGCGGGTGTTGCAGTGGGAGCCAAGATGGTTCTGCCCGGCAAGTTCAGTGCGAACGACATCGCAGAAGTTGCGCCAGCGCTCGTGACAGAAGAAGTGACACTGGCCAACGGGGCACCAGCTATCTTTGCTCCAGTGCTCGACTACCTGAAGACTTTGGACAACGTGCCAGACCTGTCGCGTCTGCGCCTGGTTTCGGGTTCAACAGCACCTGCTCTGGCTCTCATTAAGGGCTTCAAAGAAGTCGCAGGAGCTAATGTCATCCACGCCTACGGAGCATCTGAAACCACACCACTGGTCACCGCCAACGTGCGTACCAAGCCAGGGTCAACGCTCACTGAAGACGAAGAGTGTGACCTCAAGCGCTCGCAGGGTCTCCCAAGTTTGCTCGTCGAAATGAAGATCGTGGACCCCACAGGCAAAGAGCTACCACGTGACGGCAAGTCCGCAGGTGAACTTCTGCTACGCGGACCGTGGATTACCGAAAGCTACTACAAGCTTGACGACAACTCCGACCGCTTCATGGACGGATGGTGGCGTTCGGGTGACGTTGGCGTCATTGAGCCAACAGGACACTTGCGTCTGACTGACCGCCTCAAGGACGTCATCAAGTCTGGAGGCGAATGGATTTCGTCAATCGACATGGAAAACTCCATTCTGGACAACGCAAAGATCCTGGAAGCCGCAGTGATTGGTGTGCCGGACCCCAAGTACCAAGAGCGCCCAGTAGCGTACGTGGTGCCACGCCCAGGTAACACCGTGACAGAAGACGACGTCTACGCCACTTTGAGTGAACGGTTTGCCAAATGGCAGCTCCCAGACAAGGTGATCATTACAGACGAACTGCCACGCACCTCGGTCGGAAAGCTGGACAAGAAGCTTCTGCGGGAGCAGTGGAACGGATAACGTTCCAGCTGCTTGACCGCTAGGACGGGTGGGACTGGCTCAGTCGTGGGTGAAGATGTACGTGTTGTCTTTGCGCAGACCCGCCAGGTCCCACCCGTCTTGGGTGAGCTGGACTATTCCGCGACGCAACGCGTGACGCCACTGGCTAGCTAGTTCTGCGTCGGCGCCCCGCAGGGTCTCAACATCGGCAGGGATCTGTACCGCCGCGTACGTGGTGGACCTAGGCACGTCGCTTTCCACCGGCTCACCGGAATCCCCGACGTGGAGCGCGTAGTTCATATCCAGGTCATCGATTTCATCTAAACGTTTAGATGACGTTTCTTTAGGCGCACGGTCCAAACTCCAGCTGACCATCATGCGGTCTGATGCCTGACCTGCGTTTACACCGTCGCGCATCTGGCCGTAGAAGTCTTCGTAGTAGTCAACGAAGTAGACACCCAGTTTGCGGAAGTTAAATGCCGCGTTGCGTGCGATCAGCGGGTCGAACGTCCATGTCATCTGCATGATCCCGTGGTTGAGGCACCACAGGCGCTGGTGGAGCTTCATCGCAGCGCCGGTTCCGCGCCCCACCTGGTCATGCCGCACACCTGCGATGTGTGAGTGCATGGACTTGCCAAGTGGCCGCCCAAAGAACCCGACGGTGACACCAATGAGTTCGTTTGTGTCGTTGTCAAAGGCACCACCCACGTAGTTACCAGAGTGGGCAAACGCCACAAGCAATCCGGGTTCCAGTTGGGTAGTTCCCGCTTTGCCCACGTTCCACACGTTGTCCAAAAGCAGTGACGCTTCAGCGGCTTCGTGCGCGTCGTGGAGTTCACGCATGGTGACGTTTGCGACTTCTTGTGCGTGGGCCAGTTCGTTTTCTGCGAGCGCCAAAACGGCGGAGCTTGTCGTACTCATGTTCAAAGTTTGCCAGGCTCACCCGGCGAAGTCACGCACGTTTCACACTGCTGCGCGATAAAAGAATGACCTGCGTGCCGCGATGAGCCCGTCGCCGTCAAACTGGATGAAGTCGGCGAACCTTTCATGGGCTTCGCTACCGTCTTTGAGTACCCCGTCGAAAGTGCCGTGGACGGCTGCGGTAGACCCCTCAACCACGACCATGTTAACGGTGTGGGCACCGGATTCGATCACACGAGAGTTGCGGTAGAACTCCCGGATTTCTTCACCTTTGAACGTGTCGTATCCGGGGCGGTCGTAGGTGGCGTCTTGTGCAAAAAGGTCCGAGGTGGCTTCCGGGTCACCTTTGTCCACGGTTTCGTAGTAGTTGAGTGCGAGCTGTCGAATATCCATGTTCTTCACCCTAGTCATAAAACCGCTGGAAAACACGGAGTGGCTAGGGTTTCGTTCGAGTTCAGAGTCCGTATTGAGAAATACGTGGCAATGGGGTTTAACACCTCTTGAACGTTGATAACGTGTAACTAACCGGCTCATCAGAGTCCGTCAACAGAAGGGATAAACCGTGTCTGAATACAAAGTTGTAAATCCGGCAAATGGCGAAACCGTCAAAGAGTACCCCACCGCTACTGATGACCAGATCAAAGATGCCCTGGAACGTAGCCACAAGGAGTACGCGAGCTGGAAGACCACCCCGGTAGAACAGCGTGTAGAAGTTTTGCGCAAGGTCGCTGCCATCTACCGCGAACGGTCGGAAGAGCTTGCGAAGATCATCCAGACTGAGATGGGTAAGGTCATTCCTGCCGGTCAGGGTGAAGTCGAGATTTCGGCTCGGATCTACGAATACTACGCAGACAACGCCAAAGCGTTCATTGAAGAAGAAAAACTGCGTGGCGCCAACGACGGGGACGCGTACTTGCTGCGCAAACCAACCGGGTCGATTCTGGGCATTATGCCGTGGAACTTCCCGTACTATCAGGTGGCGCGTTTCGCAGCACCTAACCTGGCTCTGGGGAACACGATCCTGCTCAAGCACGCTCCACAGTGCCCATGGTCAGCAGAAGTTATGGAGCAGATCTTCCAGGAAGCAGGCCTTCCTGCAGACGCGTACATCAACATCTACGCAACTAACGAACAGGTTGCGGACGTCATTTTGCCCGACCCGCGTAACCAGGGTGTTTCTCTTACCGGTTCAGAACGCGCCGGAAAAGCTGTGGCAGCTGAAGCAGGGAAGAACCTCAAGAAGGTCGTTCTGGAACTGGGTGGATCTGACCCATACGTGGTGCTGGACACCCCAGACGTTGCCAAGACCGCAGACCTCCTGTTCAACACCCGTATGGGCAACATGGGGCAGGCGTGCAACTCGCCTAAGCGCATGATCGTCATGGAAGACATCTACGACGACTTCGTGTCGTCCATTACGCAGGCAGCCAAAAACATCGCTGTGGACAACCCGTGGGAAGACCCGGGCACGCTCGCTCCGCTGTCGTCGACTGGGGCAAAGGAACGCTTTACCGAACAGGTCAAGGCGACCGTAGCTGAAGGGGCAACCCTCTTGGCAGGTGGCGAAGACTACGACGGTCCAGGTGCGTGGGTTCGCCCGGTTGTCCTCACCGACGTGAAGAAGGGGAGCCGCGGGTACTACGAAGAACTCTTTGGCCCGGCGTTCATGGTGTTTAAGGTTTCAAGCGAAGAAGAAGCCATCGAACTTGCCAACGACACTCCTTTTGGCCTGGGGTCAGCTGTTTTCTCCTCGGACTCCGCACGCGCGGAAAAGGTGGGATCGCAGATCGACTCCGGAATGGTGTTCATCAACACTCCTGAAGAATCACGCGAATACCTGCCGTTCGGTGGTGTAAAGCGTTCTGGCATTGGCCGTGAACTGGGCCCACTTGCCATGGACGAATTCGCAAACAAGCAACTCTTCTTTAAGAAGAACGCATAAGACACAGTGATTCAGGCCCGAGGTGAGAACCACCTCGGGCCTGAACGTGTAAGGATCCCATGAAGAACATCACCGTTTCAGCCTTAGTTATTCAACACCCCAGCGAACCTGCGCTTCTCATGGTTCGCAAGAGGGGGACTACCTCTTTTATGTTGCCGGGCGGAAAACCCGAGCCAGGCGAAACAGCTCAGGACACGGTGGTGCGTGAAATTCGCGAAGAGCTGGGGCTGCACCTGGACGAAAGCCAGCTATTTTTCTTGGGGACCTTCACCGCTCCCGCTGCCAATGAAGCACAGCACATGGTGACTGGACACGTCTTTGTGTGCGAAACGGTTCCGGCGGATCTCAGCGTTGAGGCTCCGCAGTGTTTGCACGAAATCGAAGAGATCGGATGGTTTAGTTACGAACAGCTGCCCCCGGACACGGATGCTCAGCAGTTCGCACCACTGACTCGGACGCGTGTGATTCCGGCTCTGATGCAACGTTCGGGCTCAGCGGGCGAAGAACACAGCTAGACACACTGCCGCCACCACGAGCACGCTCGCTGTGATAATGCCCGAGGTGACCGCCAAGCCTACGCGCGGGCGTTTACGAGGGCGGGCGAGGGGTCCGTGGAGGGGTGCCGGTGAGGGGCGTGGGTCGGTGTTCGGTCCTGACGGGAGTCCGTAGAGATCGGTTGACCACGCATCGGACTTGTATGGTTGCATGCCTGTTCACTTTCCTTCTGGTGTTCCTCCTTTAGTCAACGCCACATGCACAAAAAATGGGACTGCCACGTGTGGCAGTCCCGAAACAGGTGGTTATTGATTAGCCTTCCGAGGTGTCAAACCAGTCCTGTTGCCATTTTTCTTGGTTGGTGGGCATGGCGAGGAGTACCACGATAATGAAGGTTCCGAACGGAGCGAAGATGAGTAAGTACCACCAGCCGGAAAAACCTGCGTCGTGTAGCCGCCGGATAGATGCTCCCAGTGATGGTAAGAACGTTGCGAAACTGATGAGACTCGTCAAGCCGCCCCCCACCAACAGAAAAACGAATCCAAGCCCGGAAGTTACCACGCCTCCTGCGCCACTTCCGTCATACGACGCTGACGCGGCCGCACTCAAGATGCCGGCAAAAACCATGATGTATCCGATTGAGAAGATGACGCTCGGAATAAGCCCGATCAAGGTCAAGCCTAAGAATGACCACCAGTATTCGCCACGTGACGCGAAGCCGTTGAAGCGGACGTACTTCTTAAAAAAGCGTTTGTTTGCCTCCATGAAGCCAATTCCGTACCACGGCTGGTTAAGTGGCACCGTACCGTCTGGGCCGGGGTGGCCGAAGCCCGGTGGCACGCTCACATAGGTATGTGCGTGTGGCTGTGGGTACGGGGTCGCTTGCGGTTGCCCGTAGTTGTACTGCGACATGTTTAGCTCCAAAAAAGGGGGTTCACAAGAATCTCATGCTTATCCTACGGGGGCGTTTCGCCTATATGTCCGTGTACACGTTGCTGTTTGGTTACGTTGCAAAACACGAGTGGGAGTCACATCCGTGACTCCCACTCGTTAAGGATTGTTGTTGCTGTTAGGCGTTTTGGTCATACCATTCGGGTTGCCATTTTTCTGGTTTGCTTTCCAAACCGCAGAAAATAAGAACGACGATACTTCCGAAAGGGGCCAAGGACAAGAGGTACCACCAACCGCTGAAACCGGCGTCGTGAAGACGACGAACCGACAGTGCGATGGAAGGCACAATGACGGCCAGTCCAAATAGGAAGAGGAGTCCACCAGAGAGGAACACGAGGATAGTTCCAAACGTGGCCGCCCCTCCGCCACCAGCCGTACCTGTTGATGAGTACGACGAAGCGGCAGCAGCCGTGCCCGCGGACATCATCACAATTCCAATGATGTAGGGGA
This sequence comes from Brevibacterium sp. UMB1308A, assembly GCF_030230605.1. Classification (GTDB taxonomy): domain Bacteria; phylum Actinomycetota; class Actinomycetes; order Actinomycetales; family Brevibacteriaceae; genus Brevibacterium. The sequence continues at coordinate 25,510 of NZ_JASPDO010000002.1, forward strand.
TCATGAGGATGAGCTGAATAACAATGAGCGAGAGCATGGGCCACCAGAATTCGCTCCTGGAAGCAAACCCGTTGAAACGCGCGTACTTCTTGAAGAAGCGCATGGTCGCTTCTTTAATCGACGCACCGTAGTGGGGCTGGTTGAGAGGAACCGTTCCATCAGGTCCGGGCTGACCGAACCCTGCTGGCATTCCGCCTCCCATGCCCTGGTTGGCGTATGAGTTTCCGTAAGCAGGTTGCTGGCCGGCGCCACCCGCTGGCTGGGAGCCGTAAGGTTGCTGGCCGGCACTGCCTGTTGGCTGGGAGCCGTATGGCTGCTGACCTGCGCCTGTTGGCTGGGAGCCATAAGGCTGACCAGTTCCGTAGTTTTGTGATTGTCCGGGCGCTCCGGATGCGTATGGGCTATTGCCACCAGGCTGGGGGCCGTTGCCAGATCCGGGCGTGTTTGGGTATTGAGGGTAATTACTCACGCTTTTCATAGTACCTGGAACGCAGTGTGTGTAAATATTGTGACTATGAGCATTGACTTAGAAATTGCGCATAAGGCCACTATCCGACCTATCTCTACCATTGCAGCCAAGTTGGGCCTCAACGTTGAGGACATTGTTCCTTTTGGACACGACAAGGCAAAAGTTCCGGCAACCACAGTCACGCGCGACCGTGAAGCCGCTGACTCTTCAACACCGTCGACGACCCCGGCCAAGCTGGTTCTGGTCACAGCGATGAGCCCCACACCGGCTGGCGAAGGTAAAACCACTACCTCGATTGGACTCGCTGACGGCATCAACGAAGTTGCACGCGAAGAAAACTGGAACGTTCCAGAAGGCAAAACCCCGGCCGTCCTGGCACTGCGGGAACCGAGCCTGGGACCTGTTTTTGGGATGAAAGGTGGAGCTGCCGGCGGTGGCTACGCCCAGGTCTTGCCCATGGAAGACATCAACCTGCACTTTACGGGTGACTTCGCGGCAATCGCTTTGGCTAACAACCTGGCGTGCGCAGCGCTGGATAACCACATCCACCAGGGAAACACTTTGGGGATCGACCCTCGCCGGGTTGAGATTCGTCGCGTTGTCGACCTGAATGACCGTGCTCTTCGCGATATTGCGATCGGTTTGGGTGGCTACAACAACGGGATGGCTCGCGAAGACCACTTCGACATTGTTGTGGCAAGTGAGGTCATGGCCGTGTTCTGCTTGGCCACGTCGATTGCCGACTTGAAAGAACGCTTGGGCAATATTGTGGTTGCGCGCACGTTCGACAAGAAACCAGTGACGGTGGCTGACCTCGAAGTCGCTGGTTCGATGGCCGCGCTTTTGGCTAAAGGCCTTTCACCTAACCTGGTGCAGTCGATCGAAGGAACACCAGCGTTCATCCACGGTGGTCCGTTCGCAAACATCGCCCACGGGTGCAACTCGGTTTTGGCTACCACGGCTGCGATGAACTACGGCCAGTATGCGATCACCGAAGCGGGATTCGGCGCTGATCTGGGTGCTGAAAAGTTCATCGACATCAAGTGCCGGGCTGCGGGAATCTTCCCTTCAGCTGCCGTGATCGTGGCTACCGTGCGTGCGTTGAAGTTCCACGGCGGGGTCGCTAAAGCTGACCTGGAGAAGGAAAACGTTGACGCAATGCGGGCTGGTTTGGTGAACTTGGACAAGCACATTGCGAACGTCCGTGATGTTTACGGTGTCACCCCTGTTGTTGCGGTCAACACGTTCCCATCTGACACCGACGCTGAACACACAGCCCTGCTTGAGGCGCTCAAAGAGCGCGGTGTGGAAGCGTCACTTGCGCGTCACTGGGCAGAAGGTGGAAAGGGAGCAACCGACCTTGCACGCAAGGTGATCGCGGTTGCAGAAGCCGCGGACACCTCGGGCAAGGAACCCCAGTTCACCTACCCACTCGACTCCACACTGGAAGAAAAAATCACGACGATTGCCCAGCGGGTTTACGGTGCCGACCGGGTAGAGCTTCCCAAGAAGGTGCGCAACAAGCTGGCGCTGTTTGCAGAAGACGGGTATGGCGACTTGCCGGTGTGCATTGCCAAGACCCAGTATTCGTTCTCGACTGACGCGACCGAGCTGGGCGCACCAACTGGGCACGTGCTCGAGGTGGCCGACGTGCGTCTGTCTGCCGGTGCGGGCTTCGTGGTTGTGGTCTGTGGCGACATCATGACCATGCCAGGGCTTCCAAAGAAGCCGGCAGCCAACACGATCGACGTTGACGACGACGGTAACATCAGCGGTTTGTTCTAAGCAGTTCTGGTGGTGCAGGAGCCACTTGCGTAGCTGACCCAAAGCGAGGGGCTCCCTGGTTGATCACCAGGGAGCCCCTCGCTTGTGCATTCAGATGGTCGTGTTTGGCCGGTCAGAACCGACTAGTACCTGAGCACCTCAGTCCTTTAGAACGCTGGGAGAACAGCGCCGTCGGTCCAGGTGTCTTCGATGTACTTCTTGACTTCAGGTGAGTGCAGAAGTTCGTCGAGCTTCTTGATCGATTCGTTGTCCTGGTCGCCGTCTCGCACGGCAAGGAAGTTGGCGTATGGGTTGTTTTCTGCCGATTCCACCAGGATCGAGTCCTTGGTGGGGGACAGGCCAGCTTCGAGTGCGTTGTTTCCGTTGATGATCGACGCGTCGGTGTCGTCCAGGGTGCGTGCCAGCTGTGCTGCGTCGGCTTCCTGGAACTTCAGGTTCTTGGGGTTGTCCTTGATGTCGTGGATGGTCGCAGTGGTTGCGTCCTTGCCATCAGCCAGGGTGATGACACCTTCCTTGGCCAGCATGTCCAGCGCGCGACCCTGGTTGGCTGGGTCGTTGTTGATACCAATGGTTCCGCCGTCAGGAAGTTCGTCAACCGACTTCACCTTCTTGGAGAAAAGCGCGATCGGTTCAATGTGAACACCTTCGAAAGCGTGGAGTTTGTAACCCTGTCCTTCAACTTCAGAATCCAGGTATGGCTTGTGTTGGAAGTAGTTGGCATCCAGGTCACCGTCAACAAGTGCGCGGTTCGGCAGCGTGTAGTCGGTGTATTCCTTGATTTCGATGTCGAGGCCGGCGTCCTTTGCCAGGTTTTCGTCGACGTATTTCAGGATGTCACCGTGTGGGACCGGTGAGACGCCCACTGTAAGCGTGGTGATGTCGCCGTTTTTCTTGCCGACTTCCTTCGCGTCCCCACCTGCGAGACCGCAACCGGTGAGCAGAAGGCTGGCAGCTGCTACGGCTGCTGCAATGCGGAGTTTCATACGTGTTTCCTTTTCTCTTTGAGTGAAATTGGTAAGTACGGGCCAGGTTGCCCGCCGAGGTGTCAGTCACCTCGGCAGGCGCCTTCGCCCAAGTGCCGCTAAAGTTCTGGAGTGCTTATCTGTGGTCCACGGCGTGTGCGATCCGGTCGCCTACGAACTGCAGTACGCCCACGAGTGCCACGAGCACGATGATGCACACCAGCATCGTGTCTCCTTGGTAGCGCTGGTAGCCGTAGGAAATGGCGAGGGCGCCAACACCTCCGCCGCCGGCCGCACCAGCCATGGCGGTGTAACCAACCAGGGTCACTGTTGTCACGGTGGCTGCCGAAACCAGGCCGGGCAGCGCCTCGGGAATCATGACCTGGCGGATGATCTGTCCGCGGCTGGCCCCCATCATGGTGACGGCTTCGATTTTTCCGGTGGAGACTTCGCGCAAGGCTGATTCAACTAACCGGGCGTAGAACGGGATCGCTCCTACGGTCAGAGGTACGACCGTTGCGTACCATCCCAGCGCGGTGCCCACCATGAAGCGGGTGAACGGGATGAGCGCGATCATCAAGATGATGAACGGGATCGAACGCCCGATGTCCACGATCGTCGACAGGATTCGGTACAGAACCGGGTTGGGGGACAAGGAGTTCTTGGCGGTTCGCCACAGCAGGATCCCCAACGGAAGTCCCAAAACAACGGAGAACAAGGCCGAAAGCAGCGTCATGAACAGGGTCTCGCAGAATGCGGGCCACAGTTCATTCGCGATGACGGGGTTATTCAGCCACATCGTTGGCCTCCTTTCCGTTGTTGTGGGTGTTGTTCGCCGAGGTCGTTCCACCTACCGTGTACCCGGCCCGCTGGAGTGCTTGGGAAAGGCGGGGTAGGTCTTCGGGTCGTTGGGTGGAAACGCGCAGGCGGCCTACTTGCCGGTTAGCGATGACTTCGACGGTGCCGGCTTGGACGGCCGAGATCGGCACTCCAGCCTGTGATGCAGCTTCGAAGACACCTGAAACTGTGCCGGCGCCCGCCTCGGGACCCATGACCCAGGTGGCAGGCAGGGCAACTTCCAGGGTCCCGGTGATGTCGGTTCCTTCTGGGAGCGGAATGAGGCTCTTGGCCAGCGGTGAGGCTGGTTCGCTCAGCACACTTTGCAGGGTTCCGGTGTGGGCGATCGTGCCGTCGACCAGGTGGGTGACCGCGTCGCAGATTTCGCGCACGACTGACATTTCGTGGGTGATGATGAGCACGGTAATGCCCAGACGGTCACGCAAGGAACGCAAAAGCTGCAGGATCTGGCTGGTGGTCTGTGAGTCCAGCGCCGAGGTGGGTTCGTCACACAGCAAAAGTGAGGGTTCCGTGGCAAGGGCGCGGGCGATACCCACACGCTGACGTTGACCTCCGGACAGCTGTGCGGGGTAGTTGTTGGCGCGGTCGCTTAGGCCCACCAGCTCGAGGAGCTCTTGTGCTCGTGCCTTGCGCTTAGCGGCTGGGACGCCTGCCACTTTGAGTGGGTGCTCCACGTTGCCTTGCGCAGTGAGGGAGTCCAGCAGATTCGCGTGCTGGAACACCATACCGATCGAACGGCGGGCACGCCTCAGACCCGAAGCAGATTGCCCGGTGATGGCGGTGTCGTCGATGGTGACGGTGCCGCTGGTGGGCGTTTCTAGCCCGGTGATGCATCGAATGAGCGTGGACTTTCCGGCACCCGAACGTCCCACAATTCCGTGGATTTGACCGTCTGGGATGGTGAGGTTGATTCCATCCAGTGCCGGAGCGCCAGCAAATTCTTTGCGAAGATCGCGCAGTTCGATCACGTGGTACTCCTTGTATGGTTTAGCGTCTCTCATATTGCGGAACGTTGATGCTAAGTGGGGTCGGGTTTGTCATGAAATGACATAGTGTGACCCGGGGCACGCCTGAATGTGACACGTATGACATTTGAGGGTGTTCGCGCCGATGAGTAGGAGACACGGTGGGGATAATCGTTCAGGCGCCTGGCGGGTAGTGTTGAATGGTTCATTATGACGACTTCGAGGCCAAGCTCTGCGCAACGCTTTAGGCCAGAGATTCAGTTTTTGCGGGCCCTGGCCGTAGTCGCTGTCGTCGTTTATCACATCAACCCCGCCTGGTTGCCCGGTGGTTTTGTGGGTGTGGATGTGTTCTTTGTGATCTCTGGATTCCTCATTACGGCCGGTATCCTCAACCGAATCGAAACCACGGGGCAGTTTTCGCTCATGCAGTTTTGGGCGAACCGCGCTCGCCGGATCTTGCCAGCAGCCACGGTGACCATTGTGGTGGTGTCGATTCTGTCGTTGTGGTTTCTGCCTTTGACACGTCTGAAAGATGTGGCCACGCAGGGGGTTGCTTCAGCGCTTTACATTCAGAACTTCGCCCTTGCGCGCCAGTCGGTGGACTACATGGCTGCTGACGCGAAGCCCACTCCGTTCCAACACTTCTGGTCGTTGTCCTTAGAAGAACAGTTCTACGTGGTGTGGCCACTGCTGGTTGTGGCGGCCGGTTTGATCGCGGGACAGGTCCTACGGAAGTACCCAACGGGGTTCTATCAACACCGCAGGCGGTTCAGAGGTATCACGGTGGTGTTCTTCTCCGTGTTTGTCGCTGTGAGTTTCGTTGCCAGCGTGGTCCACGTGGCAAGTGGTGACCCCGCCGCGTACTTTGTGACGTGGACGCGCCTATGGGAGTTGGGTGCTGGCGGGCTTTTGGCGTGCGTGCTCATCGAATGGACCTCGCACCCGTGGTTGCGACTGGCCCTCCAGTGGGGTGGAATTGCCGCCATCGTCATCAGCACGGTCACGTACTCTTCGGCAACTCCGTTCCCCGGCGTCGCCGCGCTTCTCCCCATCGCTGGGACGGTGGCGGTCATCGCAGCGGGGACGACCTCGGGCGTGGGTTCCCCAGACCGCTTCATGCGTTTAGCTCCCATTCAGCGGGTGGGGGACTGGTCGTACTCCTTGTACTTGTGGCACTTCCCGGTAGTGGTGTTCGCGGGAGCCCGCATCGCCGGTGGCATCACCGCGCTGGGCGGACTGCTGGTTTTTGCGGTGAGCCTGGTAGTTGCGTGTGCCAGTTATTACCTGGTGGAAAGGCCAATCTTGTCGTGGACGTGGCTCAAGGCTCGCAACGCGCACACGGTTGTGGGCGCGGTAGCCGTGGCGGCAGTTGGTGCCGTGGTCGCCGTGGTGCCCGGTTGGGTGAGCGCACACGAGTTGCGCCAGCAAAACCTGCGTGACGATGTGCTGGCTGCTCCTACGGTTGATCTGCCTACTAAGTTGGCGCCTGGGTTCGGGTCACTGCGCGAGTACGACTACGACGTATTCTTTGGCGAGGACACCACCATTGAGCCCGCTCCGATTAGCGCGCGAGAGAGCGAGCCCAAGTTTCCAGAGTGCTCCTTTGAGGTGCCCGTGCCGGTTTCTGAAAAGCGCACGCGGGATTGTGTGATTGCGGGTTCGGACGGCGGACGGACGATTGCTGTCGTGGGGGATTCTCACGCGGCGCAGTGGGTGCCGGCTCTGCGTAAGGTCGTCGAGGGCACCGACTGGAAAGTCGTGGTGTACTTACGGCAGAAGTGCCCGTTCACGGTGGGTGAGTTCAACGCTGAGCAGGCGGGCGGCCTGAAGTGTCAGGATGCAAACCGTGATGTTTTGGAAAGGTTGAAAAAGGACCGGCCCGAGGTCGTTCTCACCTCTGGCCTGGTCCGAGGTGACGCTGTGGCTCAGGATGCTGAGAAGGTGCCGGGGACAAAGGGGTTTGCGGACGTATTCCGGGAGTTGAGCAGTGAAGACATCAAGGTTTTGGCTTTTGTCGATTCGCCCAATCCGCCGGGGGACATGCCTGAGTGCGTGAGTGAACACATGGACGATCCATCTGCGTGTGACTTCAAACGAAGTGACGCAAAACTGGACCAGGGCACGAACGCGGCCATGCGCGAAGCGGCGCGTGAGGTGTCGGACGTGGAATTGGTGGATACAGCTGACGCGTTTTGCGTCGAAGACGTGTGCCCAGCCGTTGCTGGCTCGCGGTTGGTGTACCGCGACACTAACCACGTGTCGCCGGCATACGCAGAAACCTTAGAGCCCTGGTTGGGGTCAATTATTGACGAAATAGTCCGACACTGAGACTTTAAGCGCTGTGTAGCGGGTTATATTTCTTACACTAGGTGGGCTGGTTTCCGTCTCATGAGAGTTTAGTAGATGCGAAAGTTTCGTCCTGAGATTCAGCTTCTGCGTGCGATAGCTGTTTTGGCTGTCGTTGTTTACCACATTCAGCCTTCGTGGTTGCCGGGTGGTTTTGTTGGTGTGGATGTGTTTTTTGTGATCTCTGGTTATCTGATCACGGCACACATGCTGAAAGAGGTTGAATCTACGGGGCGTTTGTCGCTGAGCCAGTTTTGGGCCAACCGGGCTAGGCGTATTCTCCCGGCTGCGACTCTTGCGATTGTTGTTACATCGATCGTTTCGCTTTTCGTTCTTCCAAGCACTCAGTTGGTGGATGCCACAAAGCAAGGCATCGCCTCGGCCCTCTACATACAAAACTTCCTACTGGCGGACCAATCGGTCGACTACCTGGGGCAGGATGCGGCACCTTCGCCGTTCCAACACTTCTGGTCGCTTTCGGTTGAAGAACAGTTCTACGTTGTTTTGAGGTTACCCTCGTTGAGTGGACACCCTATTAGTGCGGATCTTGTGTCCGTAGGAAAGGATGTTCATTGTGAGTCAACAGCGCAAGAAGTACACTCCGGAGTATCGGCGTGAAGCCGCGAACCTGGTAATAGAGTCGGAGCGTCCGATTGCTCATGTGGCTAAGGAGATCGGTGTTTCCGCCGGGCTTTTAGGCCGGTGGGTCAAACTCGAGCGTGAGCGCCGAGGAGCATCAGATGGGATGAGTGAGGCTGATCTTCGTGCTGAGAATGCTCGTCTGCGCCGGGAGCTGGCTGAAGCCAAGATGGATAACGAGTTTTTGTCAAAAGCGACAGCCTTCTTCGCTGCGAAGCAACGCGAGCAGAAAAGTTCGAACTAATGCAGCAGGAGAAGGCGAACTACAGCATCAAGCGCATGGCACGGCTTTTAAAAGTGTCTCGGTCTGGATACTACAAATGGGCTCATACGCAGCAGAAGCGACTCTCCGGCGAAGATGATCGTGCAGCATTTTACGATGATGTCGACCGCAAGATTCATCGGATTTGGAAAGACTCCGGTGAGGTTTATGGTGCTCCGCGGATCACTGCAGAACTTGCCGAGCGCTACCACATTGCGCTTAACCGTAAGACTGTGGCTAAACGGATGCGCATGATGGGCATTGAAGGGATTTCACCGCGGGCCTTTGTCCCGGTGACAACGATTCAAGCTAAGCGTAAGTCCACGCTTCCTGACCTGGTCAAGCGCATGTTTGATACTGGTGAGCTCAACCGGGTTTGGATGTCAGATATTACCTACCTGCGCACTGCTGAAGGCTGGTTGTACTTGTGCGCGGTTCGCGATGGCCATTCCCGCCGGGTGCTGGGCTGGGCTATGGATAGCGTTCAAGATACTTCCCTGGTCGAACGGGCCTTGCGGATGGCGCATACACTTCGTGGTGACGTTCCTGATGGGCTGGTGTTTCACGCTGACCGCGGAACCCAATTCACCAGCGAGAAACTCTGGGAGGTTTGCCGCAACCTGGGCATTGCTCAGTCCGTGGGGCGTACCGGGGTGTGCTTCGATAATGCGATGGCCGAGTCGTTCTGGTCGACGCTTAAAACCGAGTTCTACGACCGTAAGCGCTGGACGACCCGTGATGCCGCACGCAAGGCCGTTGCCTACTGGATTGAAGTCGTCTACAACCGTCGACGCCGACATTCCGCACTCGGGATGGCCACCCCTGTCGACTTCGAGAACCGAATTGGTCTAACCATTAGCAGAAAAGAAATAGCTGCCTAACCACTAGGTAGCTCCACTACGTGTCCACGATTTGCGGGCAACCCCAGTTTGGCCATTGTTAGTGGTGCTAGCGCTTTGGAGTACGCGACGTTTGCAGAACCGCGGGCGCCATAGCGCAGATGTATTTCGGCGCCGGTTCCGGTTCATTGCGTTTGTACTTTTTGCGGTGGTGTGCCTGGCTTCGTTTGTGTGGAGTGTTGTGTCGGTGGGTGCTAATGACCCTGCCTCGTACTTCATTACGCCTACTCGTGTGTGGGAGTTGGGTATTGGTGGTTTGCTTGCGTGCATTTTAGGTGATCCGCAGAGGTTTAATGGTGCGCGCAAGGTGATGGCGATCGTTGGTGTGGTAGCGATTGGTGTTGCATGTGTGACGTATTCCGGTGAAGCCCCCGCTTTCCCGGGTGCTTCTGCTTTGATACCTACATTGGGAGCGGCTACTTTGATCGCTGCTGGCTGGACTACCGGGTTGGGCTCTTTGGGGCCCATTATTAACTGGAAGCCTGTTCAGTTGGTCGGCCTATGGTCATATTCGTTGTACTTGTGGCATTTCCCTGTTGTGGTGTTTTTTCATGAAAGGAACGGGCGCCCGGCTGAAGGGATTTCAGAATTTATTGCGGTCTTTGCCGTGAGCATTGTGCTTGCGATGCTCTCCTTCTACTACGTGGAACAACCCCTACGTGTCCTACCGTTCCTCAAGAAACACAACAGGCGAGCACTTATTGCGGCTGGAATGTCAATGGCTGTGACGTGTGCTGTCGCAGCGGTTCCGTTTGCGTCGCATGCAATTGAGGTTGAGCGTGAGACCCGCAAGATCGAAGAGCTCAAAGCGGGCAACGTCGAGGGTATTGGCAGTGCTTCGCTCAGTAAGACGTCCTTTACCCGCTTTGCAGAGGGTTACTCTGGCACAATTTTGCCCGTCGTCTCGCGCGCAATCGAAGACAGGCCGTATTACCCCGAAGACTGTCCTGCTACACCTGCGGAACCTGAAACAAAAACCGCTGCAGAATGTGTGATGGCTAACCCAGACGGGTCGAAAACCTTGGCACTAGTGGGAGATTCGCACGCGAGCCAGTGGGTGCCGGCTTTTCAAGAAATGCTGAAGGGCACAGATTGGAAACTGGTTGTGCATTTGCACTACTCATGCCCCTTTAGCCTCGCGGAGCGGGGATATGAGACAAACGGTCGTTTGGAATGTAGCGAGCCAAACAAGAAAACTATCGAGAAACTGAAAGATGAGAAACCCGATCGGGTGGTGATCGCGAACATGCCGGCTACAGATTTCAAACGCCAAAAAGGCGAGAAAAGGCCCGGACAGACTGGTTACGCGGATGCGATGCGCCCTTTGGTGAAAGCAGGTATTGATCTGACGGTTTTGGGGGCAACACCGATACGAACGACGAAGGTGAATATTCCCGACTGTGTGGCCAAACATCAGGACAGCGGTGATTATGCTAAATGCGATCTCAGCCTCGATGACGTAAGCGAGTTCCGCGAAGCGGGGCGAGCTGTGGAGGATGCCTCGAAAAAAGTAGGTGCAAAGTATGTCGACGTGTGGGAGAAATTTTGCACCGAACAGGAGTGTCCTGTTGTTGTCGGGAACGTCCTTGTATATCGTGATCACAACCACGTTAGTGCGACATACGTAAAAACGCTTACACCATTTCTTCAGGACCAACTGCGTCTTGAGAGCTGACGAATGGAACGACTAGATGACGGTTGATCTGTCTACTTACAAAATTGCTGCCATTGTGCCTTGTCATAACGAGGAAGTGACTGTCCGCAAAGTAGTCACTGACCTCAAGGCGGCCGTTCCGTCAATGGACGTGTACGTGTACAACAACAACTCCTCCGACCGCACAGTAGAGGAAGCCATTGCGGCAGGAGCAATTGTTCGCCATGAAGAACGTCCTGGAAAAGGTAACGTTGTTCGGCGCGCATTCGCTGATGTTGAAGCCGACATTTACGTCATGGTAGACGGCGACGACACGTATGAAGCTTCGCATGTCCCTGACATGATTGAAATGTTGGTGAACGGTCCGTACGACCACATCCTGGGTGTTCGGCGTGACACAAACCCTGAGTCTTCATACCGCGCAGGGCACGAATTTGGCAACCGAATGTTCAACGTCATCACGAGTAAGCTTTTTGGCACCCATGTCAGCGACATGCTTTCCGGTTACCGTGTCTTTTCACGCCGCTTCGTCAAATCATTCCCGGCAGTGAGTAAGCGCTTCGAAATTGAGACGGAACTTACCATTCACATGATGTCGCTCCGACTTCCTTGCGCCGAATACAGCATTGACTTCCGTGACCGTCCGGAGGGAAGTGAGTCGAAGCTCTCCACCGTGTCAGATGGCTTTAAAATCCTTGGCACGATTGCGCAAATGATGCGACACGAACGCCCTAACTTGTTCTACGGTACGCTTGCCCTTCTCATGGTGATCGCGTCGCTTGTGTGTGGTGTGCCGGTCATCGTTGAGTTCATGAACACTGGATTGGTTCCACGGTTCCCTACAGCGCTTTTGGCAGTGGCGCTCATGATTATCGCCGCCATTTTTGCCACCGTTGGCATTATTGGTGACGCGTTACGGCGCGTGCGACGTGAATCAGCACGCCTACACTATCTGGAACTACTCCCGCCCAAGAAAACCGTGGGCCTGAGCGGGTCTTCATCTTAAATGCCCGCTGACTCTCAAAAATGGCGTTCCCTACTTGTGGAAGTCATGCGCTTCCTCATGGTTGGTGGCGCCGGATACGTTGTGGATGTGGGCTTATCCAACCTGCTGGTGTACGGCTTTTTGGGCATCCCTGCCACAATGCCGGGGAGCCCGGTCAAAGCAAAAATCATTTCAACGATTGCCTCTGTCATTGTTGCTTGGCTGGGAAACAAACTGTGGACATATGGCGACCGCACTACAGGGTCAAACGTACGCGGATTCATTCTCTTCGTGGTTGTGAACGCCATTGGAATGGTCATCACGGTGTTACCGCTGGGAGTGACGTGGTATCTCCTCAACCTGCGTGACCCGATCTCGTACAACATATCCACCAACATTGTAGGAATCGCTCTCGCCATGGCATTTAGGTTCTATGCATACAGAACATGGGTTTTCAAAGAAGCGGATTCTCCCCGAGCAGTGAAAATCGAGGAAAAGTGACGAAAGTGATGAGCTTTTCTAAACACAACAAAGCGCTACTGTGGGACGTCGGGCTCTTGCTTCTGTGCCTCGCAATTGCCGCCGTTACTTTCTTAGGCTTTTACCCAGGGCGTGCCGAGTACGACATTTCGGAACAAGCGAAACAAATGCTGGGAATGAAGAATCTTTCTGACTGGCATCCGCCTATCGTCGCTATTCTGTGGCGGGGTTTGTATGCAGTAACGGGCAAGCTCGGTTCGCTACTAGCCTTCCAGCTTGGTATCTATTTCCTGGCGGTGTTTCTGCTCGCCGTATTTGCGCACCGCATTCTAAAAAGTAAATGGGCGTCTTTGGCAATGATTGCGATCTTGGTTTCGCCTTGGGCCTATAGCCAGCTGGCTGTTATGTGGAAAGACACAATCATGGCAGCACTTTTACTTTTTGCCGCCGGATGTTTAGCGCTTGTCACTCCCAAGAACAAGAAAACACTTTGGTTTATTGTGCCAGCGGTTTCGCTGCTTGTATTTGCCACAGTAGTAAGGAAGAATGCGGCCCCTGCTGTTGTGCCAATGTGCATTTTTATTGGCTGGCGGCTTGCTCCACTTTTCGCCCCAAAACTACGGAATCTCATTCCGAAGCTGAGAGAAGGGCGATCCAAACAATTCATAAGTGCCTTTATCATGGGTTGTGTCATCGTGGGATTTGTAGGAGCGTCAGCGGTTTCCTTGGATGGTGCAATTGCAAAAAAGTGGAACGTTAAACCGACGCACCAGATCTACCAGGTCATTCTCGACGATGTTATGTTCTCTGTCCCTGAAAATGAGCTCAATGAATCAGCAGCACCCCAGGAGCTCAAGGACAAAATTAATAAGGCGCGCCCCAAGTGCTATGAAATGAACGAGCCCTATGACGCGTACTGGAACTGTTACGGTCGCGGATCTAGTGGCAGCGATTATTCACCGCTTGGCTACAGAGACGAGCTGAAACAACTGTGGCTGGATCACGTCATCACCCACCCACAACGTTACGTTGAATATCGATGGTCGGTGTATAAGTTTTATCTCACCACTTCTCGACTTATCTACTTCCCAAACAAAGTGGTCAAACCCGCTAAGGAAGTAGGTTTTCGCAAGGGAAGCACGAAGTTTGATAAGGTCGCGAAGTTCTACGTCGTGGACTTTGGTGTCGACACGATTGGCTTTGTGTTTAAGCCGTGGTTTTGGCTGCTGGCAGGAGCCATTATATCCATCGGTGCGTGGTGGTCGGGCCGTAGCAGGGCGTTTGCTCTCATGCTGACGAGTTCAGGGTTCCTGTATGTTTTTGCGTACTTCCCGGTGATACCCGCGAATCATTTCCGTTACACGTACTGGCCCGCCCTGGCGGTTTCAGTGGCGTTTATAGCGGTCGTTGCAGGTTCGGTTAAAGCTTGGAAAGACCGTCGCGAACGCGCTGGGGCATTTCGCGCCTCACAAGGCGATACGCTTGAACCACGGGTTTTGGAGTCCTCGAGCGCACGGTAGCGCGTAGCCCACGGTAATTCTGCTGAAGCGCGCCCGTCCGAATATCCGGAAGCTGTTGAGCACGTGCTCGTTTCGCTAATAGTTGCAGAGCATGTGGTAATTCGTCGGTGAACGGTTGGAAATAGTTGGTTGTGAGCCACGCTTCAGACGGGAACCTAAAGTCCGACCGTTCTAGATCGCTCAACGGCTGCGCGATCCCAGAATCGGCGAACGCCTCATTGAGCATGTCCTCATTAACTCCAAAGTCAGCAATAATAAGTGTTGCCAGGCCACGGTCCAAGCTTTCAAGCGCAGCTGTCGAAGACACTGTCGCCAGAGCCGTTCCCGGCTCAAGGAAATCGGACATAGGACCAACCTCAACCGACAGACGTCCCGGTATCACTTTTCCTTCACGCTCCAAATCCTCCAAGAGCGCGGTGTAGGAGTGTTCTTCGTGATGAGTCTCCTGTTCACCTGGCCGGCTACGCACCTTCACAATAACTGAGGACTTCGGAAAATTACGTGCGAAGCGGTTCAGAGACAACAAGATCTGCTCGCGTTCGTCCTTCTCCACGGGCACTTTTGCCTGCGGAGCAAAAACCAAACGGGTCGGAATATCCCCGGGAGTAAATCTAGCGCGAGGTGGTTTCTTCGACTTCAGCATGGGTAGACGAGCGACCACCACTTCGACAGGGAAGCGACAATCGGTTAATACCTGCTCGTATCTTTCTTTTTCAAAAGCGGAATGTGTGATGAACATGTCACCGAGACGCCTGTAACGTTGCCCCTTCGAAGTCGCAGGAAGTCCCACCCCAGGGAGGCCGGAGACCAGCCCAGGGCGGTGCGAGAGAAAGGCAGCAGTTGAATATATGACCTGCACAATAGGCCCAGTAGCAGCCGCGAGAATCACATTCGGCCGAAGGTCCTCTAGAGCGACTTTGAGCTCTGAATTCTTAACAACAGGCACATGCGCACTGCTGAAACCACTTCCGGCCAACGCGTTTGCGATCTGCTCGCCAGTGGGCAGGATCGGGTTGTCAACCAGCCACACGTGGACATCAAAATCCTCACGCAGCTGATCGAGGAGCGAAGCCGACCATTTCAGATAGGACTCTGAGTCGGAAATGGAAACAAGGATGGGTTTTGTAGTCGCACGGTTTACTGCTGTGTTGAGCTCCATTTTTGTTTTCATTGTGACGTTCGGTTTCCACCAGTCGTCAGGGACAAACGTGGTCTTGATCTTGGGTGCGTCCATCGTCAACGGCAACGTTTCGGTCGCGGTTGTGGGTAGCGAATAAACCTCAGAACCAGCTTGCGCGTGGGAAAGGCGAATTTCCACTGGAAGTCCTGCCGCATAAACCGTAGCGCCAGGGATACTTCCGACCCGATTCAGAAATGCGGAACTTTCGCGCCGGTGAGCAATATAGGCAAACTGATCGAGCCCAAGGTTTTCGAGCCAGCAAAAGTATGAGTCTTCATCGATCACACCGTCGGCGACCATTGCTGAACCAATGACAAACGGTCCTGAAGTTGGCAAGTCGTCCCAAGGAAAGGACCGGATCGTCGAGAAGCTGTGTGACTCAATGCGTACACCAGCGTTCTCTACGCGGGTCCGGAGCGAATCGTTGAGGGTGAGAGCTGTGAACCACGTGATATGGCCACGCTGTGCATGTGCGTAGAGAATACGAGAGGCAACATGGCCAAGCCCGGTACGGACAACAGAATTCGATACCCGTGAACGAACGAGTGGTGCCTTAGAAACCACGTTTTCGAACGCCGTGATCGTCGCACGTCCATCGTCAACAACGGTCAGGGCAGGTAACTTGCCACGCGCGCGGACCAGAAGTAGCTGAAACGATCCTGAGTTGAGGTCTCCCACGATCACGTTCTGAGCAGCAGTGAACGTGCGTGTCGGAGGGAGCCCCCACTTCACAGTGACGTCCGCGAGAAACGACAAAGGCAACTTTTCAACGAAGTCACGCATAGTCGCTGAGTCATAACAGAAAAGCGTCGAGGCTTTGTGTGTCTCCAAAGCCGCCAGAAACTGTAGCGGTGACTCAACTATCGCGATCATGTCAGTCCTCCACAGCGTCCCTTTTGGCACTTTGTCTCTTCTGGAATGATTTGTAGGTTTCACGCGCGAGCGTTTTTCCAGCGGACAACGATTTGCGAAGTACCGTGCGAGGACGATTCCGCTTTGGAAGTCCGCCTGGCAGATCGAGCGAAGTGAGACGACGTTTCTTAAAGTACTTCATGGTATTCGAGCCACGTCGCTTGCTTAGGAAATCCTGGGCTGTCTCCCGCAGGCGGAACGCAATTTCTGGTTGCATTGCGTAGGATACGGAGTCGACGAGTGCTTGCAACTCTTTGACCTGTTCAGTTGAGAGCTCCGCATTCGAACCGTCGAGTGTAGCGTCGGCAATCGTCACGGGAATGCGGTTGGAGTTTTGGTAAGGCGTGATGCGCTCTAAAAGCAGGTCTGTCTTTACTGCCTTTGCCGGGATGCGGTACAAGGCGCGGGCGGTGACCAGTGCCGTTGAAAAACATCCAATGACCAACGCCGGTTTGAGCACTGCGACAGCAACTTCGGCAATGACTGGGGAGCTGTACACAAAAAAGCCGATTCCCAATTCGTGTGCATAGGCACCCAGTGCTTGCACCATGTCGGGTGGCGAAGCGGGATGTGGCTTGAACACCACGGCTGTCATTCCTGCCTCGTGGGCAGCAGAAACAAAATCACGGTGCAGGTCGTGTTCTTCTTGGGGCGTCAAGATTCCTAATGCGGAAAGATACTGGCCAAACGCCATGGCTGTCGTTGATGAGTCAAGCGCCTTGATTTCATCGCTGAGACCCAGGTCAGTGTCGCGCGCGATTTCGTCAACGACTTTGACAAAAGCTTGGCGATCGAGAGCAATCGGAGTGATCTCATACTCGTTTAAGAGCCGTGGCACGAGCCCTTCAACAAGTGGCAGATAATGCAAAGACGACATCCGCTGTCCGTTAGCCAGCGGGATAAAGTTGCGAGTTGGGCCGTAACTCATGAGACCGTCAGAATGTACGCGAATCATTGCTGTGTGAAAGATACGGCCAAGCGCGATTGCAGGATTCACTTGGGGAGATTCCACAACAAGCTCAATGGTTTCGTCGCCAAGTTGCCAGCGCGAGCGTAGCTCAGTTTCCCACAAAGGCAGGTCTTCGGTGCGTGGTGCCCATGAGTTTGGGTGATTAGGTGCAATAAAGTCGTTGAGATAGATCACACGGTCGAAGCGTGTTAGTAGTGAGGCGGCGCCGGGTGCCTCGTCGATAGGGGTTGCAGCTTCGAGGACCACAGCGTTGTTTGAGAGGAGCAGAATGCGCTCGCTCGGAGTCTCAAAAAGCGCGTCGGGAGCTCCTGGGCCTTCGAGTGATGCCGCTGGGGTTACCGCCGAGTCATACACGCCTGAATCGATTCCGGCCGCAAGTCCCGCGACCTGAAAAAGGGTAGAGGCAAGGAAGATCTGCTTCACTTGATGAGCTCCTTTAGCGCGTCTTTCGTCAACCCGAGAGCAGGGAGTACCGCATGCTGGCGGTTGGGTTTGGACTGGGCAAACTCGCGGAGAAGTACGTCTTTGGGAACCATGGCTGATACCGTTCGGCTCTTTTCGTACAGCTTGTTCTTCATTACTTGTGGCGAGAGGGAGAACCGCTCGACTTGAGCCTGCACAATGGCAAGCCAGTTGCGTGCCGCTTTCTGCCACCACATATCCGCGTCACGGTCGTCTTCCACGAGTCGGAAAATTCCTTCGAAGGCATCGGCGAACATTAACTGACGTTCATCAACGATCTGGGTAAGCGATCCGGCAACATCCCGACGATACAGAATGCCTGGAGCATCAACTACGGCAAAGGAATCGGCGTTTAAATGCAGGTTCCAAATCCACTCGCGGTCTTCTGCCGTCATGAAGTCTTTGGGGAAATACAACATTCCTGAGTCTTTGACTCGACGGTGGAAGATCCCAGCCCACGCATACGGATAGTCCACCATAGTGGAGTCATGTACGGGCAAAATTCCATAACGAGGGTTCAGCGGTCGGTTGCGCAATGCCATTGGAGCACGCTTCAAAACACGCTTGTTGCCCGTGACAGTGACGTGGTCGCACCGAATGAAATCTACGTCGAGTGCTTTGGCGGCGTCGAGAAGTGTGGGGAGATGATTGTCGGCTAACCAGTCGTCACCATCGAGGAAAACGATGTAGTCACCTTTTGCGCGGTCAAGCCCCTGGTTGCGCCCATTTGCGAGGCCCACGTTGGTGGCGTTTGTGACTTCTTCAAAGTGGGGGAACTGCGCGCCGTATTCGTCTAGCAACAGCGGGGTGTCATCCGAAGACCCGTCGTTAATGAAAATAATCTGTACTTTGCTCATATCACCCTGTTTGTGGAGGGAAGTAAAGAGCGTGCTCAGATACGGGGCCGCATTCATCGCTGGGATGATGAGCGAAAGTTCAGGTGTTGACACGGTTCTCCTCGACATAGAAAGGTGCGGTCGGTAGAACCGACCGCACCTTTAGCATCAGCTACTTTACGACGCGCAGGGAAGCGATCTTGGATTCTTCGCCAGGCATGACGCGCTTCTTACCGTCACCCAGGGCCGTGGTGACTTCGCGGATTTCTTCGCCCAACTTGATGAACTCGTCAGGCTCCATGGACGCCTTCTGGTCCGACCCCCACATTTCGTTGTCCAGAGTGATGTGACGCTCGACGGTCACAGCGCCCAGTGCAACGGCAGCGGCGGAGATCGCAGTACCGATTTCGTGGCCAGAATAACCAACGGGAACACCGTAACGTTCGCGCAGAGCTGGGATTGCCAGCAGGTTCACTTCCTCAGGAGGAAGTGGGTATGTGGACGTTGCGTGCATGAGCACCAGGTTGTCTTTGCCTATGACCTCAACAGCCTTGTCGATCTGTTCCAGCGTGGACATTCCGGTGGACATGATGACGGGCTTTCCGGTGTCGCGAACAGCTTCGAGGAGTGGAATATCGGTAATGGAAGCCGAGGCAATCTTGTAGGTCACAGCGTTGAACTTCTCCAAGAAGTTCACCGAATCAATGTCCCACGGAGATGCGAACCACTGCAGGCCGAGTTCCTTGGCGTATGCGTCGATCTCTGCATACTCAGCGTCTTCAAACTCCACCCGGAACTTGTATTCCAAGTAGGTCATTTCGCCCCATGGGGTACTACGAGGCTTTGACTTCTGGTCTTCCGGAACAGCAACGTCCGGGTTGCGCTTCTGGAACTTAACAGCCTGAGCGCCGGCCTTTTTAGCCACATCCATGAGCTGCTTAGCGATCTCTACATCGCCATTGTGGTTTATGCCAATTTCGCCGATCAAGTAAACCGGGTGGCCAGCACCAAGCGTGTGTTCGCCGATTGCAACGGGCTTAATTTCAGCGGTCATTGCAGACTCTCGCTTCCTTTTGTCTTAAGGAACCGTTTGCGGTTCCAGGTACAACTGTCATTGAGTGGCCTCGGGAATGCTCACCAAGTCGCAGACTTCGCGAACAGCCCCGTGACCGCCGTTCTTCTTCAGGACAAATCTGGCAGCCGCCAACACCTTGGGGTGCGCATCCGCTACTGCGATTGGCCACCCCACGGCGCTAAAAGCCTCCAGGTCGTTAATGTCATTTCCTACATAGGCAACACGTTCAGGATCCAGACCCTTGTCCGCCATCCATTCCGAGATTACCTGAGCTTTGTTGTCAATTCCCTGTGCCACCTCGACACGCAGTTTTTCTGCGCGCCTAGTGACAACGGGGTTGCGTTCTTTAGAAAGAATGAGGAATGGGAACTCAGCTTTGACAAGTCGGCTGACACCCATGCCGTCGCCTCGGTGGACACGCACTGATTCGACGCCGTTTTCATCAACATGCACGGCGTCATCGGTGTGTACTCCATCGAAGTCGGTGACCAATGCGTCGATGTCGAGGTGGGTAGTTTCCGTACGCCCCGCAGCCATGGCACGCAAAAGCGTGAGATCAGACATGGTGTCGATTTCACGTGCATCTTCTGGTGGGACCTCCTCAATTTCAACTCGCCCAAAGAAACGGTGGTTACGCTCTATGAATCCAGCGGTGCGCATGACATAGAAAGCGCCGGTTTCATTGAAGTGCTTTTGGCGGTCTTGGCGACGTGGACGGTAATCCATGCTGTGGCCCACAGCGACTGCGTGGTGTGCTTCATCCAAGGTCCACAAGAAACTGTGATCCTCAACGGCCGAGAACACAACATCTGCAACATTGCGCTTAACCCGTGCGATCGCGTTGTCCATGTTCTGTGGGTTGATAAACGGGGAAGTGCACTGGATGAACACAGTGATGTCGAATTGTGTGCCACGAAGCTTTTCCAGCTGCTCGAGCGTGTAAATGAGTGCTGACTCACTGGTCGCGGTGTCGCCCGAAATTGCGTCGGGGCGCCTGACTACAGTGGCGCCATGCCGTTCAGCTTCCGCGGCAATCCCGTCGTGATCAGTCGACACTACGACCAAATCGATCCCGTGGGTTGCCTGAGCAGACTCAATCGCACGCGCGAGCAAAGACTTGCCAGCAATCTTCTGCAGGTTCTTCAGTGGTACGCCTTTTGAACCACCGCGGGCGGGAATGATCGCAACGGTGCTCGGCGTTGTCTGTTGAGTAGTCACAGGCCTCCATTATGCGCAGAGTTTCCTTCACCATACAAGACCAAACACACGCTTCAGTACTGTGACATGGCGTTTTTACTCACACGTCATTAAATCCACGACGGGTTAAACATGTGCTGTCGCCAGCTGTCATACGGCACAGTAGTGCCCGTGTATAGAGGCCAGAAGTAGGCGAAAAGTAGCACTGCAACTGCGAGGAACACTCCCACAGCCACGCGCCGGGCGCGCAAGGATCCAGTGGGGCGACCTCGGCCCCACACAAGGCCCAAGCAGTAGGTCACTGCAAGAACAACGAACGGAACCATGACGATTGTGTAGAAGGTAAAAATAGTGCGGTCCTGATACGTAAACCAGGGGCCCCACGTGGCAAGCATGCCCGCTGCAATGCCTCCTGCACGCCAGTCTTGCCGTACTAGCCACGCAAGAATCACGATCACTAACGCGACCGCGGCAACTCCCCACAAGGCAGGGTTGCCCACCGAGGTGATGGCTGCCGAGCACTTGTCCCAAACGCAACCGTTCTGACCGGGTTCGGGGGAGCGGTAATAGAAACTGGTGGGTCGCCACTGCACAATCCAGCCCCACGGGTTTGACGCATAGGGGTGTTCGGAACTCAAACCCACGTGAAACTTGTACGCCGAATGGTGGTAGTGCGCCAGAGACGGAATCCAGTCGGGGAGCCAGCTCCACCAGCCTTGATGCTCTTTAGCCCAGTGCCTGTCATAACCATTGCTGGTAAAAATCCAACCTGACCAGCACAGGACATACGCGATGAAAGCAACGGGAACGAGCGACATAAAAGCGGGAACGGAATCGCGTACCAGCATGCCGCGCACTGGATACTTCACCCGCGCCAGGTAACGGTTTCTTACGTCCCACACAACGATCATGATGCCGAACACGGCTAGCGCATAGAGTCCAGACCACTTCACGCCCATCGCGCATCCCAGCGCCACGCCTGCAGCCAAACGCCACGGGCGCCACCCCAAGTGCGGGCCGAAAGTCGAAAGGTCCGCGGATTCCTTTTGCGAACTGCCGGTGGTGAGTTCCACCATGCGGGAACGGGCGTAGTCACGGTCGATCACTAGAAGCCAGAACGCAACGAGTACGAAGAACATCAGGAAGAGATCCAGCAACGCGGTGCGTGAGTGAACGAAATGCTCACCGTCGGTCATGAGGAGAAGTCCCGCAATGAAGCCCATCCACACGGAACCAAACAAACGAATTGCTAAGCGCACAATGATGAAGACGGTCAATGCTCCAACTATGGCTGCTGAAAACCGCCATCCGAACGACGAATCCTGGCCAAAAATCATTTGGCCCACGGACAACATCCACTTGCCTAAAGGTGGGTGAACAACGTATCCGGGATCGTCCAGCGGCATAGGATTGCCTGCGACAAAATCGGGGTTAGGTTCTTCCGGCCACGCGCGCTCCGTACCGTACTTCCACAGTGAGTAGGCGTCTTTGACATAGTAAGTTTCGTCAAAAATCAGTTCTTTGGGGTGGCCCAGACCAATTATGCGCAAGATTGCCGCGATGACAGCCAACCCCGCGGCGACCGCCCAGCCAATAGGGTTGCGGAGCGCGTCATGCGAAAGCACGTGTTTAGTAGGAATTCGCTTAGAAGAAACCACGCGCCTAGTTTACGCATGTGACTTCCACTAGTCTTGGGTTTAGGAGTCTTAGGAAGGAAGTCATGTCGTCGAACACTCCCAGTTCACACGAGGGATCGAGTCGCCCGTATAACGACCTCCCCTCGTACGGTTCAGGCCCGTCGTCAAGTAGTCAGGGTCCTGCCAGTTTTAAACCTGGGGCTTCGCACGGTTCGGGAGGATCCGCGTACGGGTCGGCAACTCCAGGGGTGGAGTCTTCCGGATCTGCTGCATACGGTTCTGCTTCCTACGGTTCGTCGCCCAGCGACTACGGGAATAGCCAAAGCGGAACTTACGGTGGTGGCGACTACTCCTCAGGTAACTATGGAGCGCCTGCAAGTGAACCGGCTAACCCAACTCCGGCATACAATCCTGCACCAACATATGACTCACAGTCTTCCCCGTACGGAGCGCCCTATGGGGCTCCCGGGTATCCCGTACGTCGCGGAACAAATGGCTTAGCTATTGCATCTCTGATTACAGGGATCGTGAGCTTGATGGCCACCTGGCCTTTCGGGTTGGTTGGTATTGCTCCTGTCATCATGGGTCACATTGCAGTCAAGCAATGCAAAGAGCGTGGGCAAGAAGGAAAAGGGCTGGCAATTGGTGGGCTCGTCACCGGGTACATTGCGATCGGTGGCTTTATTTTGATCGTCCTTTTCTTCGTTCTGGTGTTCGGTTTAGCCGGGTTTGCATCCAGCTGAAGCTTGAGAAGCAGAAGACTACGAGTGACGGAATATCTGACCTGCTACCCGCAGACGCGCACATGACTGGCCCGGCTCTGGTGCTCGTGGGTACTCCGATCGGAAACCTCGACGACGCGAGTCCCCGAATGCGGGCAGAGATCGAAGCTGCCGACGTCATCGCGGCTGAAGACACACGTCGCTTTATGGGCCTGGCTACCCGCTTAGGGATTACGTACTCAGGTACTCTGATCAGCCTTTTTGACCACAATGAACGTTCTAAGGCCAGCGAAATCGCTCAGCAGATTGAGAACGGCGCCAGGGTTGTGCTGCTCACCGATGCAGGAATGCCAGCAGTGTCAGACCCCGGCTACCGCGTGGTCAAAGAGGTCGTGGCGCGAGATTTACCCGTGACGGCAGTTCCGGGCCCGTCGGCAGTGTTTACCGCTATCGCCTTGTCCGGTCTACCGTCTGACCGCTTCACGTTCGAAGGTTTCGTGCCGCGCAAAGCCGGGGAGCGTGGGCGCTTGCTGGCAGACCTTGCCAGCGAACGGCGCACCATGGTCTTCTTCGAAAGCCCACACCGGATTCATACAACCCTGTCTGACTTTGTCACCCACTTTGGGGCAGACCGGCCTATGACGCTGAGCCGGGAACTCACCAAAATCTACGAAGAAACCCTGCGGGGGACAACCCAGAGCATCCATGAGCAAGTAGTCGCCCGGGGCGGTCTGAAAGGTGAGCTCACGTTGGTGGTGGCAGGTGCGCCCGAGGTGAGTGACACCTCGGCGGCGGACCTCACAGAAGACGTTGCCCAGTTAGTGGAATCTGGGATGCGAGCCAAAGACGCGGCCGCCCACATTGCGAAGATCCACGGACTGAAATCCCGCGACGTGTACGAGGAATACATCCACACAAAGTGAGTGCTTAGACTAGAGGCCATGACGTTTTACATGACCACCGCAATTGCATATCCCAACGGTGCCCCACACATCGGGCACGCGTACGAATACATCGCATCTGACACGATTGCGCGTTTCAAGCGTTTGACTGGTGAAGACGTATTTATGCTGACCGGTACAGACGAGCATGGGCTGAAAATGCAACAGTCGGCTCAGAAGGCTGGAATTACGCCGCGGGAACTTGCAGACAAGAATGCGGCAGGCTTCCGCGCGTTGCACGATGCGCTGGGATCGTCATACGACAGGTTCATCCGCACGACTGACCCCGATCACTACACAGCCAGCCAAGAGCTGTGGAAGAAAATGGACGAGGCTGGGGACATTTACCTCGACACCTACGCCGGCTGGTACTCGGTGCGCGATGAGGCCTACTACGCAGAAGACGAAACTGAAGTGCGGGAAGACGGTGAACGTTACGCGATTGCTACCGGCACCCCCGTGGAATGGACAGAAGAAGAGTCGTACTTCTTCAAGCTTTCGGCATACGAAGACCGGTTGCTGGAATGGCTTGACTCCGTCGATGACACAGGCAGGCACCCAGTTGGCCCCGATGTACGACGTAACGAAGTCGTGTCATTCATCAAGGGTGGCCTGAAAGACCTGTCGATTTCACGCACCACATTCGACTGGGGTGTGCCAGTGCCCGGTAACGACAAGCACGTGATGTACGTGTGGGTCGACGCTTTGACCAACTACCTCACCGGTGCGGGGTACCCCAATGTGGACTCGGAAGAGTTCCAGCAGCGTTGGCCCGCTGAACTGCACGTTGTAGGTAAGGACATTCTGCGCTTCCACGCCGTGTACTGGCCAGCCTTCTTGATGAGCGCTGGACTGGAACTGCCCAAGCGGGTACACGCCCACGGGTTCTTGTTCAATAAGGGCGAAAAGATGTCCAAGTCGGTGGGCAACGTGGTTGACCCGTACGACCTCGTCGACGCTTTTGGTCTGGACACGCTCCGTTACTTCCTACTGCGAGAGATTTCGTACGGTCAAGACGGTTCATACTCGGCCGAGTCGATCATTGGACGCAAGAACGCAGACCTGGCTAATGAGTACGGCAACTTGGTTCAGCGTTCCACCTCCATGGTTGCCAAGAACCTGAGTGGAGTAGTGCCCGAGGTGGCTGAGGCTGATCTGACTGACGCCGACCGTGCTCTGCTCGAACGCACTGACGGACTGCTGGAACGTGTTACCGCTTTTGTGGACGTGCAAGAACTGCACCGTTATGTGGAAGCGTTGTGGCGAGTGCTAGAGGAAACGAACCGGTACTTCTCTGCCCAAGAACCGTGGAAGCTTAAGAAAACCGACCCGGACCGCATGGGTGTCGTTCTTTACGTCACGCTCGAAGTTCTGCGCCGAGTGTCGATTCTGGCTCAACCAGTCATGCCAGAATCCACAGGCAAGGTCCTCACCCAGCTGGGAGTTGCCGAGGACGCGCGGACCTTTAACGACCTCGGCCAATGGTTGCCAGCCGGAACGGAACTGCCCGCGCCGGCCCCCGTATTCCCGCGGTACGAAGCCCCGAACGAAGGTGACGCCGGGACTGCAGGAGGCGCCAAATAATGGCATCTCGCGCTGCCGGCGAATACCCACCGGTGCCTGAACCACTCGCGGTTCCGGCCGTGGACACGCACACGCACCTGGACATGTGTACGGGCGCTCGCGGTCCTATCAAGTCCGGTGAACCTGCCCCGGAGGTCGAACCCGAAGAGGACGAAACGTTCCCGCCCCTGGACTTCTTCTATGACACGGCCATGGCCACGGGTGTGAGCCGAATCGTACAAATCGGGTGCGAAATGGGTGCTGCTCGGTGGACGACTCGTGTAGTGGAGGAGCAGGCTCAGGCTGGCCGCGACTGGATGCTGGGCGGAGTGGCGATCCACCCCAATGAGGCGCCCAGACTTGCGCGGGCCGGCATCTTAGAAGAGTCACTGGACGAGATCGAAGAGTTGGTCACTTCCCATGCGCGCATGCGCGTGGTGGGGGAGACCGGGCTTGATTTCTTCCGCACCGACGCTGATTCCGCGCGCGATATGAAGGCGCAGGAAGAGTCGTTCAGGGCTCATATTGAGATCGCGCAGAGGAACGGACTGACGCTCCAGATCCACGACCGTGAAGCGCACGCGGATGTATTCCGGGTTCTGCGTGACACAGGTGTTCCCGACCGCACCATTTTGCACTGCTTTTCCGGTGACGCCGAGATGGCTAGGGAAGCGGGCAAATTGGGGATCTTCTGCTCCTTCGCTGGCAACGTCACCTTCAAGAATGCTCACGGGTTGAGGGAAGCCGCCGAGGTGGTCCCACCTGACCTGCTCCTAACAGAAACTGACGCACCATTTTTGACCCCGCACCCTCACCGTGGAAAGCCCGGCGGGCCATACATGGTTGCGCACGTGGTGCGGACTCTTGCCCAGGTGCGCGGAGTTAGCGAAGAAGAACTGGCCGAGCGCGTCACCGCGAACGCTGTGCGTGCGGTTGGGTCGTGGGAGTTGACGCTCTGAGCTGAAAATTCGCTTAAGGCTTGTGAAAAATTGGCACTCGAGTTGAAAGAGTGCCAACTGCGGAATAGAGTTTCAATTAGCACTTGGGCAATGCGAGTGCTAACCGCACGGTGAGGTGAGTGTCGCACTCGGCGGCACCTAGAGACACCGGCAACCTGCACTAAAGCTTGATGCTGATTCGGCACCCGCGACGACGAACAACACTAAGCGAGCTTGCCCAGAGAGCACACAAAACACATCTCGACACAGACTCAAAAGGAGACTGTCACATGTCGGTAGCTATTAAGCCACTCGAAGACCGCATCGTAATCCGTCAGCTCGAAGCAGAACAGACCACTGCTTCCGGCCTGGTTATCCCAGACACCGCTAAGGAAAAGCCACAGGAAGGCGAAGTTGTTGCAGTTGGCCCCGGCCGCGTAGCAGACAACGGAAACCGTGTACCTGTTGACGTCAACGTTGGCGACAAGGTCATCTACTCCAAGTACGGTGGAACCGAAGTGAAGTACCAGGGCACGGAATACCTGGTGCTGTCGGCTCGCGACGTTCTCGCAGTAATCGGCTAATCACACCTTCACGCACTCACACTCATTAGAAGGAAGTGAAAAATGGCTAAAACTTTGCAGTTCAATGACGACGCTCGCAAGGCACTTGAGCGCGGTGTGAACGTTCTGGCTGACACCGTCAAAGTGACACTGGGCCCACGCGGTCGCAACGTTGTTCTTGACAAGCAGTGGGGCGCACCCACAATCACCAACGATGGTGTCACCATCGCACGTGAAGTAGAGCTCACCGACCCATACGAAAACCTGGGCGCTCAGCTGGCAAAAGAAGTTGCCACCAAAACAAACGACGTTGCCGGTGACGGAACCACCACCGCAACCGTTTTGGCTCAAGCACTCGTTCACGAAGGTCTGCGCAACGTCGCAGCCGGCGCAGCTCCTGGCCAGCTGAAGGCTGGCGTTGAAGCAGCTGTCGACGCAGTTGAAGAACGCCTTAAGGAAATCGCTCGCGAAGTCGCTGACTCAAAAGAAATTGCACACGTTGCGGCGCTTTCGGCTCAGTCGCCTGAAATTGGTGAACTGATCGCAGAAGCCTTCGACAAGGTCGGTAAAGACGGCGTCATCACGATCGACGAATCACAGGCGTCCTCGGTTGAACTTGAGTTCACTGAAGGTATGCAGTTCGACAAGGGCTTCCTGTCGCCATACTTCGTAACCGACGCTGACCGTCAAGAAGCAGTTCTGTCAGACCCATACATCCTGATCCACCAGGGTAAGATCTCCAACATTCAGGATCTGCTCCCTGTTCTGGAAAAGGTGCAGCAGGCAGGCAAGCCACTGTTCATTGTTGCCGAAGACGTGGAAGGCGAAGCGCTGTCCACTCTGGTTGTCAACAAGATCCGTGGAATCCTCAATGTTGCAGCCGTGAAGGCACCTGGGTTCGGCGACCGCCGCAAGGCGATCCTGGAAGACCTCGCAATCCTCACCGGTGGACAGGTCATCACCGCTGACATGGGTATGAAGCTCGACCAGGTTACCCTGGACCAGCTGGGTACCGCCCGCACCATCACCGTCACCAAGGACAACACCACTGTTGTTGACGGTGGAGGATCGCAGGACGACGTTGACGCTCGCACCGCCCAGATCCGTGGCGAAATCGAGAACACTGACTCGTCATGGGACAAGGAGAAGCTGCAGGAACGCCTGGCCAAGCTGGCCGGCGGTGTTGCAGTGATCAAGGTGGGTGCCGCCACCGAGGTCGAACTCAAGGAACGTAAGCACCGTGTCGAAGACGCTGTTTCCGCTACCCGCGCCGCCATCGAAGAAGGTGTGGTTGCTGGTGGTGGATCCGCGCTGATCCACGCAGCTAAGGTCCTTGACGGTAATGACCTGGGCAAGGAACACGACGCCGCAACCGGTGTGAACATCGTTCGCCGTGCAATCGTTCAGCCACTGCGCCAGATCGCAGAAAACGCTGGACAGGACGGCTACGTTGTTGCATCGAAGGTTGCTGAGCTGGAAGCAGGTCAGGGATACAACGCCGCAACCGGCGAATACGGTGACCTGATTGCTCAGGGAATCATTGACCCAGTCAAGGTGACCCGTTCGGCACTGCGCAACGCTGCATCGATCGCAGCTCTGGTTCTCACCACCGAAACACTGGTGGTAGAGAAGCAGGAAGACAACGACGAAGACGACAAGTAAACGTCGCCTCTGAAGAATCGGGCCGCAAGCATCACGCTTGCGGCCCGATTTTTGTATGCCGTCACGCGCCTCACGCATGCACGTATATTTACATAAAGCTATGACACTATAACGTTTCGTTTTTACTGTTTGGGAGGAAAAGACAATAGAGATAGAAAGTCGAAACTGTGCCGTTTCTTGGTCGTGCTGTGGCGGGATTCGCCACCTCTGTCGCACTCATCGCATCAGTGCTGGGCACCGGAGCCCACGCCACCCCAACTGACAACACCTACACTGCATCATCCGCACCCGTCTGTGGCGCCGACGCCACCGGACTTCGCGGAGACGTACCGAAAATCGGCAAACGCAACGTTGTCGCCACCGAACACGCTGACGCAGTTGCCATGTGCATTCGTGGCGGAAAAATGCACATGTTCTCCAAAGTCGACTGGGCGCCAACCGACGGCAAATACGAGCACGCACGCGAACCTGCCAACGAACTGCTATTCCACGTCAACGACGCACTCAAGCAAGAAATACCTGCCAAAGGCTTCGAATTTACTCACGCGGCAGGAAAACAGGCATGGATGATCCCACAGAACCAGAACCACGAAGGGCTCTGGGCAGGGTGGAACACGCAAGACATCGCTGAAAAGGATGTCAAAGGTGGCAAGGTCACCATGCGACTGAACCAGAAGAAGTCCCAAGCACCAAAGGGCGCTCACGTCGAGGTATTCCAGACCGGATGGTCGGGCTCGAACCGAATCTTCTCACTCACCGACCCCAAGCACTCCAGCTACGAGCAGATCGCTAACGCTCACGTTCACGCTAACTGGGTTTTCACCCACCCAGGTGTCTACCGTCTGGTCTTTGAATCCAGTGCAGTAGTCAATGGCAAACGCGTCACAGGCGAGCAAGAATACGTCTTCGTCGTAGGTGATCTGAACAAGGCCGAACTTGAAGACCTTGACAAGCCTAAGCCTGCGCCACAACCCACAACACAAACACCAAAACCAGCTCCCACCTCGGGACCAACGACAGCACCTTCAGCGCCTGCCACTGATAAGCCAGCCCCCTCACCAAGTGGCAAACCTGGACAGCCGGCACCAGAACAGCCGAGCGTCACAGTCGAAGCGCGAGCTGACAAAGATCAGTACGAGGCCGGTGACACCGCGGTCCTCAGCGCCACAGTAAACGGTGGCGATGAAAACGGACTTGTGTCATGGGAACGCAAAGCACCCGGTTCAGAAAACTGGGAGCCCGTTGAAGCGGCACAAGGAAAAGAACTCCGGATCGAAAACCTCGAAGCTACTGACTCGGGCACCTTATTCCGTGCCGTATATGCCGGGGAAACGCGGTCGAACGAAGTTGAACTGAAGGTGGGAGCAGGCGAACCTGAAGCCCCTGAGGGCCCACAGGAACCAGAGCCATCTACCTCGGAAGCCCCATCCGACGAGGACAACTCTGAGTACGACTTCACACTCACCACGACCTTGGACCAAGACGAATACGTCGAAGGCCAAGATGCACGCGCAGAAGCCACCTACAGCCAAACCTCTGATAACGGCGGACAGCCACTTAAGGTCGCCGGAAAACTGGTGTGGGAAACCCGCGCGTCGGAGTCTGAAAAGTGGATGGAATACAAGGACGGTAAGAAGGCAGTGTCCTCGCGCCAGATCATCATTCCGTCCGTGACCAAAGAGTTCGACGGCGTTCAGTTTCGCGCTGTTCACACCTCAGGTGACGAACGCGTCGAGTCCAAACCGGTCACTTTAACGGTGGACTCAAAGGACGACGCTGACGGGAACGGCGGGAGCGCCAACGCTGGTCAAAGCGGTGGCACAGGTGCCAACCACAACTCTGCGCCAGCCCAGGCCCCCGTGGTGTGCGAACCAACCGGTGCTTCTGGTGCCACTGGCCAGGGTACTGACGCCAGTGGGCAAAGCAACTCCGGTACAAGCCAAGGAAACAACGGCAGTACAGGCGGCGGAGGCGGCCAGCAGGCTCCTGCAGGTCAGCGTGTTCGCGTGACTGACGGTCACTTCGACTTTGGTGCCCGCCTCAACGGGAAGCGCGCAACAGCGGAAGTGAAAGACGACCGTACCTCGCCACCCGTGTGGCGCAACCCGTCAGACGTGATGTTCGTTCTGGGGGACGCGTCGAAGAAGAAGGTCCCAGCCGAATTCGGATTCTTGGGCAAGCCCGGTTCAGACATTTATATGATCGGTCAAACCCAGGAGTCACAAGTTCCATGGTTGGGGTGGAACACGCAGGACGAGCAACTCGTCAATAACGCCACGAAAGTCACCATGCGACTCGATTCGCTCAACGGTCCCGGCAAACTCAACGTCTTCGTGGGTGGCGGTGGCCTAGGTGGCGGAAGCGTGAAACACGTGTTCCGTAACGCCGGGGACTCCTACGACATTCCTCTGCGCACACACGAACACGGCAACTGGGTGTTCTCGGCCCCCGGTAATTACACTGCGACTCTGACGTTCACCGTGAAACTCAAGGACGGGTCCACCAGCCAGGCCACCGGAACCCTGAACTTCGAAGTGGGCCAGTCTGCGAAGGCCGGGGCCGGAAACATCACCCCAACTGGCCAGTCGGCACCCGATCAGAACGCTGACGCACAGTCCGGCGACCAGCAAGCCGACCAGCAGGGCGACTCACAGCAGGGCGGCCAGCCAGCTGACCAGCAGGGCGACCAGAGCACCTCGGACCAGGCAACTGCTGACGCCAACGGCGGTGACTCAACCGCTCCCGTCAGCAACGCTGATGCTGGCAACATGGAAAACTGTGCTCACCCATCCCTGCCGCGGACAGGTGTTTCCGGAATCTCCGCCGGTCTGATCGGTGGTGGTCTGCTCGTAGGGATCGGAATCGTTGCCGTAGTTTCGCAACGTCGTCGCCGTTCATGATCAGGCGTACGTTCCTCGCGGTCAGCGCTGTCCTTGTGACGGTGCTGGCCGCCGGGTGTCAGGGGAGTGCGTACACCCACCGGAACGCTGACCAGCTTCAGGTGGTTGCCACGACCGGCATCATCGCAGACCTCGTGAAGAACGTCGCAGGTGATGCGGCGAACGTGGTTCCGTTGGTACCTGCCAACGCGGACCCGCACTCCTACGAACCCACCCTGCGCGATGTCCGCAACATCGTGTATTCCGACGTTGCCTTCTCCAACTACGTCATGCTGGAAGAACACAAACTCATCAAAACCCTGGACGCGAACATTCCACCGGACGCGCCCAACATTGGGCTCGCGGAAGGCGCTACCAAGTATTCCGCGCGCGTCATCCCTTTGGTCGAGGACGTGACTCTTGACACCGTGTGGCTGGGCTTGCGCGTTTCAGGTGCCGGCAGTGAGTTGGGTGCTGACCGTTCCAGTGAGGTACGGATGAAAATGACCGAGGTCGTTGCCCCTTCCGGGGGCACCGTCCACGGGTTTCTCACGCAGGCGTTAGGGCAGAACACCCTGTACTTTGACAGTTCAGACGGTACTGGGGACTCTGACGTGGCGACACTGCCGGTCAACGCACACACCCACTTAAGCTGGGCGTTTTCCAAACCCGGAGTGTACAAGGTCACGTTCGAAACACACCTCGCCACCGACCCAGAACACGAAACCTACATCGGAAAGGGTACGTACACCTTCGCCGTTGGGGTCGACCCTCACTCCGACCCACAGCTGAAAAACAAACGCATCATCGACGAAGGCCACGCGGACCTCACCACCGATCTCGACACCAAACGCCTCACCGTGTTTGCCGACTCGGAAAAGGAAACCAGCTCCGACCTCGGCGAAAGCTCATACGAACGCAACGTTGCCGGCCACGACAGTCTGAACCCAGACGACACCGTCATTTCTGTGACCAACAAAGCGTGGCAGGAAATCCCACGCGGTTCGAAGTTCTTAGGCGAACCAGGCTCGTCCACGTACCTGTTGCCCCAAGCGGTTCTAGGGAAGCACGTACACGGCGAAATGGACCCGCACCTGTGGCACGACGTGAGCAACGCAATCGCCTACGTCAAACTCATCCGTGACACGCTTGCCCACGCCGACCCAGACAACGCGGGCACATACGAGGCGAACGCCAAGCGTTACGTGGACAGGCTGGACGCACTGGACGGCGAAGTACGCGACACCCTTGCGTCTATTCCCAAAGACAAACGCCACCTTATTACCACGCATGACGCGTTCGCGTACCTCGGCGCGGCATACGACGTGTACATCGCCGGGTTCGTCACGCCAAACCCCGCTGTTGAACCCAGCGTCACTGATCGAATTCGGCTCGCCGACACCATTCGGAACCTTAAAGTCCCAGCGGTCTTCGTTGAACCGCAATTGGGTAGGTCGCTCACTCTCAGAACAGTTGCGGATGAAGCGAACGTGAGCGTGTGCGACATCTACTCGGACGCGTTTGACTCCCGCGTCACTACTTATGAAGAACTCATGCGGTTCAACGCACAATCATTGAAAGGATGCCTGACATGAAAGCGATTCGACTGACAGCGATCGCATGCACGCTACTGGCTGTAGGGGTAGTAAGCCCCGTTGCGACAACCGTTTCCTCTACCGTCACAGCGACCGCGGCGCATGCCACGGGGAGCCAACCTTCAGGCAACGGTGCTGAAGACGAAGAAGAAAAGCTCAAACAGAACGTCTCCGATTCTGAAGAACTCAGCGAGGACCATGCGACGATCGACGCCGGTCACGTGGACATTGGCCCACGCCTCACCGACGGCAAGACTGAACTCGTGGCTCGCGACGACACGGCTAACCCACCCGTGTGGCGACACCTGGACAAAACCGTGCTCAAAGTCGTTGATCAGGGCGGCAAGATTCAGATGCCAGACGACGAACAGTACTCGTTCATTCCAGCCAACGCGGGCGATGACGTGTGGGTGATCCCGCAGGTCGAACAACCCGGTGTCGTATGGCTCGGCTGGAACACGCAGAACCCCAGCTTCGTCAACGAAGTAGACGGCAACGTCACCTTGTCTCTACGCGGAGTGCAAGGCCCCGGAGACCTGGTCGTGTACCTGCAAAACGGCGGATTTGGTGCCCCGCAAATCGTGTGGGACGACCAGCAGCGCGACGCCTCGGTGGACCTCAACACTCACACGCACGCCAACTGGGTATTCACCAAGCCGGGGGAGTATTTGGTGAAGATGTCCGTGAGCGCGAAAACCACCTCGGGCGAAAAGCTAGAAGACACCCAAACCATCCGCCTTGCCGTGGGAGACCAAGCTGACGTAGACAAAGCCGCCAGCATGCAGTGGGAGGGCTCAGACGACGCTTCTAACGAATCCGGGCAGAAAGAAAACTCGGAAGACAACAAAGCCGCCGGGAAGTCGGACGGCAACTCTGCGCTGCCACTGATCGCAGGGGGAGTGGGCGGCGTTTTCCTCATCGCCGTCATCTCGGTCGCAGTCATGTCAGCGAACGCACGCAAGCGCAAGAAGGCCGCAGGGATGGACGAGTGAGCGCACACGACACGACCACCGTTTTAGACGTCCGCGACCTGTGTACAAAACTGGGCGGGCGGTCGGTTCTTGAGAACCTCAACCTGGAGATCGCCGCGGGCAGCTTCGTAGGTCTCGTGGGTCCCAACGGGGCTGGAAAGACCACACTGTTGCGCTCCATCCTGGGGCTCATACCTTCCCGCGGGAAGGTGACTTTGCAGGCCGAGGTGGGTGTTGGGTACGTGCCCCAAAAGCACGAGTTTGCGTGGGACTTCCCGATTTCGGTTGAAGACACCGTGCTGACCGGTAAGCGCTTCAAGCTGTGGCAACGCCCCACCGTCGAGGATTACAAAGCGGTCAATAACGCGCTCAAGCAAGTACATCTTTCAGAGGTCAAGGACCGTCCCGTTGCCGAATTGTCCGGGGGACAAAAGCAACGTGTTTTGGTGGCTCGCGCACTTGTCTCGCATCCGCAGTTGCTGGTGCTCGACGAACCCTTCACCGGCGTTGACGTGCCCACCCAGGAACTGCTCACTGATCTGTTTATCTCCCTTGCAAAGGAAGGCACCGTGGTGCTCATGGCCACTCACGATCTGGTGGCGGCCATGCACACGTGTACACACATTGCGATGCTCAAAGGCAACATCCGAGCGTACGACTCACCACACAACCTGACCGACCCGCAACTGTGGTGCGATGTGTTCAGCCTCAAACCGCAGTCACCTCTGCTGACTGCACTGGGGGTGAGCGCATGAGCGTGTTCGACTTCTTCGCAGACCTCACCAACCCGCTTCTGGTATTCCTGCCCAAGGCACTCATGGTCGCCACGATGGCGAGCATTCTGTGCGGTGTCGTAGGTTGCTTCGTGGTGTTGCGTGGCATGAGCTTTATTGGTGACGCGGTGGCTCACTCGGTATTTCCGGGTCTTGCAGTCGCGTTCGTGGTAGGCGGAAACCTGGTCGTGGGTGGCGCGATCGCCGGTGTTGTGACGGCACTTTTGGTAGCGATTTTTTCCCAGTTCCGCAGGCTCAAAGAAGACTCGGTCATTGGTGTGTTCTTCGTGGCGGCGTTCGCGTTGGGAATCGTCATCATTTCGCAGTCGCCCGGCTATGCGGGGTCGCTGACGGACTTTTTGTTCGGGTCGATCACAGGTATCCCCACATCAGACGTGTACGTTGTGGCTATCACCGCTTGTGTCGTGATCGCGGTGCTCATGGTCTTCTTGCGTGACCTTGTCACGGTGAGCATCGACCGTGAATATGCGCGGGCGTTGGGGCTCCGCGTCTTCTGGTTGGACATCGTCCTCTACATTGCGGTGACTCTGGCAATCGTTGTCTCGATCAGGACCATTGGAAACATTCTGGTGCTGTCGTTGCTCATCACCCCGGCGGCGACCGCGCGACTTCTCACCGACAAACTCTCCACCATGATGTTCCTCGCACCCGCGCTGGGCGCAGTGTCGGCGTTCATTGGACTCTATATTTCCTGGACCGCTGACTTCCCCGTGGGCGGAACGATCGTCCTGGTGCTCACCAGTTTCTTCCTACTTGCGTGGTTGTTTGCTCCACGGCACGGGATGGTGGCGCGTCTGTGAAGTGTCGATTCTGGGGAGCGGTCTGTGCTGTGGTGGTGCTGGTATTTGTGCCGCACGTGACACCTCAACCGGTGTATGCCAGTGAGATTTTCGAAGCGCGTGGGGACACACTCACGCTCGATACACGCGAGTGGAAGAGCACGGGGCCCGTGACTCTGAGCGTGCCTGCCGGCACGAAAGTCGCTGATAGCTCTGACGATGCTGAACCCGCGGGTGGCACCGAGCCTCGCACCATCTCAGACGAAGTGACCTTCGACGGGGAACACTTACCGTTTGCGGTACAGACCAAGCCGTCGAAACCGGTGAGTGTGCAAGTGAAGGCCACTCCTGGGACGTACTGTCTGAGCATCCACGCGCACTCGCTTGGCAAGAAAGAGCCTCGGCAACACACCCAAACCATCCGGGTCGAATCCACCGACGGCACCACCACAATCGACACCGACCCCGCAGACTGCCCAAACGACCTCGACGAGAAACACCGCATCAAACCGCCTGAGCTGGGACCCAAACAGCACACAATCAAGGCGGAAAACACCTCGGCGGGGTACGTTGCCCACGCCGACTTCGACGCACGCGGAATGGACGGACGCGTGCGCATGGCGTTCCGGCACGACGGCCACGGAACCATGGGCGTCATCAACCCCAATCGCTCTCAAGGCGGGAACATCGCGACGCGTGGGGACACGTTCGCCTACGATATTTCGGCCCCCACGATCGAGCCCCTGCACCTGACGTTCTCGGAGCCGGGAACGCACTGCGTCGCCTACTCCATGTACGGAGATAACGCCAAGAAACCGGCGCGCAACGGGATGCTGACGGTCACCGCAAAAGGGGCCGAGGTGACTGACGACCGGGCTGCGGACGGCCGGGCGGAAGATGGGGCGACTAGTGATGGGGCGACGGACTCACAGTGTGCGCCCACAACCCCGGTCCCTCGGAACCCAGCCGAAAGCCCCTCCGATTCGCACGACACGTCGACCGACGACAAAGGCACGGACAACGCAGAGGAAACAGGCCCCGGCCAGGAGGGTGACACCTCGGGCAATATGCCTGGCCATTACGGCGCCGCGCCGGGCGTGACCGTGCCCACTCCCGCCGCGCTGCCTTTCCAACCGGTTGCGGCCAATGTGTGCGCACCGGCAGGCGAGGGACAAATGGTTGACGTCACGCACGGGCAGGTGCTCATCAATCCCACCCAGGTCAAAGTGAACGGGGCAGAACGCGCACCCTCAACCGTGAACGTCACCGTGCCAGATTCAGCGCGGACCGCATTCACTCCTTCAACAACTCAGGACAAAGAGTTCGCCACCCCCGGATCCCAAGTATGGGCAACTGGTGGTGCGAACGCGCCCGCCGTGGGATGGAGCGCAAACGACCTGGATCCGGCACTCGTGAAGTCCATGCAGGTGACGCTCACGCGCGTGAGCGGACCGGGAAACGTCATCATTCAGCAAAAAGACGCGCTAGGGAAGAACACCAAGAACCTTCGTCAAGGTTCGCAGTCGACCGTCACGCCTGGGCAGTTCAGCACCCCCACCTTCATGTTTAACCAACCCGGCGCGTATGACGTGGAGTTTGAAACGCTGACTCGTGAGGTTCACGGACACGAACGCCGGGCCACTGTTGTTCTCCGGTTCAACGTGGGCAAAAAACTGCCAGCTCAGGTGGTCGGCTCGCCCTTAGGCGCGCTCATTGGTCACTGCCAAGCGGCCTCAATCACCGGGGACATTGTGCAAGCCAACCCACCTGCGGATCCCCCTCAAGCTGCCCCAGTAACGCCCGAGGTCGAAGGTCCGTCGAACTGGTGGTGGGGAGTCGTTGGGGCGGCGGTCTTGTGTAGCATTGCGCTGGCGATCCTTGCCGCCAGCGTGTGGGTCAGAGGGGACTCGTAATGCACAGTGAAGACAAGCGTTACGCCAGTAGCCTGCAGGACACTGCCGAAATCCCCAAGGTCCCTACGCAGCCCACAGGCACTACGCAACCCAAGGTCACAGCGAAACCCAAAGGCACTACGAAGGTGGTAACGACCTCGGCGGGGGTATCCCGGTGGTGGGCAATCCCGCTCATGGCGATGTCGATTGCGTTGGTGGTACTGGCCGGGCTGCTGTTTGTGAACCTCCGTACGGACGGGGCGGCCAGCGAGGCCGAGGAAGTCGTGGAGATTCCAGCGCCCGTTGCGCCCTCCATGCCTGCCGTTGACCCGGTGACGGGCGGGGTTGCCGTCGATAACCCGTGGTTGCGAGAGACGAGCGAAAGGTCGGGGATCCCGCAACGTGTTCTGCAGGCGTATGTCGCGGCAACGGTGTGGGCTGCCCAGCGCAGTCCGCAGTGTGGGTTGTCGTGGAATACGTTGGCTGGAATCGGCAAGATCGAGACCGATCACGGACGCTACAAGGGCGCCCGCGTCGATGACTCCGGCGAGGTCACGCCGCACCTCTTTGGGGTTCAGCTGCGTGGTGATGGGACGGCGCATATTCGCGACACAGACGGCGGGCAACTCGACGGCGACCGGACACACGACCGCGCTGTGGGCCCAATGCAGTTCATTCCAACCACATGGAACCAGTTTGCTGTGGACGGTAACGGCGACGGTGAGAAAGACCCGCACAACATTGACGATGCGACAGCGTCCGCAGCTGCTTTTCTGTGTGCGAACAACCGGAACCTGACCGACGTGAACGGGTACACGGACGCGATCAAGGCATACAACCCGTCGGATCAATACGTGCGCGACGTGGCAAATGAAGCGCAACGCATTGCCCAAGTTGTGGGTCAGGCTGCGCAAAGCGAGCAAAACGGCGCAATATAATGCGTAGTCTCGTTCGCTTTGCGCCGTTTGTTAAGGCCGTTTGGCTGATGGAGCCCGAGGTGTCGGTAGGGTAAGGGGCATGAGAAGCCCGCTACGACCTCGGGAAGGGATCAGCGCAACCCGGTTGCGCGCACCTGGCGGCAATCAGACGCACTCCCGCCAACACGAACCGGTTCCCGCGACCGTCCGCGACTGGTTGTTAGCCGATTTCCCCGATTCGCGTGAGGAGCTCGACTACATCACCGATCCCCACGGAGGCGGGCTCGTAGACGAAAATGGCCGACCGGTCACCCTGGAGACACCTGTGACCCCGGGCGGCTTCTACTTCTTCCACCGGATCGTGCCACCAGAAGCGCGCGTGCCGTTCGACGTGACCGTGGTGCATGAAGACGAACACCTGTTGGTCGTGGACAAACCACACTTCCTGGCGTCGACTCCCAACGGGCGATTCGTGCGTGAATGCGTGGTCACTCGGTTGCGAGTAGACCGTGGCGAACCAGACTTAGTGGCCATTCACCGGCTTGACCGTGTGACAGCCGGGCTGCTTGTTCTTTCGCGCAACCCAGACACGCGAGGGGCATATCAGCGACTCTTTCAAGACCGAAAAGTGGACAAAACCTATGAGGCCTTAGCGGTTCTTCCGGGCGACTTTGACCCGTCTGCATTTCCACTCGAGTGCGAGTCGCGGATCGAAAAAGACAAAGGCACACGTGGTGTTAAAGAAGTCGACGGGCCCATCAACGCGCGTTCTCGTATCGAGTTTTCACACGTGGTGGGTACGTATGAGGGTGATCCGGTTGGCCGGTTTGTGCTCACGCCGCACACGGGCAAAACTCATCAGTTGCGCATTCACATGTTAGGCGCAGGCGTGCCGATCCTGGGTGATCCCGTGTACCCGCACGACCTGGACCAGGACCCGTACGACTTTTCGCACCCCCTGCGTTTGTGTGCCGTTGGACTTGGGTTTCGGGACCCGCTCAGTGGCGAGGAACGCCGGTTTGCATCCGGGATCCAGTTAAGCGTGTGAGCGTTCGGTTACAGCATTCCTCCCACCATGCCGGTGAAGTAGGGGACCAGCCAAATACCCCACACCAGAAGCGAAAACTTGTGGAACACCGCACGTGCACGGTCTGAACCTTTGCACATGACGTAAAGCGCCCACACAAAGTGGATGGCCATGAGTAGTAGCGCCAGCGCTCCGGTGACCGCCATGATGAGACCCAAGATTTGAGCGGCTTCGCCACCGTAGGTAATAGCGTCAGACTGTGCGATTCGTCGCATGAACTCGGTTCCAGTTGCGTCACACACTAAACCCAGGCCAAACAGTGCCGCATGCGGCCACGTGAGGACCTTTTTCTTGTGTTCTGCCCACACGCCCATGGTGTAGAACACCAGAGCCGCGGTGATGAAGGCAATAGCAAAAAACAACATAACCCCAGTGTGTGAAAACTAGCGCTTACCCACATCGCCCACCGGGTTGGTTATCCCATCAACCAAATGGTTGAGTCATCTGTTTATAAACTCACACCCTTAACGTGGGGAGGGCTGGGTGAAAGCGTTAGGATTGCCTGTATCGGCAGGACGAAGGGGAGGACTCCAATGAGCGAAGTTGAACAGCATTTCCGCGAAGCAGAAAACCCATTTTCACTTACTGGTTTGACCTACGACGACGTACTGTTGCTCCCCGGAGACACCGATGTCATCCCATCTGAAGCGTCGACCCGCACCCGGTTGACACGCGAACTCGACATCAACATCCCCCTGATTTCTGCTGCCATGGACACGGTGACTGAAAGCCGGATGGCCATTGCCATGGCACGCATCGGTGGAATTGGAATCATCCACCGCAACTTGAGCAAAGAAGACCAGGCCGCGCAGGTCGACTATGTGAAGCGCTCCGAATCGGGCATGATCACCGACCCCGTGACCATCACTGCCGACAAGACCCTGCAAGAACTCGACGAAATGTGCGGCCAGTACCGCATCTCGGGCTTGCCGGTCGTGGACGACAACGACGTGCTCGTCGGAATCATCACCAACCGTGACCTGCGTTTTGTCCCACGAGCAGAGTTCGCCACCAAAACGGTTGGCGAAGTCATGACAAAATCTCCTCTGATCACAGCGCCTGTGGGTGTGAGCTCAGAGGAAGCCTTTGAACTTCTGGCTGAACACAAGATTGAGAAACTGCCGCTCGTTGACGGCAACAATGTGATCCGTGGTCTCATCACGGTGAAAGACTTCGTCAAGAGCGAAGAGTACCCCCTGGCGTCCAAAGACTCCGAAGGTCGCTTGCTTGTTGGTGCAGCCGTTGGTTTCTACGGTGACGCTTTAGAGCGTGCTGGCCTCCTTGCTGAAGCGGGAGTTGACGTGCTTGTGGTTGACACGGCGAACGGCCACGCACGTGGTGTCACCGACATGATCAAGACCCTCAAAAAAGACCCGGCTTTCTCTCACGTCCAAGTCATTGGTGGAAACGTCGCCACCCGCGAAGGCGCCCAAGCGCTCATCGACGCAGGTGCTGACGCCATCAAGGTGGGCGTTGGGCCAGGGTCAATCTGCACCACTCGAATCGTCGCTGGTGTGGGTGTCCCACAGGTCACCGCGATTCACTTGGCCTACCAGGCTGCACGCGAAGCTGGCATTCCAGTGATCGGAGACGGTGGTCTCCAGTACTCCGGTGACATCGGAAAAGCCCTTGTTGCAGGTGCGGACTCAGTGATGCTGGGTAGCCTTTTGGCTGGATGTAAAGAAGCTCCCGGTGAATTGCTCTTGGTCAACGGTAAGCAGTACAAGACATACCGTGGCATGGGCTCTTTGGGTGCCATGGCGCCACGCAAGGGCCGCTCGTACTCCAAGGACCGCTACTTCCAGGCCGATGTCGCCACCGACACCGACCTCATCCCAGAAGGTGTCGAAGGCCGGGTCGCCTACCGTGGTGAACTCAAGAACGTTGCCTACCAGCTCACGGGTGGACTGCGTCAAACCATGTTCTACGTGGGAGCGCGCACCATCCCTGAACTCAAAGCGCAAGGACGTTTTGTGCGCCTGACGGCTGCGGGACTGAAAGAAAGCCACCCACACGACATTCAAATGACGGTGGAAGCGCCTAACTACCAGTCGCGCTAAAGACGGTTAGCAAAACTCACACAGCACATGTACAGTGTGATGCAGACTCGGGGTGCCGCTAAAGGCTGAGATCATACCCGTGAACCTGTTTGGTTAAGACCTGCGAAGGGAAGTCAGCATGACATCTGTATCTGAAAGCCGTACCGGAAACGCTCCAGAATTCACTCCTGCGTTTCTCACTCACATGCGTGAACTCACGCCCCTGGTGCAATGCATCACCAACACCGTGGTGCAAGAAGTTGCCGCGAACATTCTGCTCGCATCCGGCGCCTCGCCGGCCATGGTTGACCACGAAGCTGACGCAGCCGCATTCGCCAAGGTCGCCAATGGTGTGTCTGTGAACTTTGGGACCCCCAGCTCGCACACGTACTTGTCCATTGACGCTGCCGTGCAACAGCGCACCGAGGACGGAACCACCTGGGTGTTAGACCCGGTTGGTCTGGGAGTGGCTCCGTTCCGAACCGCCCGGGTTTTCCGGGCTTTAAGCGAACGCCCAACCGTGGTGCGCGGAAACGCCTCAGAGGTGGCGGGACTCGCCGGAATGGGTCAGGGTGCCCGAGGTATCGAAGCAGTTGACGACGTCGAATCGGCTTTGCCTGCCGCGAGTAAGATCAGCAACGAATACGGTTCTGTTGTCGCGATCTCTGGCCCCACCGACGCGATCGTCACCGCAATCGACGGCACCACCTATGTCAGCCACGTAGAAGGTGGATCCGCCTACATGCCACTCGTCGTTGGAACCGGTTGCTCCCTGGGCGCGCTCGTAGCAGGGTACGCAGGAACAGCCCACCACCTCCTCGGCGAATCAGCTACCACGGAAGAAAAACTCACCCGCTACCACCAAGCCACCGTGACCGCGCACGCACACTTCGCGGCAGCCGGTCTGCGCGCACACGAACTGGCAGACGGGCCAGGTAGCTTCAAAGTCCACTTCCTCGACCAGCTCCACGCAGTTACCGAAACTGATCTGAGCGAAATCAACGTGACCACGGAGGAACTGTGACCAACCCGCGTTTGAGCGACATCGACGCGTCCCTGTACTTCATCACCGACACCAAAATGTGCGAACAGGCGGGACGCACGGTGGCGCAAACGGTTGAGCTTGCAGTAGCCGGAGGCGCCGGAATCGTGCAAGTGCGCGACAAGCACGCCACCGACGACACGTTCGCTCAACTCACGTTGGGCGTTCTCGAAGCCGTCGAGAACGCCCGGAGCGCTTACAACATCACGCGCCCCGTGCCTGTTTTTGTAAACGACCGCGTCGACGTCGCAGCCAGCCTCATCAACGACGGCCACGACATCCACGTCCACGTGGGACAAGACGACACGAGCGTGCCACGTGTCCGCGAACTCATCGGCAACACGCCACTGATAGGCCTGTCAGCCAACACTCCGGAAGAAATTGAAGTCGCCCGCACGCACGGCGACTTCGGAAACGGGGGAGTGGACCTTCTGGGCGTGGGTCCCGTTTGGGACACCGCAACCAAAGAAGGCGCCCCAGCTGGACTCGGAATCGACACGCTCAAGAACCTCACAGCCACCTCGGCGATTCCTGTCTTTGCCATTGGCGGAATCAACGCGGAACGGGCAGCGCAACTCAAGGACACCTCGGTCGCGGGAGTGTGCGTGGTATCAGCAATCTGCCTTGCCACAGACCCACAAGCCGAAGCGCAAAAAATCTACGACGCATTTCGCAACTGACCCTTGTGGGGGAACCCAAACCAACCACCCCACACGATAAGGAGATCGACATGTCACGACCCCCTGTCGCGTTGAGTATCGCGGGAACCGACCCCTCCGGTGGAGCAGGTGTCCATGCCGACTTAAAAACCTTCACGGCCCTGCGCGCATACGGAACTTCGGTGATTACCGCGCTGGTCGCCCAAAACACGCACGGAGTCTCCCGCGTG
Organism: Brevibacterium sp. UMB1308A; assembly: GCF_030230605.1. Lineage (GTDB taxonomy): Bacteria > Actinomycetota > Actinomycetes > Actinomycetales > Brevibacteriaceae > Brevibacterium. The sequence continues at coordinate 68,876 of NZ_JASPDO010000002.1, forward strand.
TACGGGATTGACACCGACTTCGTGTCTGACCAGTTTGACTCGGTGCTGACGGACATGCCCGTGGACGCGACCAAAACTGGGATGCTGGGCACGCGGCAGCTCGTGGAAATGGTTGCAGAACGCGCCGGCCGAGGTGGTCTGGGCTTCCTGGTCGTTGACCCTGTCATGGTGGCCACCTCCGGGCACCGCCTGCTCGAAGAAGACGCCGTGGATGCCGTGCGCACGCTTATGGTGCCCGCCGCCCATGTCATCACGCCCAACCTTCCTGAGGCCGCGCTTCTCTTAGGTGACGACGTTGAACCCGCCCACGACCTCGACACCATGCGCTACCAGGCACGCGAACTGATCGAACGTGGCGCTCGCGGTGTGCTCGTGAAAGGCGGTCACGGCGAAGGTGATGAAGTCCTCGACGTGCTGGCGCTCAACGACGGCACCGACGTCACCCTCACCGAATACCGCCACCAGCGCATCACCACCCCCAACACCCACGGAACCGGGTGCACGCTCTCGGCTGCGATCACCGCGCTCGCTGCCCGGCAGGCGTTGGAAGGAACCCTGGATGTTCCCGAGGTCGTCGGGACGGCCCTTGACTACCTCGCCCGCGCGTTGGAATCCGGCAAAGACTGGACACTGTCGCTCGACCTCCACGGGGCCCACGGCCCCGTCGACCACATGGTCACCATCCCAACGCCGTGAAGCTCCACCCATAGCCCTCTCCAACCCACCCCACTGAAAGGAACACTCATGACTGCGACGACCTCGGCCGCCGAAATTGGTAGTGAACTACGTAACCTTTACGTTGCCGGCCCCCACACGCAAGCCCTGTGGGACTCCTGCGACGACATCATCACCGCAACCGAAAACCTCACGTACCTGCAGGAACTCGCAGCCGGTGACCTGGACGCACGCGCGTTCACCAACTACCTCATCCAGGACGAAATCTACCTAGACGGGTACGCACGCACCATGCTTCTGCTGGGGCACCGAGCCCATAACAATGACGACATGCGGTTCTGGGCGACCTCGGCGGGAACCGCCGTTGCAGTAGAAAACGAAATGCACGAAGCCCTGCTGGCGTCCGATGAATTCTCACACCACATTGCCGAACTCAACGACGAAAACGGCAAACCAGTCGCTTCACCTACAACCTTGGGATACGTGTCATTCCTCATGGCAACAGCCACGACCGAACCGTACGAGGTGGGTGTGGCCGGCGTTCTCCCATGCTTCTGGGTATACGCCCACGTGGGCAAGGTGCTGACCCGTTTGGTAGGCGACGGAATGGCCACGCACCCGTACAAGCAGTGGATCGAAGAATACGACTCAGAAGACTTCGACGCTGGCACACGTGAGGCTGTCAAGATTCTGGAACGCGAACTGGAAAACGCGCGCCCCGCAGAACGCGAAAAGATGGAAAAAACCTTCCGTCAGGCGTGCATGTACGAACTGCACTTCTGGGCGTCCGCACGTGTTGTGGAACGTTTTGAACTGGTGAAGTAATAGTTCGCTAGAACCCCTCACTTTGCGTTGAGTTGCGCATACCATGAGTGCAACGCAGATTTGCCAGGTCAGGAGGGTTCATGAAAATCACCGGTGCGGTCTTACGCGAAATGCGTGCGCAACGCCCCTACGCGCAGTCCCGTCCCATCGACATCACGACAGTGGAACTGGACGAACCCGGCCCTCACGAAGTACTCATCCGAATGACCGCAGCCGGGCTGTGCCACTCTGACCTGTCAGTGGTGGACGGCAACCGACCTCGGCCCCTTCCCATGCTTCTTGGGCACGAAGGCGCCGGGGTCGTCGAAAAGGTGGGCGAAGACGTCACCGAATTTACCCCCGGAGATCACGTGGTGACGGTGTTCTTGCCACGGTGCGGGCAGTGTGCCAACTGTGCGACCGACGGCAAGCTTCCGTGTACTCCGGGGACCGCGTCGAACAATGCGGGCGTATTGTCGTTTGACGGGGAGATCCGCCGGCTCAGCGAATCCGGTGACAGCACCGACCAGCGGGCTGGGCGACCCGGCGAACCCATCAACCACCACTTAGGCGTGAGTGTGTTCGCCACCCACGCTGTTGTCAATGCCGCGTCCATCGTCAAGGTGGGGTCCGACGTCCCGCCCCAGATCGCAGCGCCCCTCGGTTGCGCGGTTCTCACCGGGGGAGGCGCCGTGCTGAACGCGGGCAAACCTGCTCCCGGCGACGACATCATGGTCGTTGGCCTGGGCGGTGTGGGCATGGCGGCCCTGCTCACCGCGTTGAGTGTGGGGACCGGCGAGGTGATCGGCGTAGACGCCAACCCGGAAAAGTTGGAGCGTGCCCGTAAGTTGGGTGCGTCCCAGGTGTACACCCCCGCCGAGGTGGCAGAAGCTGGCGTGAAAGCCCCCGTTGTGATCGAAGCAGCGGGGCACCCGAAAGCGTTTGAGACCGCGTATTCAGCCACAGCCGTGGGCGGAACCACGGTAACCGTGGGACTGCCTGCTCCGGATGCGATTTCTCAGATTCACCCGTTGACCTTAACCGCTGAAGCCCGCACCGTTGTGGGCTCGTATTTAGGGTCCGCGGTGCCATCGCGTGACATTCCTCAGTACGAACAGATGTGGCGCGAAGGGAAACTGCCTGTTGAAGAACTGGTTTCTGGAATCGTGCGCCTGGACGACATCAACGCCGCCATGGACACGCTTGCAGACGGTAAGGCTGTTCGACAGGTGGTTCTCTTTGACTGACCGTGCGATACCCTTAAAGGGTGAGTAACGAAGTTGAAATTGGTCGCGGTAAGCGGGGGCGTCGCTCCTATTCTCTTGACGACGTAGCGGTGATTCCCGCTCGACGAACTCGTGACCCTCAAGACGTTTCGCTGGCATGGCAGATTGACGCCTACCACTTTGAACTCCCGTTCATTGGCGCACCCATGGATTCGGTTGTCTCACCGGCAACGGCGATTGCATTGGGCAAGTTCGGCGGGCTGGGTGTGTTGGACCTGGAAGGCTTGTGGACTCGCTACGAAGACCCACAGCCGTACCTGGACGAAATCGCATCGCTTCCAGAAGACCAGGCGACCGTGCGCATGCAAGAAATCTATTCTGAACCGGTCAAGGCTGAGCTCATTACGGCGCGGCTAAAAGAGATTCGTGAAGCAGGCGTGACAGTTGCTGGGGCGCTTACTCCGCAACGCACGCAAGAGTTTTGGAAGACCGTGGTCGAAGCTGGAGTTGACCTTTTTGTGATTCGCGGGACCACGGTCTCAGCGGAACACGTCTCAAGCGAAGCTGAACCGCTCAACCTCAAACGCTTCATTTACGAACTCGACGTTCCGGTCATTGTTGGTGGTGCTGCCACCTACACGGCAAGTCTGCACCTCATGCGTACCGGAGCTGCCGGTGTTCTCGTTGGTTTTGGTGGCGGTGCCGCATCAACTACCCGCCGTACTTTGGGAATTCACGTTCCCATGGCTACCGCGATTGCCGATGTTCACGCAGCTCGCCGAGACTACATGGACGAATCGGGTGGGCGCTATGTCCACGTGATTGCTGACGGTGGTTTGGGCACATCGGGTGACATTGTTAAGGCATTTGCGATGGGTGCCGACGCCGTGATGCTCGGTTCTACCTTGTCGAGGGCAGAAGAAGCTCCGGGACAAGGTTTCCACTGGGGAGCCGAAGCTCACCACCCGCACTTGCCGCGTGGTCGGCGGGTAGAGATGGGAACCGTTGCGCCACTTGAGCAGCTACTTTTTGGACCCGGCCACTCCGCAGTGGGCGAGGTCAACCTGGCTGGCGCACTGCGGCGGTCCATGGCGACCACCGGGTACTTGGACCTCAAGGAGTTCCAGCGCGTCGACGTGACGGTCGCTCCGTACGTTTAAGAGGGTTTATAAGGGAACTGTCACTGTATGTTGCGTTTGGCTTTCACGCCCAGATGGATCGGGAGGTTTGTTCTTGTTCTTGCTTTAGCAACTGCTTTTGTCTTCCTGTCCATGTGGCAGGTAGACCGCGCGCAACACAAGAACGATGTGCAAACCAGTGCGTACGCCGATGACAAAACCCCGCTGAATGAGGTTGTTTCGGCTCAAGTTCCCATGCCCTCGCGTGACACCGACCGTCTGGTAGAAGTCAGTGGATCCTATGTTCCTGAAGCCACAGTGCTCGTTGAAGGGCGTCACCAGAACGGGCAAGCTGGCTTCTGGGTTGTCACCATGTTCACCGTTGATAACGCGCAACTGGGAGGCGGGCTCAGCGGAGATAAACCCGTTGCGATCCCTGTTGTCCGTGGGTTTACCGCTGATGAGGCGACCGCGCGTAACTCGCAGGCTCCGTCAGGCACACACACGCTCGTTGCTCGGATTGGTCCCACCGAAGCCCCCGAACCCTCTGTGGGTGTGAAGGTCGTAACCACGGTTTCTACCGCGCAGCTCGTGAATTATTTTGACGTTTATTCGTATGGCGCCATGCTGTTTCCGGAACCGGATCAGCGTGCTCAAGCCTCAGGGCCCGAACTCGAACACGTGACGTTCCATGCGCAAGAATCCGGTGGCTTGGATGTGCAATCAGCCTTCTACGCAGTGGAATGGCTAGTGTTTGCTGGATTCGCGTTTTATATTTGGTGGCGACTCTTGCGCGACGAATACCGCAGGCAAACAAAAGACGAGCACCAGCACTTCATTGTTGTAAAAAAGCCAGGCCAAAAGAACCTGGGCAACTAGCGCTTCGCTAGCTATTGGAGAGGACATACCGTGCAGGATCCGCAAGACCAGCGACCCGAGTTTGACGAACACGCGCATGACCCGGAAACCGTATTTACGGTCTCACGTTACACCTCGGCACGTAATGCGGAACGTTTTTACCGTGTCATGGCCCTCATCACGGGGACCATGCTGATGATTCTGACGCTTGAAATGATCTACAAGTACATCATTACCCCGCTCATGGGTGGTGATCCTTCAACCGCACTCCTCATTGGAAACTTCAACTTAGGAGCCGCGATCGCGATCTGCCACGGGTGGTGCTACGTGGTGTACTTGGTGGCGAGCTGGTGGCTGAACTCCTCTATGAAGTGGTCGCTACGCCGGATGCTCGTGTTGGCTCTTGCCGGTGTTGTTCCCGTCATGTCGTTTATCTGGGAACGCAAGGTACACCATGAGGTAGAACGGCGTTTAGACGAAGCTGTTGTCATTGCGCCAGCAGATTAAATTCTCCCCGTGTTAGCTCGATAGGATAACGGTATGCAACCTTCAATTCCCACTGCTTCGCGCCCCGTTCTGGTGGTGGATTTCGGAGCACAGTACGCCCAGCTGATCGCACGCCGTGTTCGTGAAGCCGGCTTGTTCTCTGAAGTCATCCCGCACACTGCTCCTGCTCAAGATTTTGTGGACCGGAATCCAGTGGCCATTGTGCTTTCTGGTGGACCGTCTTCTGTCTACGCTGAAGGGGCTCCCCGTTTGGATCCCGAGGTGTTTGAACTGGGTGTTCCCATGTTCGGCATCTGTTATGGGTTCCAGTCAATGGCACACAACCTGGGTGGCAAAGTTGCCCACACAGGATCCCGGGAGTATGGATCAACGCCACTGACCGTGGCAGGGTCCTCGCAGCTACTAGACGGCCAGCCAGAAAACCAAACGGTGTGGATGTCGCACTCGGACTCGGTGGCTGAAGCCCCTGAAGGGTTCACCGTTGTCGCATCCACCCCAGGTGCACCCGTTGCTGCGTTCGAATGTGCTGAACGCAAGCTCGCCGGTGTGCAGTGGCACCCGGAAGTGCTCCACTCCGAGTATGGTCAGGCAACCCTTGAGAACTTCCTGCACTCGATCGCAGGTCTCGAACCAACGTGGACTGCCGGAAATGTCATCGACGAACAGGTCGAATTGATCCGCCAACAGGTGGGGGACAAGCAGGTGATCTGCGCGCTGTCCGGTGGCGTTGACTCCGCAGTTGCGGCCGCTCTGGTTCAAAAAGCAGTGGGCGATCAGCTCACGTGCGTTTTTGTTGACCACGGTCTGTTGCGCAAGGACGAACGCAAACAGGTCGAACAAGACTATGTGGCCTCAACGGGTGTGCGTCTAGTGACGGTTGACGCCGCCGATCAGTTCTTGAACGAACTGGCTGGCGTCACGGATCCTGAAACGAAACGCAAAATCATTGGGCGTGAATTCATTCGCGTATTTGAAACAGCTGCTGCTGACTTGGTTGCCCAGTCACGCAACGACGCTGAGCCCATCGAGTTTTTGGTCCAGGGCACGCTGTACCCAGACGTGGTGGAATCCGGAGGTGGCTCTGGCACCGCCAACATCAAGAGCCACCACAACGTAGGCGGCCTGCCCGAAGACTTGCAGTTCACGCTAGTCGAACCTCTGCGTGCGCTGTTTAAAGACGAAGTCCGTGCGATTGGTCGCGAACTTGGCTTGCCTGAAGTTATTGTGGGTCGCCAGCCGTTCCCAGGCCCTGGTTTGGGCATTCGCATTATTGGCGAAGTGACCCGTGACCGCCTCGATGTACTCCGTGAAGCAGACGCAATTGCCCGCGAAGAGCTGACGCGAGCAGGAATGGACGACAGCATTTGGCAGTGCCCCGTTGTGCTCCTTGCCGATGTGCGTTCGGTGGGTGTGCAGGGCGACGGCCGTACCTACGGCCACCCGGTTGTTTTGCGTCCGGTGTCCAGTGAAGATGCCATGACGGCTGACTGGACTCGCGTGCCATACGATGTGCTTTCCACGATTTCTAACCGCATCACCAACGAAGTGGACGAAATCAACCGTGTGGTTCTCGACATCACGTCGAAGCCGCCGGGCACGATCGAGTGGGAGTAATCCTGCGGGGCAAAGTGCCCAGTTGCATCTCCTGAACACTGTTCAGTTACACTAGGTGAGATTTCACCCAAGGTGGGTGAACCTGTGTACAAGGAGAACTACGTGTCTACTTCCACCGCGCCTGAAACACGCCGTGCACCACAGCCGCGCAGCGTAGGGATGGATGTTGCATATATTGCCGTTTTCGCTGCCCTCATTTGGGTGTCTGCGCTCATTCCACCTATCCCTGTTGGTGGAGTCGGCGTTCCGATCACGGTGCAGACCCTCACGATCGCCATCACCGGAATGGTCTTGGGAGCATGGCGCGGGTTCGCGGCAACCGGTCTGTACATCGTGCTGGGCCTGATCGGGTTGCCCGTGTTCGCTGGCGGCTCGGGAGGTCTGGGTGCTCTCGCCGGCCCCAGCGCGGGCTACCTGGTATCCTTCCCGTTCTTTGCTGGTCTCATTGGTCTGTTGGCTCAGATTTCAGTGAAGAAACTGACCGGTGTGAAACTGTGGCTGGCTCTTGTGGGTGCGGCTCTGGTCGCTCGTTACCTCATCGTGTGGCCGATTGGCGCTTTCGGTATTCACCTCAACGCTGGAGCCCCACTTGAAGCGGCCTTCCTCGCAGATATCCCGTTCTGGCCAGGCGACTTGGTGAAGAACATCCTCGCCGGTGCTATTGCGCTCATGATCCACCGCGCATTCCCCACCGTGCTGGTGCGCCGGTGATCACTTTCGACGGCGCACGCGTTGCGATCGACGAAGTCGGAGGGCCCGAAAGGGTCCTCCTGGACACCACCTCGGTCACGCTGACACAGCCAATGACGTCAGTCATTGGCCCCAACGGATCGGGCAAAACTACGTTCCTTCAGATGATCAACGGTCTGATGACGCCCACCTCGGGCGATGTTCGCGTAGGCGAACTCAGCGTCACCCAAAACCTCAAGGACGTACGCAAGCGAGTGGGGTTCGTCTTCAGCGACCCCGCGGCCCAGCTTGTCATGCCCACGGTGGTCGAAGACGTGCAGCTGTCCTTGCGCCACCTGCCCAAGGCTGAACGCAAACCGGCGGCGATGGCCATGCTCACCGAACTGGGCGTAGAAGACCTGGCCAGCCGTTCCGTCTACGAACTGTCTGGCGGGCAACGCCAGTTGGTCGCCTTGGCAACTGTGTTGGCGGTAGACCCTGAGGTTTTGGTGCTCGATGAGCCGGCGACGCTCCTGGACTTGAAGAACACGCTTCTGCTGCGGCGCACGCTGCGTGATCTGGTGGACCGGCGCGGGGTTCAGGTGGTGTTTTCTACCCACGACCTGGACTTCGCTTTGGACGGGCATGAGTGCGTGTTTATCGACGGCGGCCAGGTGTGTGGCAAGGGCGCCCCGGCCGAGGTCGTTGCCGAGTACCGAGCGAGTGTCGCATGAGGCGTCGGCAACAGTTTTTGGGTGTGTGCTCGCCCCGCCGTGGGTGGTTGCACACGGCCCCTGTGGGCCTGAAGTTCGCGTCACTGACGGTGTTGACGCTGGTGGTGATGCTTGCCCGTAATCCCTTTGTGAACGCTGGCCTCATCGTGCTGCTGGTGATCATTGGATTAACGGCCAGAATGAGCCTGAGGCAGATTCTGGGACCCATTCGACGCATGTGGCTGATCTTTGTGTTGTTGGTGGTCTTCCATGTGTTCTTGAGTGACTGGTGGAACGCCGCACGCATCATCACGGTGATGATCACGTGCGTGGTGGGTGCACAGATCTTCATGCTGTCCACGCCTCTGTCTGTTCTGTTGGACCTTTTCAGCATGTTGGTGAAGCCGTTGAAGTTTATAGGTGTCCGCCCACAGGTGCCAGCGCTTGCGGCAGCGATTGCGGTGCGCAGCGTTTCCTACTTGGCTGACTTGGCTGACACAGCGAAGGATGCCGCCAGTGCACGCGGATTAGAAAACGACATTCGCGCACGCACCGTGCCGGTGATGTTAGGTGCCGTGAAGTACGCGCAGGACACCGGGCGGGCGCTTGAAGCCCGCGGGATTCTGGATTAGCTGACGCGGTCCTGTGCCCAGCGAGGAGCCCCGATGAGCGACCGGCCAATCACCTGGGGCGCAGGAGAATCGATCGCTGCGGCGTAGTGACCTACAAGCTGTGAGCACACGCTCTTCCACGTGCGACCCAGAACCACCTTGCGGGCCGCTTCACCGAACGCTGCGCGCTTAGCGTCATCGCCCACCAGGTCACGGACGTGGTCTTCCATCGCGGTGAGGTCGCCAGGTGTGTACAGCCACCCGGTACGGGAGTGGTCGACCAAATCCAGTGGGCCACCTCGGGCGGGGGCAACCACGGGCACGGCACTTGCCATTGCCTCCTGGATGGTCTGGCAGAACGTTTCAAACTCACCGGGGGACACCATGACGTCGAAGCTCGCAACCGCCTGTGCCAGGGCGGCACCGCCCAAAAAGCCAGTGAAAACAGCGTCAGGCAGAAGTTGTTGCAAACGAGCGCGCTGCGGTCCTTCACCCACGATGACCAACTGAACGTTAGGGATGTTGCCCAGTCGAACCAAATCCTCGACCTGCTTCTCGACTGCCAGACGTCCCACAAAACCAACGATCTTCTTGCCCGCAGGGGACATGCGCGCCCGCCACTCTTCCGAACGGTGGCTGGGGTCAAAGCGGGTCGAGTCAACACCTCGGGCCCACAAACGCACATCAGCCACTCCGTGACTGTGCAACTGGTCGATGGTGAACGACGATGGGGCAAGAGTCAGGGATGCGTGCTGGTGGATGTTGCGCACGTGGTTCCACATGAGGTTCTCCACCCCACGCAGACCGTAGCGTGCGGCATAAGCAGGTACTTCAGTCTGGTAGACAGCTACCGAGGGGATGCCCAGGTCCTGTGCTGCGAGCACTCCGCGCCATCCAAGGACGAACGGGGAGGCTAGGTGGACGACGTCGGGGTCGTAGTCAGCCAAAATGCGACGGATACGAGGGACACCGCCGGGGGCAACGCGAACCTTGCGATACTTAGGCATCGCAAAAGAGGGCACTCGAACAATTCGAGCGCCCGAAAGTTCAGTGGGGGAGTCGTGACGAGTTCCAGGAGCGATCACGATGACGTCGTCACCGCGTTCCGCTAAGTGTTCAAGGACTCGGACAACCGTGTGGACCACGCCGTTGGTCTGGGGCAAGAAGGACTCAGCAATAATCGCAACTCTCACACCAGCATTAGAGCCTAGTGAAGTAACATGAAAACGGTGTCAGTACGAACAATGGCTAACTAAACGGTAAACTTAACCACTGGGTAACTAACGTGACGACTGAACGAAGCGCTCGATGCTCGGTCGGAGCCGTTGATATCCGTGCATGTCCGTTGAAAAGTCGTTGAACTAAAGGAGCAGACAGTGACGTGGGCTTTGGCGATCCTCTTGATTGTCTTGGTCATTGTTGCTGGTGTGGCGATTGGCCTGGTTGTCCGCAATAACCAGCTGTCACTTGCTCGCGACCTGTGCCTCGAAGCACTGCGCCAAGTGAATGTGCAACGTGAACAGAGGCACGCGCTCGTGCCAGAATTTGTGAGCCTCGCACGCTCATGCCGGGATAACGACAGTAAACGTAACGGTGTCGCTGGCGCTTCAGTTGAACGGTGTGACGAAGCAGGGCGCGAACTCTCCGCCGCCCTCACTCAAGCAGTGTCGGTAGGTACGGAAGAACCTGCCACCCCAGGTGACACAACGGCCAGTGTAGGGCCAGCGGAAGACCAACTCACCTCGGCCATTGACACATTAGCGCGCGCCGCCCGCGTGCAAGGCGACGTTACGGACACCGACGAAACATGCCGCATCCAGATCCATGACCTCTACGAGCACCTCCTCATGGTCGAACACCGCCTGTCAGCCGCCGTGCGCTACTACAACCTGGTGGTAACGCAGTATTCGACGATGCGTTCCTCGTGGGTATCCCGACCACTGACGGGCGTGTACCGGAAGTTCGCCCACATCGCATACACGCCCAACGACTTTTCCGAAAACGTGCCCAACACGCTGCGAGTGCCAGAACGCGAAAAAGGAACAGGCTACCGGCCAGGAAGCGTGTTCGGCTAAGTGACGGCTCGCAATACAGAAGAATCAGGCCAACCGGATCCTCCACACCAACGTTTCCGGATCGACTTGGGGTACGTGGGCACCAACTTCCACGGGTGGGCGCTCCAACCTCATCTGCGGACCGTGCAAGGGGAACTCGAAACCGCGCTCGCCCGGATCCTCAGCACCCCCGTTCGCGTGACGGTGGCCGGCCGTACGGATGCCGGCGTGCACGCGCGCAGACAGGTCGTTCACGTGGACATTCCGCACACCGACTTTCCGCGGTTGGTGGGGCAACCTCGGGCGCGGGGTGAGCAGCGAACGCCGGAGCGGGGATTGACATCCCGGTTGCGCGGTGTGCTTGCCCATCAGGACGCCAGTGACATTGTGATCCACGGGGTGACGGCTGTGCATTCTGATTTTGATGCCCGGTTTTCTGCCTTGTGGCGTTCCTACACCTACCGGCTGGCTGATCCCCAGGCTTTTACCGACCCGCTGACCGCAGCTTTCACCGTGGAGCACCGGGCGGAGTTAGACGTTGCTGCGATGAGTGCAGCTGCCCAGCAGGTGTGCGGCCTACGCAACTTCTTGCCATTCTGTAAGCCACGCGAAGGTTCGACAACAATCCGCACATTGGAAGAACTCCGGGTGGAGCGCGATGGCAACGGTGTGGTCGAGCTTTTCTTCCGCGCAGACGCCTTTTGTCACCACATGGTGCGCGCCCTGGTGGGTGGGCTCGTCAAAGTGGGGGAAGGTAAGTGGGAACCGGGCAGGTTGGCTGACATGTGTGAAGAAGCCGGCCGAGGTGGTTCCGACTTCCCGATGTTTGTCTTCCCAGCGCACGGATTAGTTTTGGAAGGCGTGGGATATCCCGAACCTGGTGAGTGGGCTGTGCGCAATCAGCAAACCCGCGCGCGGAGGGACGCTGAGTAGTGCGGAATTGGGCGGTGAACGGGCGCTGAGTCACGGTCGTGAGATTTTGCGCTCGGCTCACATAATTTACTCAGTTATTGCTCTGGTTTACCTCAAGTTCACGCTGCGCTGATAGACATTGAGAGCATTTGTTAATTTCACTCCCTTGATGAGGACATTATGAAGCGAACAACCCGCGCTTTTGCGGCTGTGTCAGCACTCGCTGTCGTGTCGCCACTTGGAGCGCTCCCAGCATTCGGTGCAGCCGACGAAGGCACCGAATTCCAGATCCTGAACATTACAGACTTCCACGGACGCATCGGATCCGGCGTTGGCGCCGACCTTGCGGGCGCCGTTACTGACAACCGCCAGGAAAACTCCACATTCCTGTCCGCTGGTGACAACATTGGTGCATCCACCTACGCATCGTCGTCACAGCAGGACAACCCCACCCTTGAGTACCTCGACGCACTTGGGCTAGACGCATCGGCCGTAGGTAACCACGAATTCGACCGCGGGTTCGACGACATCAAGTCACGCGACACCAACTTCGAACACCTGGGTGCCAACGTTGTGAAGAAGGGAACTGACGAACCAGCGTTCCCCGCGTACACCACGTACGACGTCAACGGCATCAAGGTCGCAGTCATTGGTGTCGTCACAAAGGACACCAAGACTCTGGTATCCCCAAGTGGTATCAAGGCGATCGACTTCATCGACCCTGTCAAGGCAGTAAACAAGGCGGCCCAGGAACTCGAAGCTTCAGACGAAAAGCCTGACATTACAATCCTGGAAGCACACGCCGGGCCTTCGTCTGCTGGCAGCATCGAAGAAGCTACCGGTTCAAACGACGAATTCGCGTCCTTGGTAGAAAAAGCTGACGCTTCTATCGACGCGATGTTCTTTGGCCACTCACACATCAAGATGAACCTGGAAGCCAAGATTCCAGGAACCGACCGCACACGTCCAGTGGTTCAGGCTGGTAACTACGGTGACTCTCTTGCTGACGTCCGTCTCACCTCAGAAGGAAACGGCGACTGGACCGTCAAGTCCTCCGACCTGATTGAAGTCGAGGGCGTTGGAACCGAACGTGACGGCCGCGGAAAGGTGACCGGCTACAAGGACAACGTGCCTGCAGACGTTAAGAAGATCATCGATGACGCGGAGGCTAAAGCGCAGGAAGCTGGATCGGTTAAAGCCGGCGAAATCACCGAAGATATCACGCGTGCATTCAAAGAAGACGGTTCGGAAGACCGTGGCGCAGAAAGCACCCTGGGGAACCTGGTTGCAGACGCTCTGAAGGAAGGTGTCACGTACTCTAACCTTGAAGAAGCTGACTTCGGTATCACCAACCCAGGTGGTCTGCGTACCGACTTGAAGATGGATGACCAGTTCGGTGAAGAGGCCGAAGGTGTTGTCACCGACGGTGAACTCAACCAGGTTCTTCCGTTCGCTAACGACCACGGTGTTGTCACTATGAAGGGTGAAGACGTCATCGAGCTCTTCGCTCAGCAGTGGCAGCCGGCTGAAGCATCGCGCCCATTCCTGCACCTCGGTATCTCAAAAGAACTGAGTGTTGTCTACGACTCCAGTGCTGAAGACCCAGCCAAGCGGGTTAAGTCAGTCAAGGTCAACGGAGAAGACATTGACCCTGCAAAGGAATACCGTGTAGCTACCCTGTCATTCTTGGCAAACGGTGGTGACAACTTCGGAGCGTTCGCAAAGGGCACATTCGAACAGTCGGGTCTCACCGACTTCGAAATCTGGCAGAAGTACTTCGAAGAGAACTCGCCAGTGTCACCAGACAAGAAGGAACGCCAGGCTGACTTCGCGAAAGACATTCTGGGTAGCGGAGACGCCACTGCCGAGGTTCACACACCTGACACCAGGAAGAACAACTTCTACCTCCAGATCGACTCAAAGGTCGAAGCAGAAAACCTTCTCTTTACCGTTGAAGCACCAAAGGGCTACGACGTTGAATGGGAAGACGCAAAGGTTATTGAAGGAACCGAAAACACGGTTCGTGTCGACAAGGTCAAGGCTGGCGAAACGCAGGTGAAGTTCCGTCTGGTGCGCAACTCCGACAAGACCGACGGTGCTAAAGAGTTCAACACCACCCTGATCGCTGACCCAGCCGCGAAGTGGTGGGACAACAACCCACTTCCAATCTTGCGTGAAACCAAGGTTGGATTCGTCTCAGAAGACAAGCCTGGGGACGACTCCGACGAAGGAAAGCCTGGCGATGACTCTGACGAAGGAAAGCCTGGCGACGACTCTGATGAAGCGACACCTGGTGAAGGTGGACAGGACGACAAAGGTAAGGACAAGGGCGGTTCCGACAAAGACGGCTCGGACAAGGGCACAGACGGCTCTGACAAGGGCAAGGACACGGACGCCGGTGACGGCAAGCCACTGCCTCGCACCGGTACCGAAACCGCTGGCATGATCGCCGCTGGAATCGCATTGCTGGCCGTTGGTGCAGCGGCAGTCGGACTTACTCGCGTCCGTCGCAACTAACCGCACACAGGTGAGTGACACCTCGGCGAAGGTGACTCCACCCACCCCGTGAGCGAAGCCACGCTTCGACCCCTCCCAAGCATTTGCCTGGGAGGGGTCGAATGCATTAGATTAGGTAGTCGTTGCGTACGTCAATGCACATGCCACAAAACCTCTAGTCGCGTTGCAGGTTGAGGCGAAGGTGCTCTTCGTACAACATGACAGAACTGCACTGGCGATCTCCAAAGATCACGACCTTTGAGAACACGCGCGGTGCCGCACACACTAGAGACGAAAAGAAGGCTACACTTGCGTACCTATACTCCGAAGCCCGGCGACATCGAGCGCCAGTGGCACGTCATTGATGCCACTGACGTCGTACTTGGTCGACTTGCTTCGCAGGCAGCTCGTCTGCTTCGCGGCAAGCACAAGGTGACATTTGCCCCACACGTTGACACGGGCGACTACGTGATCATCATCAACGCTGAAAAAGTTGCTCTGACCGGCGCCAAGCTGGAACAGAAGCGCGCATACCGCCACTCCAACTACCCTGGCGGAATCAAGAGCGTGAACTATGCAGAACTGCTGGCTACCAAGCCTGTTCTGGCAGTTGAAAAAGCCGTTGCAGGTATGGTTCCGAAGAACCGCCTCGGCCGTGAACAAATGCGCAAGTTGAAGGTGTACGCGGGTCCTGAACACCCACACGCATCACACAACCCGCAGACCTACGAAATCAGCCAGGTTGCGCAGTAAGCGCCCCGGGCACTGACAGGAGAATCATGGCTGAAAACATCAACGAAGAAGTCGAACTGACTGAATACTCAACCGAAACCCCTGCTGGTCAGGGCGAAGCCGCAACCGGTGGCCGTGGGCAGTCGCTCACTGCTCCAGGTGCTGGAGTTGGACGTCGCAAGCAGGCAATTGCTCGCGTGCGTTTGGTTCCTGGCTCCGGTGAATGGAACATCAACGGTCGCGACCTTGCAACCTATTTCCCGAACAAGCTCCACCAGCAGCTGGTGAACGAACCGTTCCGCCTGCTGGACCTGGAGGGACGTTTTGACGTGTTCGTCCGCCTGCAGGGTGGAGGACCTTCCGGTCAGGCTGGTGCTGTTCGTCTGGGAATTGCTCGTTCGCTCAACGAGATTGACCGCGAAAACAACCGCCCAGAACTGAAGAAGGCTGGATTCCTGACCCGTGACGCTCGCGTACCTGAGCGTAAGAAGGCTGGTCTGAAGAAGGCACGTAAGGCACCTCAGTTCTCGAAGCGTTAATACGTGTTATGCGCATGTGGCCCCGGTATTTACCGGGGCCACACGTGTTTGTGGGAGTGGTGAGGGTGATTGGCTCACGCTGGGCAGGATGGTTAGGCAGATGCTGAACCAGAAGTTTGCGGCGTTTTCGGTTTAGGGGCCCGAGGTTCCTCATGCTTTGAGTTGTGTGTCGCCTGGGGGAGTGAGCTGTCGATAGCCAGGGCAACCATTCCCGCGGACACGCACATTGTTCCTAGTGTCCAGACTCCCAAAACAATGAAACTCTCAACGACCGCCAAGCTCAGAATCGCTATAACACCTATGACTATGGGCAGCGCATAGCCCACCGGGAAACCGTTGATGCGCGCGTTGAGTCCAAAGCACGCGGCGCACGCCAGGAGCAACGTGGGCATGATGAAAGCAGAGATCTGGAAGCCGTCGGACATCGAAATTGATAACGCCCCAATTGTGGGTAGGACAATAGCAAGGACTCCCAGCACGCGGACGACAATCAGGGTGATACGCCGTTCACGTTCCGAGCGCTGCTCAAGCGCAAGTGTCAAGGCATAGCCACCGAGGACAAAAGCCTGACCAACGAAGAACAACCACAGGTCAGATTCAGCGTCGATGATGAGTGTGAACAAGCCCACGGCTACAAGCGCAAGCAGGCTGCTACCAGCCCACGTCAGCCGGTGCAGGGAGTGCGTGAGGTGAAAAAGATACGGAACACATGCGATAATCCCGGGGATGAGAACCAGAAGGCCAATACCAAAGCCGTTGACAATAGGGTTTGCCGGTTCTTGTGGAAAGAACAACACGGCGCAATAGAGCGCGAGTGATGTTGTTGAGAAGAGTGTTGTCAGTGATGTGAGAACGTATGACTTGTCCATGGTGCCTCTTTCTTTAGCCTCGCGGACATGCGAGTGGTTGATTTCACTATTGCACCGTGTCATCTAGTTTTTGTTTCAAAAGTGGTATCGGTTGGGTAAAGTTCCGTTACGTGTAAGAGCTGGATTCGGGGCACAGTAACTGTGTCAGTGCCTCTGGCTACACTTGAACAAATTGCAGTAGATGTGAAAGTGAGACTCATGGGTCGTCTGTTTGGAACCGACGGAGTGCGCGGACTCGCCAACCGAGACATCACAGGCCGGTTGGCTCTCCAATTATCGGTTGCAGCGAGCCGGGTGCTGGCAAAGCCTGAACAAGCTGGGAACCACCGCCCGCGTGCAATCGTCGGACGTGACACCCGAATCAGTGGAGACTTTCTGTCAGCTGCAGTAGCGGCGGGGATCGCCTCAACTGGCGTCGACGTGTGGGACGCAGGCGTGCTCCCAACTCCCGGTGTCGCTTATGCAGTGAAAGCCACGGGTGCTGAGTTCGGCGTGGTTCTTTCTGCTTCTCACAACCCCATGCCAGACAACGGCATTAAGTTCTTTGGTCCAGGTGGAACCAAACTTGATGACGCGATCGAAGATGAGATCACCGCTCTCGTTGACGTGAATTGGGATCGTCCCACCGCCGAAGCCGTTGGGCGTATCCAGCGTTACCCGGCTGCCGCCGATGAATTTACCGAACACCTGGTCGCCGGTCTGGGCGAAAAAGTGACACCTCTGAAGGGACTCACGGTTGTTGTTGACTGTGCCCACGGAGCAGCCTCCGTTGTGGGCCCAGCGGCCCTGCGTCAAGCAGGGGCCGAGGTCATTGTGACCGCCGCAGAACCAACGGGACTGAACATCAACGACGGAGTTGGCTCCACTCACATCGACAACCTCCAGCGTGCGGTCATCGAACAATCCGCTGACCTAGGTGTGGCATTCGATGGGGACGCTGACAGGTGCTTGGCCGTGGATGCGCGTGGACGCGAAGTCAACGGTGACCAGATCATGGGAATCCTGGCGATTGGCCTGAAAGAAGACGGGGTACTCGCACACGACACTCTGGTGACAACGGTGATGAGTAACCTGGGCCTGCGCCTCGCTATGGAACGCTATGGCATTGATACGGTACAGACCGCCGTGGGCGACCGGTACGTTCTTGAACGCATGAAGGCCGACGGATACTCCCTGGGTGGCGAACAGTCCGGGCACATCCTCATGCTTGATCACGGTTCCACCGGTGACGGAGTCCAAACGGCGCTTCACCTCATGCACCGCATGGCTACGTCAAAACGGACGCTTGCCGACCTTGCAGCAGAAATCCCGAACCTGCCTCAAGTTCTCATCAACGTGAAAGACGTTGACAAGAGCCGTACTGCAGACCCTGCAGTCGCTGCTGAAGTCACGGCAGTAGAAAAGGAACTGGGAACAACTGGGCGAGTACTCCTTCGAGCTTCCGGTACGGAACCGGTCATTCGCGTCATGGTAGAAGCCGAAAGCGAAGAAGTCGCACAACAGCAGGCGCAGCGCCTGGCCGATGTCGTCAAGACGCAGCTGGCACTGTAAATGACGCCCAAGTTCGCGACTGCCATCGCGGCGTCCGGGGCAACTGCCGTTGCCACGCTCATCACCTCGGCCGTGTCCCTGGCACTTCGCCCTGCCACGCACGACGGCCTACTGTTCGTCTTCAGCAGGTTAACCACCTCGGTGCTGGTAGTAGGGGCAATCGCATCAGGCCTCGCTTTCATTTTTGGGTTCGTGCGCGCGAACTACCGTGGGCACCCCGTGGCACGCACGCCCGGTAGCGCAAAATGGCTGGCACTCACAGCTCTGTTCGTCGCGGTAGGGCCAGCCGTCATCATGTACATGCTCACAGTCATGTGGCTTACCAACGCCATGTATGTAGGGGCGCTCGCCCTTCTGGTTGGCCTCATTGCTGGGCCACTTTTTGCAGTGGCAATGCGACCCATGAGCCGCCTGATTAGTGAACCTGGGTCAGCTGGCAAGAAAACGTAAACGGCGCAACCTTAGAGGGCGTAACAGGCTGATGCACAAAGCTTTCACGTAGTTTCCTGGTCCGCAAACTGGGTCTCGTAGAGTTCGGCGTACCGGCCACCGGCAGACAGCAGTTCGGAGTGCGCACCGCGCTCCACAATGCGCCCACCTTCTATCACCAAAATCTGCGACGCCGAACGCACCGTCGACAACCGGTGAGCGATCACAATAGCCGTGCGGCCGGTCATCGCCTCGTTCAACGCCTGCTGGACTGCCACCTCGTTCGTGGAATCCAAAGCGCTGGTCGCCTCGTCTAACACCACAATCGGAGGAGCCGCCAGGAGCAAACGCGCAATCGTTAACCGTTGCCGTTCACCACCGGAGAGCCGGTACCCGCGTTCCCCAATCACCGTGTCAACTCCATCAGGCAAAGCTTCGACAACACGGTCCATGCGGGCACGGCGCAAAGCGGAATTGATTTCCTCGTCAGTGGCATTCGGCTTGGCAAGCAACAGGTTTTCCCGAATCGAATCGTGAAACAAATGCCCATCCTGCGTCACCATGCCCACGCCTGCCTTGAGATCCGCAAACGCAAGGTCACGGGCATCAATACCGCCCAAGCGCACGCACCCTGAAGTGGGGTCGTACAAACGCGGAACCAAAGACGCAATCGTCGACTTACCAGCCCCAGACGACCCCACGAGCGCAACTGTTGACCCGGCAGGCACCGTGAACGAAATGCCGTGCAACACCTCGGCGTACTCCCGCGTATCCAACACCGCCACGTCTTCCAAAGACGCAAGCGACACCTCCGCAGAAGTGGGGTAGGTGAAACGTACGTCATCAAACTCCACTGACAACGCACCTGATGGCAAAGCACGCGGGTGCGCAGGCTCAGTGATGATGGGCTTGAGGTCTAAAATCTCAAAGATGCGCTCAAAGCTCACAACAGCGCTCACAAAGTCCATTCGTGCGTTCGCAAGCATGGTCAACGGTGCGTAAAGGCGGGTGAGAAGCATCGCCAAGGTGACCACCATGCCCGCGTTGAGGTGACCCTGCACCGCCTCGAAACCTCCCAAACCGTACACCAGTGCAAGAGCCAAAGCCGACACCAAGGTCAGAGCCGTCACGAACGTGGTCTGCAACATGGCGGTCCGAACCCCAATTGCGCGGACGCGGTCAGCGCGCTGTGCAAATTGGGCAGACTCACGTTCAGGCGAACCAAAAAGCTTCACCAGCGTGGCGCCACCTGCATTAAAACGTTCAGTCATGCGGGTGGACATCGCCGCGTTGAGATCAGACGCCTCGAACTGGAGTTTTGCCAACTTTGACGCCAACAGACGAGCGGGCAGTAGGTAAATAGGGAGCAAAACCAGCGACAAAACCGTGACCTGCCACGAATACGCAAACATGACACCCAGCGTGAGCACAAGAGCCACAAGATTCGACGCAACCGACGGCAACGTGTTCGCAAACGCGCGCTGAGCCCCCATGACATCGGTACTCAAACGAGAAATCAAGGCCCCAGTGCGCGTGCGGTTGAAAAATGCCACCGGCATGGTCTGCACGTGGTCGAACACAGCAGTGCGCAAGTCAAAAATGAGCCCTTCGCCCACCTGCGCCGAAAACCACCGGTTGATCAAGGACAGCGCGGCATCCAAAAGAGCAATCACACCCATGGCCACTGCAAGCCACACAATCGTGGACACCGGCCCGCCGTCAGTGATCGCATTGACAACCCGGCCAGACAGAATTGGCGTGATGACACCCAACAGCGCGGCCAAAGCTGAAAGCAAAACGTAGGCCACCATGCGAGCGCGATGACGACGGGCAAAGGTAAAAATCCTGCCCACCGTTGACCAACTCACCGACTGTGACTTACCACCGTACTTTTGCGCGGCCGTGGCACGCCGCAACACCATATGCGGTGAAATGTTCGACATGTAGAACCCTTAAGCCACCACACTCACAGCTTCCGTAACTGGATGCTCTTCACCTTGTGGTTACTTGCCTTTTTCAGAATCAAGTCCGCACGACCTCGGCTAGGAAGAACATTTTGCGACAAGTTAGGCGCGTTAATTGAGTCCCAAATTTCTCCCGCCAACGTCACCGCTTCCTCTCGCGTCAACTGCGAATACTTGTGAAAGTACGAGTCAGGACGGGAAAACGCGCCTTCCTGCAGGCGCAAAAAGCGGCGAATGTACCACTCGCGAATATCACTCGTGTTGGCATCCACGTAAACGGAGAAATCAAAATAGTCACTCACGGCCACGCCAATGCGGCCGTCAGGGCGCGGACGCGGAGCCTGGAGAACATTCAACCCCTCAACGATCACAACATCGGGGGAGCGGACCGTCACCTCGGCGCCATCAATAATGTCGTACGTGTGGTGGGAATACACAGGAGCGCGCGCCTCTGGTGCACCCGCCTTAATCTTCGCCAAGAACCGCAACAAACGCCTGCGGTCATAGGATTCCGGAAAGCCCTTCCGATCAGCGATCCCACGGCGCTCAAGCTCCGCGTTTGGGAACAAGAACCCATCAGTCGTGATGAGTTCGACCCGTGGGGTGTCTGGCCACCTCGACAACATTTCACGCAGAAGGCGTGCCGTCGTTGATTTACCAACCGCAACAGAACCCGCAACACCAATAACAAAAGGAGTGCGCTTAGGTGTGACGTCCTTGCCTTTTTCACGTAACGGGGTGAAAAACTCGCGCGTCATCTGATACTTGTTACCCCGCGCGGCAACGTACACACTCAGCAGTTCGGACAGCGGAAGATAAATGGAGCGAACTTCGTCTAGGTCGATTCGCTCACCCAAACCGCGCAGTCGCTCAATTTCCTTTTCCGTCAGTGGTGAGGATGTGGTTTCCGCAAGCGCTGCCCACGACTCTCGATCGAAGAGCCAGTAGGGCGACGGCAGTGAGTCCGAATCTGGTCGCAAACCGGCCAGGCGCCGTGCGGGATCAAGGTTGTTGAGCGCATTCATAGGCCACATTGTCCCACTTTTCCCACGCCCTTCTACTTTCAGTGTCACAACGGGCGTATCAGCAGCGAAAAGTGAATGTATCTTTTGTTCGTCCTGTATTTCTCGCTTGGCTAGGCAGTCGGTACGATTGGTCCCATGTGTGGAATTGTGGGATATGTTTCAACTTCTCGTGCCCAGTCTGCAGGCGGGTCTGAGCAGGCAACAGCAGGTCGCGACCATTCAGCTATCGACGTAGTCATGGGTGGTCTCAAGCGCATGGAATACCGCGGTTACGACTCCGCCGGTGTAGCGCTTGCAACCCCTGGCCAGCCACTTTTCAGTGAGAAGAAGTCCGGTAAGTTGTCTAACCTCAAGGACGCGTTGGAGACTCACCAGATTCCGGACGCCACGACAGGAATTGGTCACACTCGTTGGGCTACCCACGGTGGCCCCACCGACCAAAACGCTCACCCTCACCTGGCCGATGACGGCAAGTTGGCGCTCATTCACAACGGAATCATTGAGAACTTTGCGCCCCTGAAAGAACGTCTCGAAGCTGATGGCGCTCAGTTTGCATCCGAAACCGACACGGAAGTTGCCGCTCAGCAGCTGGCCAAGAACTACCGGGAAACCGGCAACCTGACCGAAGCCATGCGCATTACTGCAACTCAGCTTGAAGGTGCGTTCACACTCCTGGCTATTCACCAGGATCTTCCGGACACGGTTGTGGCTGCACGCCGCAACAGCCCACTTGTCATTGGTCTGGGTGACGGCGAAAACTTCCTTGGCTCAGACGTCGCAGCGTTTATTGACTACACGCGCGATGCAGTTGAAATTGGTCAAGACCAGATCGTGACCATCACACCGGATTCAGTCGACATCATTGACAGGGACAACAACCCGGTCGAAGGCAAGTCGTACACGGTTGACTGGGACCCAGCGACCGCTGAAAAGGGCGGCTTCGCATCGTTCATGGACAAAGAAATCCATGACCAGCCCCAGGCTGTTGCTGACACTCTGTTGGGTCGCATGGACCAAAACGGCAACCTGCAGTTGTCAGAGATGAACATTGACGAATCGGTGCTCAAGAGCATCGACAAGATTGTTGTGATCGCATGTGGGACTGCTGCCTATGCAGGTCAGGTTGCCCGCTACGCAATTGAGCACTGGTGCCGTATCCCTACCGAGGTCGAACTGGCTCACGAGTTCCGTTACCGGGACCCGGTGGTCACTGAGAAGACCTTGGTGGTGGCGATCAGCCAGTCGGGTGAAACCATGGACACACTCATGGCCGTGCGCCACGCCCGCGAACAGGGTGCCAAGGTGATCGCTATTTGCAACACCTACGGTTCCACCATTCCGCGCGAATCCGACGGCGTGCTCTACACCCACGCTGGCCCAGAAATCGCGGTTGCGTCCACGAAGGCGTTCTTGGCGCAGATCGTCGCATGCTACCTGTTGGGTCTGTACTTGGCACAGCTACGTGGCAACAAGTACCAGGACGAAATCAAGGTCATCCTGGACGAACTTGAACAGATGCCTAGCAAGATCGAACGGCTTCTGGACGAAAGCAAACAGCAGGTACTCGACCTTGCACAATCCATGCGGGACACCACCTCTGTCCTCTTCTTGGGGCGTCACGTAGGCTACCCCGTCGCCATGGAAGGCGCGCTTAAACTCAAGGAGCTCGCCTACATTCACGCAGAAGGTTTCGCCGCCGGTGAACTCAAGCACGGCCCTATCGCGCTGATCGACGAAGGCCAGCCGGTGTTCATTGTGGTGCCAAGCCGTGCATCGCGTTACTCGTTGCACGACAAAGTGGTTTCCAACATCCATGAAGTCCGCGCGCGTGGTGCCAACACGATCGTGATCGCAGAAGAAGGCGACACTGCGGTCGAACAGTTCGCATCCGAAGTGATCTACGTGCCTGCAACGCCTACGTTGCTGGCGCCACTTCTGACCACGATCCCGTTGCAGATCTTCGCGATGGAACTGGCCTCTGCCAAGGGCTTGGACGTCGACCAGCCGCGTAACCTGGCCAAGTCAGTCACGGTCGAATAAATCGCAACGAATTCAGGGCTGACTCGTAACCGTGGCCATTATTGGGATTGGAGTCGACATTGCTGATGTCGAGCGGTTCCGTGAACACATTGAACGCGTTCCGGAACTGCTTGACCGGCTCCTCACACCTGCTGAGCAGTTAAAGAAGAACGGTAAGCGGCGTACCCCTGAGTCTTTGGCCGCCCGCTTTTCAGCTAAAGAGGCCCTGGTGAAGGCCCTGCAGTTGCCAGAGATCATTCCGTGGCACGAAGCTGAAATCGTGTCAGCGTTTACGGGTGCGCCCAGTTTCCGGCTTTCAGGTTGGGTTCTTCAACACTTCCGCGACATGGGCGGCGAGACAATCCACGTGTCGATTACTCACGACGCCGGCCGGACCGTCACGTTCGTTGTGGCGGAGGGAAACCCGGTGCACAGCCACCCGCCCGTTGACCAGCCGGCCCCGTTGCTCCCTGGTTCGCCCGAGGCGTTAGCAGCTCTCGCTGAGTTCCGGCAACGCGCTGAAGAGACGCGGGAGGCGCGGCGCAAAGCGCGCGAGGAAGCACGGCGAAACGCGGAGTAAAGCGCATCAGCGCGCGCTTCCTTACAACTGGAACGTCAGGCGCGCGCCACCTTCCAGAGTGTGCGACTCGCCGTTGACGTACACGCTCACAGAGTGAGTTTCGCGTGAACGGGATACCAGCGTGAGTTCCGTGTGCGTGACGTACACTTCGATGATCTGGCCCTGGAACAGAACCCGGAAACGTGCGTCGGCAACGTGTGTGGGCAGGTTCGGGTAGAACTCGATCCGGTTGAACCGGATGAGCACACCGGCGAATGCGCGAAGAATAACGTCGACGGTTCCGGCCATGGCTCCCAGGTGGATGCCTTCTGCGGTTGAACCCCACTGAGTGTCGTCGATGTCGATGCGCAGCGCTTCTTGCCATTCGTTCCACGCGTCCTCGCGACCAATCATGGCGAGCACGGCAGCGTTGGCGACCCGGGACAAGCTGGATCCGTTGGTGGAATGAGCCACGTAGTAGTCGATGGTACGTTCGACTTCTTCTTCACTCATGTCGTAGCCCATGCGGCGCAGTTCCTTCACCACTCCAGTGGGGCCCAACAGGTAGAACAACATGTTGACGTCAGACTGTTTGGACAGCTTGTAGTTGTTGGTCGAATCGTCCTCTGATTCCAGGATCAGGTCCATGCGTCCGATATTGCCGTACTTGCGACGGTAGGCGTCGAAGTCAAGGTCCTTGAGGTCTTCGTACCCCGCGAATTGGCTGATCCGCCCGTCTGGCGCAAACGGCACGTACAGGCGTGCGGCCATGCGTTCCCACAGGGTGACTTCCTCTGGGTCGATGTTGAGCCTGAACTCCAATTCGTCTGCTTCGTGGGATGACAGCACTTCAAAGATGCGCACGGCGTGACGTGCCAGCCACGCGACCATGACATTGGTGTACGCGTTGTCGTCCACACCTGATCCGGGGGTTCCCGGGTAGCCGTCGTGGTATTCGTCGGGCCCCATGACACGTCGGATGTGGTAGCGGTCCTCAGCAGCGTCGTATTCAGTCATGGAAGCGAATAGACGCACAATTTCGATGATGAGTTCACCGCCGTGTTCGGCCAACCATTTGGTGTCGGCAGTGACGCGGTAGTGCTGCCATGCGTTGTACGCCACGGCAAGCCCCACGTGGTATTGCCTGCGTGAGTTGTCTGGCATCCACCTGTTTGAACGGTGGTTCCACAGCTCCACCGGTGTCTCTTCGCGCCCGTCAGAACCCGACTGCCACGGGAACTGAGCTCCCTTAAAACCGGATTCGCGGGCCAGTTGGCGGGCGGCGTCGAGTCTGCGCCACCGGTACATGAGTAGAGATTTGGAAATCTCCGGGAAGCGCATGTTCAGCAACGGCATGACGAACACTTCGTCCCAGAAAATGTGCCCGCGGTAGCCTTCTCCGGTCATTCCGCGCGCGGTGGTTCCCACGTCCTGTGCAACGGTGTGTGGGGACATGGATTGGATGAGGTGGAAGGTGTGTAGGTCCACCATGAGTTGTGTTTGGTCCGCCGCGCCCGAGGTGGTGTCCACCTCCACGCCGAACCGGTCCCAGAGTTTGGCAAGGGCTGCCCGGTGGCCGGGCAGGAGGGCAGTAAAGCTGCAGTCGGGCAACCAGTCGAGGTGCTGGACCGCCCCGCCTCGCACGGAACTTAACGCGGGGTCTCGGGAGTGGACGGTGGAGGTGACGGTGTCGAAGTCGAACGCGTGACCTGGGTGAACGGTAAATGCGTGTTCGCGATAGATGGCTTTTCCGCGTTCGTTTTCTTCGCTTACGGTTTCGACGTCGTATCCCATGGTTTCGCCGGGCATGCGCTGTGTTGAGAAGTCGACTCGGCGTTCTGTCACGCGGGTGCGTTGGGCCATGGCAACCCGGGTGCGGCTCTGTTCGGTGATGACTTCGGTGAGCAGGGTGCCGTCTTCGAGCACTTTCGCGTGACGGGTCTCAATGTGCTGTTTGGCCAGTTGGTCGTATTCGGCCACGTTGTCATTGTTGACGCGCGCGTCGATACCTAAGCGCACATGCACTTTCTGTGGCTCATTGCTCAGCGTTTCAACCCGGGTGAGGGTAGCGCTTAAGTGCTGTTTGTCCATGGAAACGATGCGACGCTGGCACAGTTTGAGCGAGCGCCCGCGCGGGTCTTGAACAACCAGGTGACGCACCAGAGCGCCGTCGTCAAAGTTGAGGGTCCGTTCTTCGGACACCACGGTGAGTCCGCGGTCTGAGAGCCATTCCCCGTCTGCGAATTTCACGTCCAAGGCGGCCCAGTGAGGCAGATTCACCATGGACTCGTGGACTTGCGTGCGCCCCTGAACGGTGGATGTGAGCCGGTTGAAGATCCCAGCGATATACGCCCCTGGTGCCCCGCGGTGCCCGGTCTTGATTTCCGAGGCGGTACCCCGGATAGCCATGTATCCATTGCCCAGGGTGGTGAGGGTGGCGCGTTTGCCTTTGTGGTGGTCTTCTCCGCCCACATAAACGAGGGTGCGAGAGCGGTCGCGGCGTTCTCCCAGGTCGAGTTCGTGCAGGTCCCCAATGACCACATCGGCTCCGGCGTCGATGAGTTCGTCGCGGTGGCCGTGGCGGTCAACACCAACGACCAGCCCAAATTTCCCAGCGCGTCCTGCTTGAACACCTGAGATGGCGTCTTCAACAACAACGGCGTTGCGGGGTTCGACGCCGAGGTCGTTGGCAGCCCGGAGGAAGGTGTCAGGTTGGGGTTTGCCGGGCAGGTGTTCGTCGAGTGCGGTTTGTCCGTCAACGATGGTGTCGAAGAGTTCCGTGATCTGTGCGTTGTTCAAAAGGGCGGGCGCGTTGCGGCTGGCAGTGACGAGGCCGATCTTGCGTCCGCCTGCGCGCAAGCGTTCGATGAGGTTGATGGTCCCTGGGAAGGTGCGGACGCCCTGTTTTTTGAGTTCTTCGTTAAATGCGTCGTTCTTGTGACGGGCCAGCCCGTGAACGGTGAGTGCCCCGGCCGGGTCGTCGTCGTCACCTTCTGGAAGTGTGATGCCACGGGAGGCAAAGAACTCGCGCACACCGTCTTCGCGTGGACGCCCGTCCACATACGCACGGTAGTCAGTGGCGACAGAGAACTCAGAGGCGTTGAGTTCCTCCGGGAACTCGACTGCTGCGTCTTTGAGTTGAGGATTGGCGAGGGCGGAGTCAAACAGTTGTTTCCACGCGGCGGCATGGAGCGAAGCGGTGTCGGTGACGACTCCGTCCATGTCGAAGATCACTGCGTCGAATGGTGGGGTGGCTGTGAGAACCTCAGTCATATATCTAGCTCATCATGAATGAGTGACGCGTGGGTGAACGTCACGGCCTTGTTCAGAAACTTTTGTGTTTGTTTGACCACGTTGTTCGACTCGTGACCGGGTTTACTAGGCTTAACGTCATGACAGCGAACGAAGGTGTACTCAAGAAGGTTGTAGAGGTTGCAGAGCAGTTAGCTCCCCGGTTGCGAGACATTCGCACACGGATTCACCAGAATCCGGAACTGGGTCTGACTCTTCCTGCCACGCAGAAAACTGTGCTGGATGCTCTTCACGGCTTGGATCTTGAGGTGACGACTGGAACCAATCTGGATTCGGTCGTAGCCGTGCTGCGTGGTGACAAGCGTGGCGAAAACCCGCAAGCGGTGCTTTTGCGTGGTGACATGGATGCGTTGCCCGTGACCGAAGCTACCGGGTTTGAGTTCGCTTCGACGAATGGCAACATGCACGCGTGCGGGCACGACTTGCACGTTACTGGCCTTATTGGTGCCGCCCACATCTTGCACGCATGCAAGAGCGAACTGGCAGGTGACGTCGTGTTCATGTTCCAACCGGGCGAAGAAGGTTATAACGGAGCCGGGAAGATGGTGGACGAGGGAGTCCTTGAAGCTGCCGGCGTCCCAGTAGTGGCCGCGTTCGGGGTCCATGTTTCGGCTGATCAGCCCCCAGGGCACGTGTACTCCAAGCCGGGTTCGTACATGGCGTCTGCGAACAATCTAGAAATTACTGTCCGCGGCCGAGGTGGTCACGCCGCCCGCCCGGAAGCCGCCTTGGATCCGGTGCAGGTTGGGGCCTCGATCGTGGGCCAGTTGCAAGAGTTTGTGTCCCGGCACTTTTTTGCGTGGGACCCCGTGGTGCTCACGGTGGGGCAGTTCCAGGCAGGAACTGCGCCCAACGTCATCCCCGACTCTGCGTATCTGGCTGCGAGCGTGCGCACATTCTCGGAAGAAACCACCAGCGAATGTGAACGGGTTCTCCCCGCCCTGGTGGAGGGGATCGCGCAGGCACACGGCCTGACCGCGGAGGTCAACATGTACCGCCTGCTGCCAGCCACCATCAATAACAACGATGAGAACGCCCTGTTCCTCGAAACTGCTGAAGCCCTGTTTGGCACCGAACGCGTTCACCTCATGGACCACCCTAGGGTGGGGTCAGAAGACTTCTCCCGCATCCTTGATCTTGTTCCGGGGTCATATGGACACTTCGGTGCGGCGTACGGGCCGGAAGACACGTGGGAAGCTAACCATTCACCTCGGGCGCGGCACACGGATACCGCGTTAGGCGACCAGGCGGCGTTTCTTGCCGCGCTGGCACTCAACCGTTTGAACAAGGACTAGCATGCAACCGCTGTACACCTCGCAACAGGTGCGCGACGCAGAAGCACCTCTTCTGGCAGCCGGCCAGGGCAAGGAGCTCATGCTGAAGGCGACCACGGGGCTTGCGCATGTGGTTGTGCGGGAACTGCAGAACAGGTACGGGAGAGTGTATGGAACCCGCGCGGTCGCGTTGGTGGGTTCGGGAAACAACGGTGGAGACGCGCTGTACGCGCTGGAGTTTTTAGCCCGCCGAGGTGTCGCCTGCCAGGCTGTGACCGTCGCCGGTTCTGCGCACGAGGAAGGGTTAGCCGCCGCGGTGGCAGCGGGCGTGCGCGTCACCACGGAGTGGGACAGTGCGCGGGACGCGGACGTGGTCATCGACGGGATTCTGGGCACAGGGGCCTCTGGGGCGCTTCGCGAACCCTTGGCGAGCCAGCTGACCGACTGGCAAAACAACGCGTGTGATCAGCTGTGTATTGCGGTTGATGCCCCCACGGGCGTGAACGCGTCAACGGGTGAGGTTGATCCGCATGCGGTGCGTGCGACCCACACGGTGACGTTTGGCATGTTGAAGGCTGGGCTGTTTGTGCACCCAGGGGCTGGGTTTTGCGGGCACGTGGAGTGCGTGGACATCGGTTTGACCAGCGTGGACGCCCCGGCTGGCTACCTGCACACCACGGCGAGTGTGCCGGGGCCGGGCGAACAGGACCACAAATATTCGCGTGGCGTCCTGGGCGTTGCGACCGGGTCACAGCAGTACCCAGGTGCCGCCGTGTTGGCGTCTCTTTCCGCCCAGAACACTGGCGTGGGAATGGTGAGGTATGTGGGTGACGCAGCTGGGTTGGTTATGCATTCCGTGCCCGAGGTCGTTACCGGGTGGAGACGCGTGCAAGCCTGGGTTGTGGGCCCCGGGGCGCCAGAAGATGAACTGGTCGATGAGGTTTTGGATCAGGCGTATAAGAAGTGTCTGCCTGCCGTAATTGATGCAGGTGCGTTGGCGCGGGTGAGCAAGACACGTGACCACTGGGTTCTCACTCCGCACGCAGGCGAAGCCCAATCACTGTGCGAGTCGCGCGGATGGACTGTGACGCGTGAGGAGATTGAGTCAGCACCTGCACACTGGGCGCGACGCTTGGCCTCTGAACTGGGGTGTTGTGTTCTGATTAAGGGTGCGCGCACTGTTATCAGTGAGCCCGACGGTACGTTGCACCTCACGCCGGTAGGGCCGGCACGTTTGGCTACAGCTGGTAGTGGCGACGTTTTGGCTGGCATCATGGGTGCCCTCATGGCAACAGAACAGCCGGCTGGTTCGCGGAGCGCCGCGGTGGTGGCAGCGAATGCTGTTCTTCTTCATCATGAAGCTGCCGGGAACCGCGCATTGGAAACTGCTCAGTCTATTCTGGAAGTCGCACGTTCACACAGGGAGGAATCATGACGTCTGCACCACTGACGGCCGTGATTGATACGCGCGCACTTGTACACAATGTGCAACTGTTGCAGAAACGCGCTGCAGGAAAACAACTCGTGGCAATTGTGAAAGCAGACGCATATGGACACGGGGTGAACCTGGTGGTTCCTGCGCTCGCCCGTGCTGGCGTGACGCACTTTGGTACTGCGACGATCCCGGAAGCTGTGGCTGTTCAGGACTTTCTTGCTGACCGTAGCGGTCAGAGCAGTCAGAGCGATGGTGGCGATCAGCGCGACCACACAGTCATGTGCTGGCTGTACGAACCAAACGCTGACCTTTCTGAACCTGTTGAACGCGGAATTGAGCTGGGCGTGGGATCACCTGCGGCCCTTGAATCAATCTTCAACGCCGCCCACACCACCGGAAAAACCGCACGTATCCACCTCAAAGTGGACACGGGTTTGGGCCGCAACGGCCTCAACAGTACGCAACTACAACAGGTGTTAGAACAACTTACCACTGCACACGGCGTGCAGGTGTGTGGTGTCATGTCTCACTTCGCATGCGCTGACGAACCAGACAATGACTTCAACACAACCCAGATTGAGAGGTTTAACCAAGCTGTCGACACGGTAAAAGCAACGCTTCAGATCGACAACCTGATGGAACACATCGCCAACTCGCCTGCGATCCTCTCCATGGACCCCGTGCCAGGAAACGCGGTGCGGGCCGGTGTCGCCATGTACGGGCTCAGCCCCTTCGCGCCAGTTGACCACTCCTACTCGGAAGGCCTCCAACCGGCGATGACACTGGTCTCACACGTGTGCGCAGCCAAAGACGTCCCTGCAGGCCAAGGTGCCTCATACGGACTGCGGTACACAACCTCGGCGCCGTCCAAATTTGCGCTGGTAGCCGGCGGGTACGGGGACGGAATCCCGCGCCAAGCCTCCCACAAAGCGCACGTGGCCATTCAAGGAAAAGCGTTCCCAGTCGTAGGGTCGATTGCCATGGACCAGATGATCGCTGACGTGGGCGACGCGCAGGTATCTCCCGGGGACCCAGTGGTGATCTGGGGCAACGGCGGCCCACACGTCGACGAATGGGCACAGTGGGCGGACACCATCAACTACGACATCGTCACCCGATTGGGAGCTCGCGTGCCACGAGTAGAACAGGAGCACACGTGATCCGCACGTCGTCCGTGGAACAGACAGCCACTTTTGCCCGCGTCTTGGCTACCCATGTGCAGGCCGGAGACGTGATTCTGCTGACCGGAAATCTGGGGGCCGGGAAAACCACGCTCACTCAGATGATCGGGAAAGAGCTCAACGTGCGTGGCCGCATCACCTCACCCACCTTCGTCATTGCGCGTGAACACGAAGCAGTAGGCGACGGCCCGGGGCTCGTTCACGTCGACGCGTACCGTTTAGAAGACGCGATGGAACTGGACGACTTGGACCTCGACTCGGAACTCGACGACATGGTCACGATCATCGAATGGGGCCGGGGCAAAGCAGAACAGCTCAGCGACTCCTACTTGGACATTTTCATCGACAGGCCCGAATCCGATCCCGAATCCGAAGCGCGCACCTACACGCTGAGCGCCCACGGGTCACGGTGGGAAGGTCGCGTTGAACAACTGACAACCGCGTGCCAGGAGGCGCTGTGATCACATTGGCGATTGACACCTCGGCGGCGGCGAGCGTGGCACTCGTGGACTCACACGGGGAGGTGCATGCTCAACGCACCACGTTTAGTGCGCGTAAGCACGCCGAATTTGTGGGCCCCGCGATCCGCGAAATCACGCAAGACGTGCAGCCGCAGCGGGTGATCGTGGGCGTGGGGCCCGGGCCGTTCACCGGCTTGCGCGCTGGGATCGCCACCGGGATTGGTTACGCGCTGGGTTTGGGTATTCCCATTTATGGTGTGCGCAGCCACGACGCGTTGGCATTCCGTGCAGCAGCCCACGGAA
Source organism: Brevibacterium sp. UMB1308A (assembly GCF_030230605.1). Classification (GTDB taxonomy): domain Bacteria; phylum Actinomycetota; class Actinomycetes; order Actinomycetales; family Brevibacteriaceae; genus Brevibacterium. The sequence goes on from NZ_JASPDO010000002.1 coordinate 100,786, forward strand.
TCACCGGCGACATTACTGTTGCCACCGACGCCCGCCGTAAAGAGGTGTACGCAACCACCTACCACTTGGGGTCTACCGTGACCTTGGTCGACGGGCCACGCGTGATCCTCCCGGCAGAGCTCACACCGGCTGCCACCCGAATTGGGCGAGGCTTTGTTCTCTACTCCGAAACCCTGGGCAACCCGGCACGTACGGAAGATGAGTCCACCGAACCCACGGCCAGTGACCTCGGCCTGTGCGCCCAGGACCAGCCAGGCAACCCGGAAGGACTGGGCGCGTTGCTTGACACCTCGCCACTGTACTTGCGTGAACCGGACGCCAAACCCCGCCAATGATCGAACGCATGCGGTGGATGGACATTGCCCCGGTGGCGGTCCTCGATGAGAAGAGTTTTGGAAACCAAGCATGGACCGAAGAGTTCTTCTGGTCGCAAATGGCGGTTCCCGGCAACCGGTTTTGGGTCGCGCGGGACGGTGGCCAGGTTGTGGGGTATGTGGGGCTCTCAGTTTCCGGCCCCCAAGGTGACATTCTGACGCTGGCCAGTGACCGCCGAGGTGTTGGCAGCCGGCTCTTGGATGTCGCCATGGACGCGGCGCGAGAAGCGGGTGTCGAAGCCCTGTATTTGGACGTGCGCGACGACAACGAACGCGCTATTTATTTGTACGCCTCGCGCGGGTTTGAAGAGATCAATCGGCGGGCTGGTTACTATTCGGACGCAGACGCCCTCATCATGCGTAGTAGCCTGTGAGTATGGACATTGAGGCCACCCTCACTGAATGGGAAGACGGTTGTGATTTGGTGATCAGCTCGGTCGCTCCCGTGGACCGTGCAACCGTGTGGAACTACGTGACAGACCCTGATTCTGCTTCGCAGTGGTTCGCTCCGTGGAGTCGCGACGACGACGTTGTGACATTCGACTTTGACGGTGAGCAGCTCACGGGCGAAATCATCGGGAGCGAAGATGAGCGGTTCTTCTTGCTGGAACTTCCGTTTGGGCGAGTGGGCCTGAATGTCAGTGAAGAAACGCCTCATTCAACACGTCTTACGGTGACCCACACGTTCGCCACGTATGAGGAAGCGGCACACACAGTTCCTGAAATTGGGCCCGTGTGGGACACCCACCTGCGCGCTTTACTCACGGAACTTGGAGCGAAAAACGTGGACATCGACGAAGATTCCCAAGCACGCATGTACGCGAGCCTCGCGGTGGAGGACCAGTGACCGAACCTTTGGTGTTAGGGATTGAAAGTTCCTGCGATGAAACCGGTGTAGGGATCGTGTGTGGTCGCACCCTGCTAACGAACACGGTCGCTTCGTCCATGGACGAACACGTGCGTTACGGGGGAGTAGTTCCCGAGGTGGCCTCCCGGGCGCACATCAACGCAATTGGACCTACCGTGCAGGCGGCACTGGACGATGCGGGCGTGACTGTGGACGACCTGGACGGGATAGCAGTGACAGCCGGACCGGGACTGAGCGGAGCGCTCATGGTGGGCGTGTCAGCGGCTAAAGGGCTGGCCGCTGCCACGGGTCTGCCGCTGTACGGGGTGAACCACTTGGCGGCGCACGTGGCCGTCGATATGGTGGCCCCCGATTCGCCTGGGCTCACGCTGCCCACCGTGGCGCTGCTGGTTTCTGGCGGGCACACTGAGATTCTCACCATCACCGACATGGTTGACGGGGTGGAACTGGTTGGTGCCACGATTGACGACGCGGCGGGGGAGGCCTTCGATAAGACAGCGCGGTTGCTGGGCTTGGACTATCCAGGTGGTCCCAATATTTCGCGTGCTGCAGCAGGTGCTTTCACTGACGGGGTTGCAGGGGATCCGCACGCGGTTGCGTTCCCGCGGGGGCTTACGTCTGCAAAGGATATGCGTGACCCGGAACGTCGCTATTCGTTTTCTTTTTCTGGTTTGAAGACCGCGGCCCTGCGCTATGTCACTCAAACGCCCGATGCCAATGTTGCGGATGTCGCGGCTAGTTTCGAAGAAGCGATTGTGGACGTGCTGGTGAAGAAGGCGCTTTTGGCGTGTGAAGACTTCAACATTCCTCACTTGCTTGTAGGTGGGGGAGTTGCGGCGAATAGGCGGTTGCGCGCTCGCCTTGAGCACGACTGTGCGGAGGCTGGAGTGACGTTACGGATTCCGCCGTTCGCACTGTGCACGGATAACGGTGCCATGGTGGCTGCGTTGGGCGCGGAGATCATGAGTCGTGGGCTGGCCCCGTCGGACTTTTCGTTTGGAGTGACAAGTTCATTGGAGGTCGACCACGTCTATGTCTGACCCACAGGTTTCGCGTGCTTCTGGTGACGGGTGGTGTGAAACACCCCAGGGTCGTTTCTGGGGGTTGTTCGGAGCCGCTGGTTTGCTCATTCATGACCCGGAGCGGGGCGTTTTGCTCCAGCACAGGGTTTCCTGGTCAGCTCACGGAGGGACGTGGGGTATTCCTGGAGGGGCTAAGCACAAGGGTGAAAGCGACACTGCGGCCGCGATTCGGGAAAGTCACGAAGAAGCAGGTGTGCCGGCTCTTGATGGGCACGACATTGAGATCCTTGATCTGTACACGGTTGATAAGAGCGGCTGGACGTACACCACGGTGATTTGCCGGGCTTTGGGGCGACTGGAAGAAAGCATCAGTGACCCTGAGAGTGAGGAACTCGCGTGGGTTCCCGTGGACCAGGTTGAGAGCTACCCTTTGCACCCCGAATTCGCGAAGGCGTGGCCTACCCTGCGTAAGTCCTTGGGGTGACTTCCGCGCGTGACGTGTTGTGCGGACGTATGGCTGGGTGGCCTGCGTGCGTGAACGGTTTACCCAACACACTTCGAACTGCTGTGTTGGCTACACACCCTTTTTGTTCGTTTTGTTCACGTTTTCGCGCGAAAATCGCCTAGTTACCCAACACAGCAAGTTCAAAACTGCTCACTTGTGGTGGGTAAACCGGTTTAGGTTTCAAGGCACTCGCGCACCTTGAGCACAATACTGTCCATCTCGTGTAGTGCGGTCACGCGAATCACTGTCCATCCGAGTCGGCCTAGTTCGTAGTAACGATCCGTGTCTTTGAGTACTTGTTCGGTGAGCTCGAAGTGGTGGCGCCCCTCGTATTCGATCGCGATTTTTGCAAACGGGTATGCCAAGTCCGGGTGGATATGTACTCCGAACCGCTCAATCCACACTGGGTGTGCGACCACTGGTTCAGGCAGACCAGCGCGCACAAGCGCTAACCGGAGTCGTGTTTCTTGAGGTGACGCAACGTTCTCACGGGCCAGCGCACTGGCTTCTTTCAGCTTGGACCACCCGTGAACCTTGGGCCCGGCAGCAACCAGTTCATCGAGTTTGGAGCGTGTGAGTTCCGCTGGTCTGCGCCATGGCCCCATGAGCGCGTCAAGGACTGCGACCAGGTTGTCCACAGGCTCTTGCCGTGCAAGGACATGAAGAATCCCGCCGAGGTGGTGAACCCTTAGGCCTTCTTTGGTGACCTTCGCGGTGTCTGTCATGCGGAAAGTTTTCACGTGCGGAACCAAAATTGGGTTGCATTTCTTGGGAACCGCAATGTCTAGCTCTGGTCGAAGTTTGACTGGCAGTCCACGCAGATAAGCGGCACTGTTACCCGTGACCAGTGCGTGGGGTCGGGTTGCCGTTAATGCGCTGAGCTCAGTAAATAAGGTCCACCAGTGAGGATCCTCGCGTGCCCAGGGTGGTATGCGTACGGTGCGAACATGCGCATCAGAAGTGAAGGTTCCCCTCAGTTTGTGGCCTTTGAGGAATACCGGTGTGAGTTGTGATGTGCGGAGACCACGTGTGCGCGCCTCCTGTATAGACATCGGAATGTGCAGGGTGCGTTGTGATGTGTTTGTGAACTCCATGCGCTGAATGTAGGCCCCTGGGTTCGCTTCCGCTATGGCCCTTGAACGATCTGTGGAAAACCTGATTTTCCGGGTACACCTGTGCCGCACAGTCACACGCTGAGGACAACGCTGAACGGTTTACCCAACACACTTCGAACTGCTGTGTTGGCTACACACCCTTTTTGTTCGTTTTGTTCACGTTTTCGGCTCATATTCGACCCGTTACCCAACACAGCACACGAAAAACTGCTCACTTGTGGTGGGTAAACCAGTTTCGACCTACTCCGCGCCAGGCGCAATAACCTCAGAAGGCCGTGTGGACTTAAACTCGTCAACCAAAAGCTTGGCTACTTGGAACATGTCGCCCGTGTTTTCGTGAACAGCCCGTTGACGCTGATAGGACGCGCCAATGCGCGCAAACTGCAGCATGTCCAGAAGCTCATCTTCACACCCAAGCTCACGGGCAATCGGGGTTAAGAACTCCACCTCATCAGCAATTACGTGCTTCACCAGGCGCTCACGCCCCAGTTCGTTTTCAATGATGATCGCGTCCATCCCGTAACGCGCGGCACGCCACTTGTTCTCCACATGGAACCACTGCGGCATAGTGGGTAGGCTCAACCCGCGGTCCAAACGATCGCAGAAGTGGTGCACTAGACACTGAACGAACGCGGTCACTGCGGCGACCTCGGCGATGGTAGGCATCCCGTCACACACCCGCACCTCAATGGTTCCCCACTTAGGGGCAGGTCGGATATCCCACCGGATCTCATTGATCTGTTCAATCACGCCGGTCTTCTGCATGTCGCGGACGTACTTTTCATATTCGCGCCACTCGGTAAACGGATACGGCAGTCCGGCGGTGGGCAACTGCTGGAACAGCATGGCGCGGTTGGACGCGTAACTGGTATCCGTGTCTTCCCAAAACGGGCTGGAAGCACTCACCGCTTGCAAGTGCGGCACGTAGCACATGAGCGCGTTCATAATGGGCAAAACGTACTCGCGCTTGTCGATACCCACGTGCGTGTGAACCCCGTAAATGAGCATGTGGTGACCCCACCACTGCGTGCGGTTAATGAGTTCCGCGTAACGTTCCTTGTCGGTCACCTGTTGCTCACGCCAGTGCGCAAACGGGTGAGTTCCTGCACTCATGAGGTCCAAGCCCAGCGGGTTTGTGATTTCGCGGAGCTGTGCAACAGAAGACTTGAGATCCGCTACCGCGCCAGACACCTGTTCATGGACACCGGTAACAACCTCAACCGTGTTCGTGAGCATTTCGCCCACAATGCACGAATCAAGACCAGCTTCACCAACAAGAGTAAGGACCTCACCGGCACGCGGGACGAGGTCCAAATTCGTCTTGTCAACCAAAGCTAGCTCCCATTCGACTCCCAAGGTCGAACGGGGGGACTGCGCAAAATCAACCATGATGGCAATCCTAGTGTGTAGCCCAGGAATACACGGTGTGAGCTAGCTCGCTGGGTCGCCTGTCGCAACGGGGTTTGAATCGTCCGATGACCACCCTGACCAGGAAGGACCGTACAAAACCGGGGTCACGCCCACTTGCATCAAGCTCAACGCATTGTGACACGCTGTGACACCAGACCCGCAATAAACCCCTACCTCCGCGGTAGCCTTGCCCGTTTCGTCAAGCACGCCGAGGTCGTTCCACGCCTTCCGCAGTTCCTCCTCTGAGAGCCACCGCCCGTTAGGGGTGTTGAGGGTTGTGGGCCGGTTGATAGCCCCTGGGATGTGGCCGGCTTTGGCATCCATGGGTTCGTGGTCCCCGCGGTAGCGTTCGGCGGCGCGGGAGTCGATGAGAATGCCGGTGCGGGCGAGCTCAGCGGCCCCCGCTGCGTCGGTAGTGGGAAGGGACGGAGTGACGGTGTAGGCCGAAGGCACGCGCTCATTGGTGTCGGGGCCATGTTCCAGTTCGTACCCGGCGTCTTTCCATGCGGTCAGGCCACCGTCGAGCACGTGAACATCTGTGAGCCCCGCCCACACGAGCAGCCACCACGCGCGGGCAGCCGCAGTTGAGGAGGCGTCGTCATAGACCACAACAGTGGTTCTTTCATCGATACTCAAACACTGCAGCGTCCGTTGGAATTCCTCAACGCTGGGAAGCGGGTGGCGGCCCAGGTGCGGTTGATCGGGGCGATGACTGGATAGCTGTTCGTCCAGTGATACGTACGTGGCCCCGGGAATGTGATTTTCCAGATAGTCCGGGTAACCGTTGGGTTTGCCCAGGGTCCACCGCACATCCAGAATGCGAACACGGGGTGTCCCCAGAAGCGAGTGAAGTTGATCCACGTCGATCACGTACTGCGTCATTGAGTCGCCTCTCGTTAAGCATTTGCACATTACAGCCTAGCTAAACTTAGCCCCATGCGTCGTTTAATCACCGCGGGAATCTGTGCTCTGTTGCTGACAGGTTGTGGAGGGACCCAAGGGAACCCCACACAAACGTCGGGCCCTGCGCAGAAAACTGAGAAGTCCCAAACCGCTGCCACGGCCCCTGAGGCTCCTGAAACCCCACAGCCCCAGGGACCGGCGCCGGTTGAAGGGATAAGCAAAAAGGACACCGCGGAAGCAAAACAAATCGTCGAAAAGATGTCGGATGAAGAACTGGCCGGATCTGTTTTGATGATGACGTATCAAGGAACGGATCCGCAGGTCGCTGCGGACACCATCAAACGCTTGCACCTGTCCGGCAGTATCGTCATGACCTACAACCTGGGCGATGCAGCCACTTTTGAAGACCTGAAAGCGACCACCTCGGCGATCAAAGCAGGCGGCAAAGACCGCGACTGGCCGGTTCTGACTTCAGTCGACCAGGAAGGTGGCCCCGTTGCCCGCGTACGTTCGGCAACCATGCCGTTCCCGCCACTCATGGCCGGTGGGGCCGTGCGCAACAAGGACACCGTCACCAACGCAACCCACGCGCAAGGTGCGGAACTGCGCGACGCCGGTTTTTCGATCGACTTCGCCCCTGTCGCCGATGTCACCGTGGGTGCGAAAGACCCAGCAATCAACGTGCGGTCTGCGGGCGACAAGTCTGACGCGGTGAGCGACACGGTCGTGGCCGCAGTGAACGGGTATAGCAAGGCGGGGATTGGTTCGGCGGCCAAACACTTTCCGGGCCACGGATCCTTGACGGTCGATTCGCACGAATCCCTGCCGGTGTCCAAGAAGTCGCTGAAAAAGCTGAGCAAAACGGAATTTGAGCCGTTTCGGAAGGCCGCCGAGGTGGGGGTTCCGTTGGTCATGGTTGGCCACATTGCGGTGCCCGGGAACGAAAAGCTTCCCGGTGACCTCAATCCCGAGGTGTATGAAGCTTTGCGTAAAGATGTTGGCTTTGAACACGTGGCAGTGACCGATGCGTTGAACATGGGCGCGGTTACGCAAAAGGACGCGGCGCTCGCCGCGATCAAGGCGGGGGCAGATTTGGCTCTCATGCCTCATGACATTGAACAAGCACACGCAAGCATTGTGAAAGCGGTGAAAAGTGGCGATCTGTCACGCGAGCGGATAACGGAGGCTGCGACGCGGGTGGTGGCGCTGAGTCTGTGGCAAAAGCGCAGCGCTGAAACTGCTAAGGGGAGTGCCCCTAAACCTGAGGGCGCGTTGCGTGCGTACGCTGAGGAGTCTTTGTCGGTGGTCCGTGGGGCGTGCGAGGTCGCCACGCCACTCAAGCAAGCGCGAGTAGTGGGTGACGATGAGGTTGCTGTTCAAGGACTGTCCGAGGCGTTTGAAAATAACGGTGTATCTGTTGGTAGTGGCCCAACTGTGAGCGTGGGACAGAAGGCAGCAAGTGGGGCAGAGTACGTTGTGGGGATCGGTGCACCGTGGAACGTGGACCGGGCCAAGGCTGACACTGTCATTGCCACATACACCGGCAACGAGTATGCGATGGATGCTGTAGCCAAATACTTGACCGGTGAACTGGAAGCGACAGCGCAAGTTCCCGTCAAGGTTCGCGGTAAGTCACCTACGTGCGGAAAGTAGCGGGGGCTGGTTACAGCGTCACGGGCTGCGTTAACAGCACCACGTGCTTTTCGCCCACGCGGGTGAAAACCAAAGTTGCTGACTCGCTGCCCTGGGTGAGCTTCAGCTGACGACGCACCTTCTCAGGAACAATGTCCATTCCACGTTTCTTAATAATGACCTTGCCAATGTTGCGTGCCTTCAGTGCTTGACGCAACGCCTTAATACCAGCAGGCAACACATCCACAATTCGGTACTGCGACACCGCGCGCTGAGCAATCCCGGTCACAAGAGCGTCACCAGTCAGGTACGCAATTTTGGGGGAGATCCGCCACACACCTAGAGGGTCACAGAGGGCAGTGACGAGCCCGGCTCGCACCAGAGCCCCGTCCGGTTCAAACAGATACTCGCCCAGCTCACCAATCCCGGGTTCGTCCGCTTCGGGCACCTCGGACTCGTGCACGGTCAGTGTTCCGGGCCCATCGCCCATGAGAAGAGCGGAACGCCCCGCCCGTTGACACGCGTCGCCAGCGTACAGGCCCACTTCAACGACATCGCCGTTGTGCGAAACCCACTGGGCCTCCCACCCGTCCGGAACGAGGGCATGGTCCAACGCCGGTCCCATCTTCACGCCAGCTGCCCGCACCTCGGCGGCCTTTTCCACTACCCATGACAGCGACGGCGAGAACGACTCCGGATCACTGAGCCTGCGCGCCTGCCCATCCCGGTGCGAACCCGACCTGCGGGCAGGGTCGCACCACAGCGCGTCAAACCCCGCCAGGTTCTGATCCTCCGCGGCACCATGAACCACCTCGGCGGTGGGGAACTCACGCATATTAAACGCCGCAAGCGCAGCGGTAACCTCATCGATCTCAACCGCGCGCACCTGCACATCTGTACCCGCAAACGCCAGCGCATCGGCACCGACCCCGCACCCCAAATCAATAATCGAGGTGACTCCAGCCTGACGCATCCGGGCCGCGTGGTGGGCGGCGACCGGAAGCCGGGTGGCCTGCGCTAACCCGTCGCGCGTGAACAACATGTGTGAAGCAAACGGGCCAAACTTGTCTTCTGCCTCGATGCGCAACTGAGCCTGCGTGAGGATCGCCGCGGTGAGTTCAGGACTCAAGCCCTGCTCCCGCAACTGCTTGTTCAGCCGCAACTCACGCGAACGGTCGTACTCGAGTGAATCCAGAATCTTAAGAGCAGAAACGTCAAGAAGTTGTTTCAAAATGCTGGGATCCATTTCACTATGGTAACTGGCGTATAGGGTGGAGATGTGAGCACACTTTTGACCGCGCGCACAGTTCGCGAAATCGCACATGAACTGGGGTTACGCCCCACTAAAACGCGTGGCCAAAACTTCGTGATCGATCCCAATACGGTGCGCATGATCGTGGAAGAAGCACAGCTCACCCCTGGCGAACAGGTTGTGGAAATTGGCCCGGGATTAGGCTCGCTGACCCTGGGACTTCTGGAGGCGGGCCACCCGGTGACGGCGGTCGAAATCGACACGCTCCTGGCATCCCGGCTCCCGCGCACCATTGACGAACACGCCCCGGATGCCCACCCGCTCACCCTCATCAACGAAGATGCCCTCCACGTCACCGAACTTCCCACCACCCCCACCGCCCTGGTGGCGAACTTGCCGTACAACGTGGCTGTGCCGGTGCTCATGCACTTCTTGGAAACGTTCCCGTCGCTGAACTCGGTGTTGGTGATGGTCCAGGCCGAGGTGGCAGACCGTCTGGCTGCCACCCCAGGTTCGCGGGTGTACGGGGCACCCAGCGTGAAAGCCAAGTGGTACGGGGCTGTGACTCGCGGGTCGGACATTGGGAAGAACGTCTTTTGGCCGGCTCCCAACGTTGGTTCCGGGCTGGTGCGGATCGTGAAGCACGCGCAGCCATATGGTGATGAGGACCTGCGCACAGCCACATTTGACGTGGTCAACGCGGCATTTGCCCAGCGCCGGAAAACACTCAGGCAGGCGCTTGCAGGTCTGTTGGGTTCAGGCGCGGACTCTGAACAGGTGCTGATGGACGCGGGTGTCGACCCCAAGACACGCGGTGAAGCCCTGGACATCGACGCGTTCATCGCAATCGCACGTACGTGGCTGGCCGGCAGGAAAGGCTCACAATGACTGAGGTAACCGCGCGAGCCCCCGGAAAAATCAACGTGTTCCTTCATGTGGGGGACCGGATGGATGACGGATACCACGAACTCGTCACCGTTTTTCAAGCCCTCGACATGTATGAAGAGGTCACGTTGCGCCCGTGCTTCGACCGCACGGACACGGTGGTTCGGAACATCTCAGGAAACGACACGTACCCCGGGCTCAGCCCAGTTCACGCAGTGACGCTCAAAGGCCGGTTCGGCTCGACGGCGATCCCGCTGGATCACTCGAACTTGGCGGTGTCGGCGATCAACCGCTTGGCTGCCCGCACCGGCGTGCACGTTCCAGTTGCTGTCGAAATCGAAAAGAACGTCCCCGTTGCCGGTGGAATGGGTGGCGGATCTGCCGATGCCGCAGCTGCGCTCGTTGCCTACGCGAAACTGGCGGGCATCAACGACCCGGACCTTCTGCGTGCCGTGGGTGCCGAACTCGGCGCAGATGTTCCGTTTGCTCTGCGTGGCGGTTGCGCTGTGGGAACCGGCCGAGGCGATGAACTCAGCCCCATCTTAAGCTCCGGTGAGTTCACCTGGGTGCTTGCCACCTCGGTCGACGAACTTTCCACCCCCGTGGTTTACCAAACTTTGGACGACCTCCGCGATGCTGGCGAGGCCCCGCCTGCCGGGGACGTGCAGGAGCAACTTGCGCAGGTTTTGCAGGCGGTAGGTTCGGGGGATGCTCACGCATTGGCGCAGGTTGTGCACAACGATATGGAGCCCGCGGCGTTTGGGCTGCTGCCCGCCGTCGCCGAGGTCGTTACCACCGGGCGGCAGGCAGGCGCCTTGGCTGCGTTGATGTCCGGCTCTGGGCCCACGGTGGGGTTCTTGGTTGAAGACGCGACGCATGCGTTGGATCTGACTGTTCTTTTGGAAGCGAGCGAATCGGTGAAGCACGTGGTTCGTGTTACGGGTCCGGCGTGCGGCGCCCATATTGTGACCCAGTGACCACCGTCTAGCGTTCGCTTTGCGCCGTTACGTACGAAGCTTGTCGACCCGGATCGGTTCGGGGATCGTGCGCCAGTGTTCGCGGGGCCATTTTTTGGTTGTGAGTCGTTCAGCCCGCAGGAACATCGTTTCATCGCCCGTCGCGTGGGCCATCACAGCTAATGCGTTAGCGAGTTCTGCCGGTCCTGCTTGTTTCGCCGCAATGTCGTCGGCGGCCAGTTCAACCAACAGTGTTGCGGATCGCTTGAGCGGAGCAAACACGTGCAACATCTGGTCCAGAGTTGTGAGGATTGAGAGGATTTTGCCGTGGCGTTTGGTCACGTGCGCGTACTCATGGGCCAAAACGGCTTGAAGTTGCCCAGGTGTCAATGCGTCACGCAAGCCCGTCGTCACCATGATGGTTCCCGGGCGACCGTCAGCAGGAGGAGTTGAAAGCGCTGCAGGGTACGTGTGTTTTACCGTGGCCAAGGTGAACCCGGGGCGCTCTTCTTGGGACACGACATGAGTATTAAGCGCTGTAATGACCTCACGAACATCTTTGGTCACGGGAGCGGTTGCCATGATCCAGAAACTCACGGCCGCAACGGTCAACAGTGTCGCTAAGCCATATGCCCAAAGACTCGCAAGCGGAATGGTGTCAGTAATTGCCGGGAGCATGCGCAAGGCAAGTGAAATGGCCGCAACGAACAGGAACCACACGCCCAACACTGTGGAACCGAGCTGGGCATACAGCGACAGGGACGGAAACCGTAACTGAAAGCGGGTGCGCGCAAGAACGGGTATCAGTACGCCCGTGACACATGCCAGGACGGCACACGTGATTGCGCTAGCGAGCACTGAGCCTATTTCGTGAACGCCGAACGCAAGAGTTCAAGATCGCGACTGTCCAGGTTGCCTGCGAACGCCAAAAGAGCGGCTTCACGGTCATTTGCCTGGTCTAAAACGCTCACCATGTCGTCGACAGTCTGCTCTTCATTAGTTCGAACAGCTTCAAACTTGGTCTTACGAGGCGACGGGCCACCGCGCTTCACGTGCCCCTTCTTCTCTAACCGCGTGAGAGTGGTCATCACAGTGGAGTACGCAGGGGTGTGGTCGACAAACTGACGCTGAATGTCACGGGCTCCTAAAGGAACCGGGGAATCCCACAAGAAGTTCATGATTTGGGATTCCAGCTCACCCCATTCGCGGATTCGTGCCACGATCGTCCTTTCACTCAGATCACCACTATTGTATGTCGCACTAGCGGAATAAGCTATGGGGTTTCTTCGCCAGCTTCTTTATCGGTGCCTTTCGAGTTCTTTGATGTATCAGAATCATCCAACGCGTCCGTCTCTATAGGGTCACCGTTGTCATCCAAATACTCGCCCGTGGCGTAGTCGTAGTTGACAGGGTTTCCGTCTTCGTCGGTTCGCTGGTACCAAGCAGTCAAGTCCTCCGCCTTCGAGTCGAAAGTTGCGCCGGCGGCGTACTTCGACGTGCTGGAAGTTGGCTCGATCGAAATGGCGAAGTCGTCTCCGTGCTTCTCAATACCGCGTCGCACCATCGACTTCAACGCCTGTTGCGTGTAGTTAACCCGCAACGTTTGCGGGTCGCTCCGCAGGTCCTTCACCAATCCCACACACATGAGAACAATGACGAAGGTAAACGGCAAAGCTGTCACCGTGATGAAGTTTTGCAAGCCGGTCAATGCGCTTGACCCGCCCACCAGGAGCATGACAACAGCAATCCCTGCCATACACAGCGCCCAAAACGCGGTGATCAACCGGTTAGGTTTGGGGTTTCCTCCCTGTGTGAGCTGCGCATTGACCAAAGAAGCGGAGTCAGCCGTGGTGATGAAGAAAATGGCCAACATCACCATGACAATTGGCGCGATCAAGGCCGCTCCAGGCAGGTAGTCGAGCACAGTGAAGAAAATGTTCTCCGGTGCAGGCAGAGTCTCAATCGTGCCGTCGGTAGCCACTGCCTGCTGTGTGTGCTGCAAGTAAATCGCGGTTCCACCCAAAATGGTGAACGCCAGAACAATGATTGACGACGGGATGAACAGAACACCCAGAACGAACTGGCGGATCGTGCGCCCGCGAGAAATCTTGGCGGTAAACACACCTACAAACGGTGACCAGCTCACCCACCACGCCCAATAGAACGTGGTCCACGCCGACAAAAACTCCTGCATCTCAGGCGAGTCCGCCATGGTAGCCGAGAGCGCCTCGGGGGCGGTGGCGAAATACTCAACGATGACACCCGGGATGATGTTCATCAAGAACACTGTTGGCCCAGCAACAAAGAAGAAGAAAGCCAGCCCCACAGCCATCACCATGTTGATGTTAGAAAGGCGGCGAATTCCCTTTGTCACACCGGAAACGGCGGACAGGATCGTGCCAATCGTCAGCACCATGATGATGACGATGGCCACCGTGTTCCCGGTGGTGTTCCAACCGGTGACAATCTGGGCTCCGCGCGCAATCTGAAGCGAGCCCAGACCCAGACTGGACGCGGTACCAAACAAGGTCGCAACAATCGCAAGCGAATCAATAATGCGACCGCCCAGAGAGTCGCTCTTCTTCCCAAACAGCGGTTCCAAAACGGAACTCATCAACGGGAGACGACCTCGGCGGAAAGACATATACGCAACGGTGAGGCCCACGATCGCATAAATCGCCCACGCGTTGACACCCCAGTGCAGAGCTGCCTGCGCCATGGCCCCCTTGATCGCTTCAACCGTGGCAGGGTCATACGCGCCCGGGCGAGGCGACAAGAAGTACTGGAGAGGCTCGTATGGGCCAAAGAAAATGATCGCAATTCCGATCCCAGCAGCGAACAACATCGCCGCCCATGAACCAGTGGAAAACTCCGGCTTTTCACCGTCCAGGCCCAGCGGGATACGGCCGTAACGTGAAAATGCAATGCACAGCAGGAAGATCACCAGGACAACTGCCAGTCCGTTGAAAACCCATCCAAGATTGCTCATCACCCACTGCAACGCCGCAGTGGACACTTCCAGCACCTGTTCTGGCGCCAAAATTCCCCACGTCACGAAGCCAATGATCAGCAACCCAACAATGACCAGGATGCCTTTATCCACCCGGTAACGAATCAGCTGATCCTCAATCGAAACACCGGGCACCAGCGCGGGGTGGATGCCGTGCGGGTACTCGATCTCCTCAATAAAGCGCTTGGCTTTCTTAGTGCGCTCTTGGCGGACCTTCTTTTTACGCGCGGCCCTCTCTTGCTGCTCTTGGAGTTTGGGGCCCATGCGGATGTCGATTTCAGGCTCTCCGGAAGGGGCGGTTTCGTCGTGAGAAGAGTTACGTTTCGAATGGTCGTTGTTCATTTTTCCTCGCTGAGAACCCGGGGGGGGCTTCTTCTCAGACTATCGTGTTATCCAAGGCCAGATCAGATACGAAGGGACTGTGTGTGCACCTGCTTGGCGCTGAATCCATCAGCTTGTCCTACCCCAACCGGGTCGTTCTTGACGACGTGACCGTTGGGGTTTCTGCCGGCGACCGCATTGGGATCGTGGGGCGTAACGGCGACGGGAAGTCCACGCTCATTAGGATTCTGTCTTCTGACTTGCCTCCGGATTCTGGCCGGGTTACCGCCCGAGGTGGCACCCGGATTGGGTACTTGCGTCAGAGTGACGATTTGGGGGAGTCGGCCACGGTGCGCCACGCGGTTGTGGGGGATGTTCCCGATCACGAGTGGGCTTCGGATGCAGAGAAACGCGATGTGATTCACGGGTTGCTGGGTGATCTTCCGCTTGAAACGCCTACCCACAGCCTGTCTGGGGGACAACGTCGCAGGGTTGCTCTTGCAGCTCTTCTGGCCCAACCGTGGGACGTGCTCATTTTGGACGAACCCACCAACCACTTAGACATGACTGGTGTGCGGTGGCTAGCTGAACACGTGAAGAAACGGTGGCCAGCTGGCCAGGGTGCGTTTCTGACCGTCACCCACGACCGTTGGTTCCTCGACGAAGTGACCACCCGCACGTGGGAGGTTCACGACGCCACAGTCGACGCCTACGACGGTGGCTACGCCGCCTATGTTTTGCAGCGGGTTGAACGTGACCGGCAGGCGCAAGCCGAAGAAGCCAAACGCCAAAACTTGATGCGAAAAGAACTCGCGTGGCTTCGCCGAGGTGCCCCCGCCCGCACCTCCAAACCCAAGTTCCGGATTGACGCGGCGAACGCTTTGATTGCTGGCGAACCTCCTGTGCGCGACACGGTTGAACTCGTGTCCATGGCTACGTCGCGACTGGGCAAAGATGTATTTGAAATGGTGGGTGCCTCGGCTGCGTTCGCTACGGATGACAATCCCGAGGTCGTTCGCACAGTGATCGAACCCACTGACTGGATCGTGGGACCCGGCGACCGCATTGGCATTTTGGGCGCTAACGGTGCTGGAAAATCCACGCTGGTAGGCCTCTTAACAGGGCGGGTTGAGCCCGCCTCGGGCAGGGTGAAGAGGGGCAAGACCGTGCGCGTGGCCCTTCTTGACCAGCAACTGCGCGAACTTGATGACGTGCAAGACGACTTTGTGCGCGAAATCGTGGGGCGCAAACGCGAAGTGCAGACCGTGCAAGGGGAACTGACGCCCAGCCAGCTTCTGGAAAAGCTGGGCCTGGGTGGCGTTCTTAAATCCCGGGTGCAAGACCTTTCAGGTGGCCAGAAGCGCAGGCTTCAGCTGTTCATCGTCCTCATGGATGAGCCTAATGTGCTGATTCTGGACGAGCCCACCAACGACATGGACACCGACATGCTCGCGGCTATGGAGGACCTTCTGGACCAGTGGCCGGGCACGCTCATCGTCATTTCGCACGACCGCTACTTCACGGAACGCGTCACCGACCACCAGTACGCGGTACTCGGCGGGCACGTACGGCACCTGCCCGGGGGAGTCGACGAGTACTTTGCCTTGCAACAACAGGCGGAGGCCACACCTCGGCACGTGCAAAAACAGGAAGCACCCAGTGAGGACGCAAGCGGGCTGAGCCCTGCCGAACACCGGCGAATCACTAAAGAGGTGCAAGCCGTGACGCGCAAACTTGAGCGGATCGACAGCGAAATTGCGAGATTGGACAGCACTATCGCAGAACACGACCAGTCCGACTTCGAAGGCTTGGCTGAGCTTTCTGCATCACGCAATGAACTGCTGGAGGATAAGGACGAGCTGGAACTGCAGTGGCTCGAACTGTCAGAACAATTGGAGTAGTGGTGGCGGGGTGGGTTACGCAACGACTCGTGCGCCCCTACCCCTGCCAACAGAAGTTAGACAGTTTCTGTAATGACGTCCGCAACTTGATTCAGGGTGCGAGTAATGTCCGCAAGTTCACTGCGATGCTCGTCTCCAAGTGGTTTGAGCATGAGACCCACGTGGCGATAGAAGTCCACTGCGATTTGAGCTGCTCGCTCTGTGTAGTACAAGGCGATGCGTCGCTTGTCCGCGTCGTCCTTGTCTCGAACGATGTAGCCACGCTCTGCGAGACGTTCAAGAATGGAGGTCAACGTCGAAGCAGACAGTGACATGCGGTCCGCAATGTAACCGGGTGTGACAGTGACATCTCTGTCACTTGCGGCGATGATCGCAAAAAGTACGCGGAAGTCAGCTTGATTGAAGTCTCGTTCACTCGCAAACCGAATCGATGCAAGCTGGATAACTGAACAACAGCGAATGAGTGAATAGGTAACTCCGGCGAGTTCGTCATCGTTGATGCCTGGTGAAGGGAAATCGTCGGACCGCGTTATGTCAAATAGTTCATTGAGGGAATCAGGCAACATACCGCAATCATATGCAAAGCCTGGTCAGAAGGTATATCTGTCTCAATTTAAAGGACATGTGAACATGGTGTGTCTTTTCAGTGAATCCGCTATTATTGGAACTGTTGTAAAGTATGCCAGTTGCGCCAAAGTGGCACGTGGCCCCCGCTGGTAGTCCTGACGGGGCGAAGGTTTCAATGTGCCCAAAAGTTTAGGAGAAAAGGTGAAGCGCAAGTTTCTTGCTCCCGTTACCGCCATTTCAGTTATCACAGCACTAGCTGTTTCTGCATGTGGCCAGGCTCCCGAAGAAGGCGGGGGTGACAAGCAGGCCTCAGATTTCAAATCTTGCATCGTTTCTGACGCTGGTGGTTGGGACGACCGTTCCTTCAACGAATCTTCCAAGGACGGTTTCGACCGTGCTGTTGAAGAATTCGGTTTGCAGAAGGGTGAAGCAGAATCCAAGGACGACTCCGACTACGTCCAGAACGTTGACAACATGGTGCAGCAGGGATGCAACCTCATCTACGGTGTTGGTTTCAACCTGGCTGGTGTTCTCACCGACTCTGCAAAGCAGAACAAGGACGTTCACTACGCGCTGATCGACTCGACCTTCGCAGAAGCTGACGGAACCCCCGTTGAAGTTGAGAACGGCAAGCCACTCCTCTTCAACACGGCAGAAGCCGCATTCCTCGCAGGCTACCTGGCAGCTGGTACCACGGAAACTGGAAAGGTAGCGACCTTCGGAGGAATGCAGATTCCTTCGGTTTCTATCTTCATGGACGGCTTTGCTGACGGTGTGAAGAAGTACAACGAAGACAACGGCAAAGACGTCAAGCTCCTGGGTTGGGACAAAGAAGCTCAGAAGGGCTCATTCTCTGGTGATTTCGACAACCAGTCGCAGGGTCAGGCCCTGACCGAACAGTTCTTGTCCCAGGGTGCAGACATCGTCATGCCGGTTGCTGGTCCGGTTGGACTGGGTGCCGCCGCGGCAGTCGCTAAGGACGACAAGGCACGCCTCATTTGGGTTGACGCTGACGGTTACGAAGCAATCCCTGACTACAAGGACCGTGTTCTGACCTCGGTTGTGAAGCAGATTGCAAACGCTGTGTACGACACCACTGTTGAGTCCAAGGACGACAAGTTCTCGTCTGAACCATACGTCGGAACGCTTGAAAACGAAGGTGTGGGACTTGCTCCGTACCACGACTTCGAAAGCAAGATCGATGATGAACTCAAGTCAAAGGTTGAAAACCTGAAGCAGGACATTATTGATGGCAAGATCAAGGTCGAAACCCCGAACGCGCCTACGAAGTAATTCCATAGCGATACCCGGTCCGGAACTGTTCCGGCCCGGGTATTGTTGTGCTTGAGCCCTGTGAGGAGACACCGTGCAACTTGAATTACAAGGAATTACTAAGCGATTTGGGTCGTTTACCGCTAACGATTCGATTGACCTCACCCTTAAACCTGGCGAGATTCACGCTCTACTTGGTGAAAACGGTGCAGGTAAATCTACGCTTATGAACGTCTTGTACGGGCTGTATGAACCCACTGAAGGATCGATCCTTCTTGACGGGAAGCCCGTAAAGTTTTCCGGCCCCGGCGACGCTGTCGCCGCTGGTATCGGAATGGTACACCAGCACTTCATGCTTATCCCTGTTTTCACGGTTGCCGAGTCGGTTGCCTTGGGATACGAACCAACCAAGGCGCTGGGGCTTCTCAACCTTGACGAGGCTCGAGCCAAAGTGCGCGAAATTTCGGAACGGTTTGGGTTCGACATCGACCCGGACGCCGTTATCGGTGATTTGTCCGTGGGAGCGCAACAACGCGTAGAAATCATTAAAGCGCTTTCACGCGACGCTCAAGTTTTGATTCTGGACGAACCCACCGCGGTTCTCACACCACAAGAGACCGATGAACTCATCGAGATCATGCGTCAGCTCAAGGACCAGGGCACGTCGATTGTGTTCATTACTCACAAACTTCGTGAAGTCCGCGCCGTAGCTGATGCGATCACCGTGATCCGCCGCGGAAAAGTCGTCGGTACAGCTTCACCTGAATCGACCGAATCCGAGCTCGCTGGTTTGATGGTGGGGCGTGATGTCAACCTCACAACCGATAAACAGGATGCACAAGTTGGCGACGTCAAGTTCGCCGTCAAGGACCTCACGGTTCTAGACAAGTCAGGGTTCCCGGCGGTGAAAGACATTTCCTTTGAAGTGCGTGCCGGTGAAGTGCTAGCAATCGCCGGTGTGCAGGGCAACGGTCAGACTGAACTGACAGAAACCATCATTGGCCTTCGAGCACCGGCACAGGGATCTATCTCGCTTGGCGGAAACGAACTTGTAGGCACATCGGTGAAACACCGTTTGGACGCCGGAATAGGGTACGTCCCAGAAGACCGGTCCACAGACGGCATGATCAAAGACTTCTCGATCCGCGAAAATATGATTCTCGACTGGTACAACCGCCCGCCATACTCACAAGGGCTTGCGCTGAAGCCACAGGTTATTCGCGAAGAAGCTGCGAAGAAAGTCGAAGAGTTCGACATTCGGCTCGGAACAATTGACGACCCAATTTCCACTCTGTCTGGTGGTAACCAGCAGAAAGTCGTTTTGTCGCGAGAGTTGGGACGTGAACTTAAGCTCTTGATTGCCTCTCAACCCACTCGAGGTCTTGACGTTGGGTCAATCGAGTTCGTGCACAAACGCATTATTGCGGAACGCGACGCAGGTACTCCGTGCATTATCGTGTCCACGGAACTCGACGAAGTTCGTAACCTTGCTGACCGTGTTGCGGTTATGTACCGGGGAAGCATCGTGGGGATTGTCCCTGCTGATACCCCGCGTGACGCGTTGGGCCTCATGATGGCGGGAGCGTCGGAAGAAGAAGCTATGGCTCGCGTCGCTGATGGATCAGCAGTGACGGAAGTCAGTGAGGCAGCGCAGGAGGACATCGTATGAGCGCGCCCGTAAAAGAAAAGAAGACAGAAGCGCAATCGACACCGCAGTCACCTTCGGTCATGCGGCAGATTGTGACCGGGACGTTCGGTGTATCAGTCTTGTCGATTGTTCTTGCGCTTGTGTTTGGGGCATTTCTGATCGCGTTCGCCAACCCAGACGTACAGCGAGCCGCGGGGTATTTTTTCGCCCGCCCCACTGACCTGCTGTACTACGCATGGACGTCCGTCAGTGAGGCGTATGTGGCGCTTTTCCGTGGAGCGATCTTTGACTGGCAAGCGAACTCGTTCACCCGCATGATTCGTCCCATAACCGAATCGCTCGTGCTGTCCACCCCGCTCATCTTCACTGGATTGGGAATTGCTTTGGCTTTTCGGTCTGGTCTGTTCAACATCGGTGGACAGGGACAGGTGATTCTTGGAGCCGTAACTGCTGGTTTTGTGGGTTATGCGATCAACCTGCCACCGGTGATTCACCTTCTAGTTGCGCTT
Source organism: Brevibacterium sp. UMB1308A (assembly GCF_030230605.1). Lineage (GTDB taxonomy): Bacteria > Actinomycetota > Actinomycetes > Actinomycetales > Brevibacteriaceae > Brevibacterium. The sequence continues at coordinate 120,936 of NZ_JASPDO010000002.1, forward strand.
GTAGCCGGAACGCTAGCGGGCGCTGTGTGGGCAGGAATCGCAGGTGTCCTCAAAGCACGCACAGGTGCCAATGAAGTGATCGTGACAATCATGCTCAACTCGATCGCTGGATTCCTTCTGGCATATCTGCTCAAACAAGCGTGGTTTAGGCAAACAGGTTCAGCGAACCCCATCACTACGGAGATCCACAGCTCTGCGGCATTGTTCCCGCTTCTCCCTGCTCCTTTCCGTCTGCACTTCGGTTTCCTGATCGCGATCGCCGCCACCGTGCTCGTGTGGTGGATTCTGGAACGCTCAACGATTGGTTTTGAGTTCCGCGCAGTGGGGTCAAACCCTGAAGCATCCCGCACAGCGGGTATTTCGGTTCAGCGCGTCACCATTCTGGTGATGGCGCTTGCTGGAGCGCTCGCCGGTTTGGGCGGAGCAGCTCACGTGCTGGGAACTGAAATGAAAATTACAGGCGGTATTGCCGGGCAGATCGGGTTTGACGCGATCACGGTAGCGCTGCTTGGGCGGTCCAGGCCGCTTGGTACGTTCTTTGCCGGTTTGCTGTTTGGCGCTCTGAAGTCCGGTGGGTACCTCATGCAGGCACAGACTGGAACGCCCATCGACATCGTTTTGGTTGTGCAGTCAACGATCGTGCTTCTGATTGCGGCACCACCGCTGGTCCGCGCGATCTTCCGTCTGCCAGCGCCCGTTGCTAAGGAGGCTGCATGAACACCCTAACTAAGGAAGCACAAATGCCTACGGCTCTGCAGCCCGTTGAGTGGAAGTACCCCATTGTCTACGGCGTTTTGGCTCTTCTGGCGCTTGCAGTGTTTGGGTTCGGGGCGCCCGGTGACGCTCAGACGACGTTCGCGTTTACCGCACCTGATGCGTTCATCTCTCTCCCAGATCTGGTGGTAGCTTCGAAGATTACTGCGATCGTGGTGGGTGTCATTCTCTTGGCACTTGCCGGTTTCAGTTTGTGGGCTACGCGTGCCCGGGCCGAGGTGGGAGTATGGCTCCCGCTGGCATTCGGAGTTTTGTTTGTGTTTGCGTTCTTGACATGGGCCGGTGCGGGCCGAGGCGTCATTGCAACGACCTCGTTGTTGGCTGGTGGCCTGGCGCTGTCCGTTCCGCTGATCTTTGGTGCCATGTGTGGTCTAGTTGGGGAACGTTCTGGCATTATCAACATTGCGATTGAGGGTCAGCTTTTGGCTGGCGCTTTCCTTGCAGCAGTGGTTGCCAGTGTTGCTAAGAACCCGTACGCAGGGCTGGTTGCAGCGCCACTGGCAGGGGCCATTGTGGGTGCAATCCTGGTGTTCTTTGCCGTGAAGTACTGGGTCAACCAGATCATTATTGGTGTTGTTCTCAACGTGCTCGTGGTGGGTCTGACTAACTTCTTGTTCTCGACTCTTCTCACGCAGAACCAAGAGCTGTGGAACACGCGCCAGGCGTTGCCGGCTTTACCTATTCCTCTGTTGAGTGAAATCCCGGTGCTTGGCCCCGTGTTCTTTAAGCAGAACGTCTTGGTGTACCTCATGTGTGTGGTTGTCATTGTTCTGCACGTGGCTGTGTTCCGCTCCAAGTGGGGCTTGCGGATGCGCGCAATCGGTGAGCACCCACGGGCTGCCGACACGGTGGGTATTAACGTCAACCGTGGACGTGTTCTGAACACGATCTTCGCTGGTGCGATCGCAGGCCTTGGTGGTGCGTTCTTTACGATCGGCTCAGGTTTGGCTTTCGGTAAAGAAATGACTGCCGGTCAGGGTTACATCGCTTTGGCGGCAATGATCTTGGGTAAGTGGAACCCATTTGGAGCGCTGTTCGCAGCGATTCTGTTCGGGTTTACCAAGAACCTGGGTAACTCGCTTTCCGCGATCGGGGCACCTATTCCGCAGGACCTTCTGTTCATGTTGCCGTACATTGTGACGATCTTCGCAGTTGCAGGGTTCGTGGGGCAGGTTCGCCCACCGGCGGCAGAAGGTATCCCATACTCCAAGCAGTAAAAGAGGTCAGAATGGATTGGGACGTTTTGCGTGAACGCGCGCGTGCCGTGATGGAAAACGCGTATGTCCCGTATTCGAAATACCCAGTTGGTGTTGCCGCTCTTGTTGACGACGGTCGCATCATCGTGGGGTGCAACGTTGAGAACGCGTCCTACGGATTAGGCCTGTGTGCCGAATGTGGTCTCGTTTCGGAGCTTCACCGGACGGGAGGTGGCCGGTTGGTCGCTTTCGCGTGCGTTGACAAACACGGCAACAAACTGGTGCCGTGTGGCCGGTGCCGTCAACTTTTGTACGAACACGGTGGGCCAGATCTTCTTCTGGACATGCCGTCTGGGATCGCGCCACTGTCCCAGGTTCTCCCTGAAGCTTTTGGACCCGATCACTTAAGGAGCTGACATGATCGAACCGTTTGACGCCGTGGATGTGATTCGCACAAAGCGTGATCATGCCGAACTCAGCGACGAACAGATCGCATGGGTCATCAACGCCTACACACGCGGTGTTGTCGCCGATGAGCAGATGTCGTCCTTGGGTATGGCGATCTTCCTCAACGGGATGAGCCCACGCGAGATCGCTCAGTGGACGCACGCGATGATTGAGTCCGGCGAGCGGATGGACTTTTCTAGCTTGTCGAAACCCACCTCGGACAAACACTCAACAGGGGGAGTGGGGGACAAGATCACTTTGCCACTGGCCCCCTTGGTCGCAGTCTTCGACGTGGCCGTTCCACAGCTGTCCGGCCGTGGACTGGGACACACCGGTGGCACGCTGGACAAGCTGGAATCGATTCCCGGTTGGCGCGCCAACTTGAGCAACGACGAACTCATGAGCCAGCTTGAGGACATTGGCCCAGTGATCTGTGCTGCTGGAAGTGGCCTGGCGCCGGCTGACAAGAAGCTCTATGCGTTGCGCGACATCACCGGGATCGTCGACTGTATTCCGCTCATCGCGTCGTCAATCATGAGCAAGAAGATCGCTGAAGGCACCCAGGCATTGGTGCTTGATGTGAAGGCGGGTTCGGGAGCGTTCATGAAGGACGTCGAACAGGCGACCGCTCTTGCCCGCACCATGGTGGAGTTGGGGAAGAACGCAGGCGTTGAGACCTCGGCGTTGATTACCGACATGTCGACCCCGCTTGGGCTCACGGTTGGTAACGCGCTGGAAGTCCGGGAGTCCGTCGAGGTGTTGGCTGGCGGAGGCCCAGCTGATGTCGTTGAGCTGACGGTTGAGCTGGCACGTGAGATGCTCGCGCTGGTAGGCAAGACCGAGGTGGATGTCGAGGCCGCGCTGAAAGACGGCCGGGCGATGGACATGTGGAACCGTATGATTGAACGTCAGGGTGGCGACCCGCACGCGAGCCTGCCCACCGCAAAAGAAACCCACACCGTGACTGCTGAAGAATCGGGCGTTGTCACAACCCTGGACGCGCTGAGTGTAGGAGTTGCCTCGTGGCGTCTGGGTGCTGGTCGCGCACGCAAGGAAGACCCAGTGCAAGCCGGTGCCGGTATTGAGCTACACGCCAAACCAGGTGACACCGTGACTGCGGGCCAGCCTTTGATGACGTTGCACACGGATGAATCGCAGCGTTTTGAACGTGCGCTCGAATCTCTTGAAGGTGCGTGGAGCATTGGCCAGCAGGCTACGCCTCGCACTGTTATTTTGGACCGAGTTTCCTAACCGAAAGGACCCCCAATGACCACCCGCACTGATGTTGCACAGATGATCGACCACACGCTTCTCAAGCCCGAATCAACTCCTGATGACTTCGCTGCGCTGGTTGAGGCCGGTAAGGAACTGGGTGTGAAGGCTGTGTGCGTGTCGCCTTCCGCGCTCCCACTCACCGACACGGGTGACCTGGTGGTGGCCACGGTTGTTGGCTTCCCGTCTGGTGCGGTCAAGCCACAGATTAAGGCTGCCGAGGCGTCCCAGGCTGTGCGTGATGGCGCCCGTGAGATTGACATGGTGATCAACGTGGGGCAGGCAATCGCGGGAGATTTCGCTGGGGTCGAAGCTGATATCAACGGGGTAGTGACTGCCGTTGCCGAGGCGGCAAAGGACTTAGGCCTTCCGGTTGCTACCGGCCCGGAGTCAGCGACTGAAGGTGCCGCGATCGTCAAGGTGATTATTGAGTCGGCGGCTTTGAACGACGAGCAGATTGTGGGTGCGTGCGAGGCTGCTGTGCGTGCAGGAGCCCACTACGTGAAGACATCGACTGGGTTCCACCCGGCCGGTGGCGCAAGTGCTCACGCTGTCAAACTGATGCGCTCAACGGTGGGTGATGCCCTGGGCGTCAAGGCTTCCGGTGGGATCCGTGACGCGCAGGCAGCACAGTCCATGATCGAGGCTGGGGCATCACGCTTGGGCCTGTCAGGAAGTGCTGCCGTGCTCGACGGTTTCACGGCGTAAGCACCGTGAACGGTTGAAGGGCGTTGTTTGGGTGCCCCTGGCAAGGAGGTCACCTAAACAACGCCCTTGTTTTTCTTGCAAAGGTATCTAGTCAGGGCCGTCGCAGGGAGACGATCACATAAACAATCCAAAGGCCACCGAAAAGAAGGGTAAGTAGACCACTCCAAGGAAACAATAGCTCCGCTGGTGAGCCGTATATGTTTGCGTCGCGAGACATTCCTGTAATAGTTCCGCATGCAACAAATATTGCCAAGCTCATTGCGAATGTAGCGCCCAAAACAGTGTTTGTGATGATTTTTCGCGACGTAGGCTTCCTCACTTCGGGTTGCAAGCTTGTGCGATGGTCTGGGGCAAACCCGTAGGTGTGATTTTTATCTAGGTTCTTATTTTCTTTGCCCTCTACCACGGACTTTATGAGCGACGCTCCTGCTACTGCTTAATCAGTGCGCGTGATCACTCATACCTTGCACCGCGGTGTGCGATAAGTGATATGCACAATTGTACGGTACATCAACGGCGCGTCAAGGCTTCCGGTGGGATCCGTGACGCGCAGGCAGCACAGTCCATGATCGAGGCTGGGGCATCACGCTTGGGCCTGTCAGGAAGTGCTGCCGTGCTCGACGGTTTCACGGCATAAGCAGCTCAGTCACGTATTACTGCAGGAACTCAGCGAGGTCTGCAGTAATACGGTCCAGCTTGGCGCGCGCTTCTGCAAGAGCCTGCGGGTACGTGCTCTCATCAGCCGTTTCAACGGCTTCCAGATAGCACTTGAGCTTGGGTTCTGTTCCCGATGGGCGGATCACTACGCGGTCGCCAGATTCGGTTAAGAGAGCAAAACCGGGGGTACCCGGAAGGGACTCCGACCCTTCCGACAGGTCAACGACCTCGGTCACGGCAGACCCACCCAGATCAGCGGGAGGTGCCGACGCAAGCCGGTCCAACATCTTGTCAATATGCTTCAGGTTGGTGACACGAATCGTATAAGGCGCGGTGAGGAAAATACCGTCACGCACGCGAATGCGCTTCAGCTCATCGTCAACCGTGCGCCCTTGTGCGTGGAGTTCAGCAACAAGGTGAGCGATGACAACCGCGGCCGACACGCCGTCCTTATCGCGCACAACCTGAGGGTCCACGCTGTAGCCCAGAGCTTCTTCGTACCCGAATACCAAATCGGTGCCACGGGAAATCCACTTGAAACCGGTCAGCGTGGTGCGATGCGGGACCCCGTGGAAGTCCGCGGCCTGGGCCAACGCGCGTGACGACACGAGCGAATTGGCCACGGTCCCAGGGGTCCGGGACGCAATGAAATCGCCCAGGAGCAAACCAACCTCATCACCGGTCAACTGACGGAACGCGCCGGGGGAGTCCGGGATCGGAACAGCGATCGACACGCGGTCGGCATCCGGGTCGTTGGCGATGACCAGCTGTGCGTTCTCAGCTTTTGCCGTTTCAAAGGCCAGGTCAAGGGCCCCAGGTTCCTCCGGGTTAGGGAATGTGACTGTGGGGAATTCCGGATCGGGCTGAGCCTGCGCTTCCACGGGCGTAATACGGGTGAACCCGGCCTGCTTAAGAGCGGCCAGCGTGGTGTCATTGCCCACGCCGTGCATCGACGTGTGGACAATCCGAAGATCAGCCGGTGCGTCAGACACTCCCAAACGCGACCTGACCGTGGCGATGCTGGCTAAGTACTCCTCGGTGACGTCGACGCTTTCCCACCCGGACTCAGCGCGGGGAACATCTGCAACACTTTCAACACGGGCAATGTGCGACGCGATCTGCGCATCAAACGGCGCAACGATCTGAGCTCCTGCGCCGTGCGTGGCGCGTTCGTGAGCAGCGTCCTCACTTGCAGCCCCAATTCCAGCGAATGCCATCCCCGGTGCCCCCGCCGTGGCGTGGGCGGCGCTGGCTTGGGACACGGTTTCAGCTAAGTACACGGCGGCCTGCGGGCGGGCCCCCAAGTACACCTTGTATCCATTGTCCCGAGGTGGATTGTGGCTGGCCGTGACCATCACCCCGGCATCGGCGTCGAGGTGGTTGACGGCAAACGCCAGCATAGGAGTGGGTTTGCGGGCTGGCAGCATGAGCGCACGGGCACCGGCAGCGGTGACAACGGCTGCGGTGTCGCGGGCAAAATCCTCTGACCCGTACCGGGCGTCACACCCGATCACCACGGTGAAATCTTCCCCTACGGTGTCACGTAGAAACGCGGTGAGCCCGGCTGCTGCGCGGATCACCACGGCACGGTTCATCCGGTTGGGGCCACCGCCCAGTTCGCCACGCAGACCCGCGGTCCCAAACTGCAGCATGCCAGAAAAGCGGTCGGCCAAATCATCGAGTGCTCGAGCCGACTCTTCACCCGGCTCCTGCGTCGCTTCGACCAGGTCCGTCAGCTGTTTCCGGGTTTCTGGGTCCGGGTCATCTGCGATCCATGCGCGTACAGCATCAAAGTCCACACTCATGATTCCCTCACTTCAGGATTCGACGAACAATGTCAGCCAACAGTTGCGAGATCCGGGGTCCGGCCTGTTGCCCAGCCTCTAACACCTCGGCGTGGCTGAGCGGTTGTTCAGAAACACCGGCACCAAAGTTCGTCACCAGGGAAATCCCCAAGATTTCCATGCCGGCTTCACGCGCAGCGATGGCCTCCAGAGCAGTGGACATTCCCACCAGGTCAGCGCCCATGGTGCGAGCCATGCGAACCTCGGCGGGGGTTTCGTAGTGCGGGCCGCGGAACTGTGCGTACACGCCTTCGGCAAGCGTGGGGTCGATCTCTTTGGCAACTGCCCGCAACCGCGACGAGTACAGGTCGGTGAGGTCCACGAACGTGGCACCTTCCAGCGGGCTTGAAGCTGTGAGGTTGAGATGGTCGGAGATAAGGACGGGGGTTCCCGGCGCGAAGTCCGTGTGCGTGGAACCGCACCCGTTGGTCAAAATGATGGTTTTGGCTCCAGCGGCCGCAGCTGTGCGCACCCCGTGAGCTACCGCGCGCACACCCTTACCTTCGTAGAAGTGGGTGCGAGCTCCAAGGACCAGAGCGTGTTTGGGGCCCGCCTGCGTGTCCACCTTGATGGTGGTGAGGGTGCCGGGGTGGCCGGACACCTGTGAGGTGTGGAAGCCGGGCACCTGATCTGCTGGCGTTGAGGCTACGGGGTCGCCCAGCAACTGTGCTGCTGACCCCCATCCCGAGCCCAGCACCAGGGCGATGTCGTGGCTGTCGATTCCGGCTGCGTCGTTGAGAACCTGGGCAGCCTGCTGTGCGCTTTCAAGCGGTGAGTCGTTCGTGCTCATACCAGTGACACTAGACGAAAACGGGTGGTGTTTTCATGTGATCTTCGCAAAAACGTGCCACGTTAGGATTTAAGCATGATGACAATCCGCCCGTTTGCCCCCGGTGATGACCTGGCGCTCAACAACATTCTGAGCGACCCCAACGACCCCGCGCACCACATGTTGCGTTCGCTTGTGCGCGAAGATTCGGATTCGGCGCCGGTGACGCGCACGGTTGTCGCCGAGGTGGCCTCCGGCGTGCTCGTGGGTGTTGCCGTGTGTGCGCAGTCGCCGGCGCACCCGCAGCGGGCGTGGTTTCATACTGAGGTGGCTCGCGAATTAGACGGTGAAGAGGCCGCCGAGGTGTCCGCCCAGTTGCGTGAAAAGCTCAGTCACGCTGTGAGCGGGACGGTTCTTGAGGGGCTGCCTTTGCGTACCCGAGTGGGTGTCGGTGCGGGTAGTTCAGGTGGGGCCGGTGTGGGTAGCGCGGGCGCGGGCAGCGCGGACGGCGACACGGAGCTGTTCCGAACCCGGATCGTGCGCGTTGAAACCCTGGCATTAGGTGGTTTGGGAGCCGACCGTTTAGACGACTTTGTTGTCACAGCTACCGGTTCGGTGGAGCTCACTCGCGCCTTTTCGGAGTGGTACACCGGAGTCAACCGGGCTGACCCTGCTGCGTCCATGACCTTGGGCGAATTCAACCGGCGTTTCCTGTCAGAGGCGACCGGCGCACACGGAGCGGCCATGTTCAAACGCGACGGGCAGGTGAATGCGTTCGCCGTGTCGTACCCGCCAGAGCAGAGTGCCGAAGGGGACGCACCTCAAGAGAGCTCTGAGGCCACAGAACTCACCGTGGGTGTCATGGCTGATGCCGTTGAACCACGTCCGGAACGAGATTCGGCGGAATACCAAGCCGCGCTCGGCGATGCGGGAGCACTCATTGCCCGCCTGTCCACGGACACCGATGTTGTGGTGGAAGTGACCAGCGAAATGCCAGTGCTCACCGAACTCATCGACGGCCTGGTGCAGGCGGGCAAAGCACACGTGCTCTACGAATACGCCACGCTGGGAAGCGCGCCACTCAACGCCTAGTCGCGCTTCTTCTGCACCCGCTGACGCGCAAAGTCCACATACCAGTCCACGGTGGCAACGTCCTCGGCGGCGGTGCGGTTAATTGTGCTGGGGTCTGCTCCCTGGAAGATCTTCTTAATGGGCACTTCCATGAGCTTGCCGGTGCGTGTGCGCGGAACCGCGGGGGCCTCAATCATTTCATCGGGTACATAGCGGGGCGAGATCTTGGTGCGGATCGCCTCAACAATTGCGCCCTTGAGGTCCTCATCGAGCGTGTGCCCGCGAGCCGGAACCACGAAAAGCGGCATGTAGTAGTCGCCGTCTCCCACCTCGGCGCCAATCACCATAGAGGTCGCAACCCCGGGCACCTGGTCCACAACGTCACAAATATCAGCCGAGCCCATACGGATGCCGCCACGGTTGATGGTGGAGTCGGAGCGACCGTGAATGATCCACGGGCCTTCCGGCAACTGGGTAGCCCAGTCGCCGTGGCGCCACACGCCGGGGAAGTCCGCGAAATAGGCGTTGTGGTACTTGCTGCCGTCCGGGTCGTTCCAGAACATGACTGGCATGTTGGGAAGAGGCTGCGTGAACACGAGCTCACCCACCTCGCCAATCACGGACTCGCCTTGTGAGTTAAACGCGTGTGCATCGACGCCCAGCACCTTGCCTTGGAGTTCGTTGACGTACACAGGGTCGTACGGGTTGGCACCTAGGATTCCCGAACAAATGTCGGTTCCACCCGAGCTGGAGCCCAGCTGGAAATCGTGTTTGACCTGCTCATATGCCCACCTCCACGTGGACCCGGGAAGCGTGGACCCGGTGGACATGATGTGTTCCAGATGAGGGAGTTTATAGCTTTCTGACGGGTTGATGCCGGCTTTTTCGATGAGGCTGAGCAGCGCGGCCCCGGTGCCGATCTGAGTGACATTTTCACTTTCCGCAATGTCGAACAGACGAGCGGGCGTGGGGTAGGCGGGCGAGCCGTCGTAGGTGATGGTGGTGGCGCCTAGGGCCAGAACGTTCACCATGAGGTTCCACACCATCCACGTGGTGGCCACTGCGAAGTACAAGCGGGTGTTTTCGTCCGACCCGTTGTGCAGGCCAACCATCTTGTACACGTCCAGAACGATTCCGCCGTGCCCATGCACGATTCCTTTCGGCTTGCCTGTTGTGCCGGAGGAGTACAGGATCCACAGCGGGTGGGAGAACTCGACTGGTTCAAATACCGGGTCTTGCGGGGTGGCGGTGATTTCGGAGAAGCGGTGATGAGTGACCGAGGTGGTTGCGCTGGCGCTTTCCTGTCCGGCGAGGTCTGTGTACGTGTCTGGGTGGGAGTCACGGTGACGGTCGATGAGGATGTGGTGTTCTACCGTGGGGAGCACGCTGAGTGTGGATTCGATCTGGGGGAGCATGTTCCGGTATGTGCCGTTGAAGTCGAACCCGTCAACCGTGAGGAGGACTTTGGGCTCGATTTGGGCAAAGCGGTCAGCGATTCCGTTTTCACCAAAGTCCGTGTTGACCACCGACCACACGGCACCCACGGTGGCCGAGGCCAGTAGTGCGATGATGGTTTCAGCAATGTTGGGGAGCACGGCGGCCACGCGGTCGCCGGGGCGAACACCCATGTCACGCAGTGCCGCAGCCAGTGCGCCAACTTTTCCGTTGAGTTCCTTCCACGTGTAGCTTTCGCGGGGGTCGGATTCGTGGAGGGCCACCACGGCTTCGCGGTCTGGCATGGTGTGGACGTGACGTAGCAGGTTTTGTGCATAGTTCACGCTGGCGCCGGGGAACCATGTGGTTTTTTCGATTGAGTCACCCGTGCGTACGGGGCCGTCGCCACGGGTGCCCACGACGTCGAAGTACTCCCAGATGCTTTCCCAGAAGTCGTCGAGGTTGTCGACTGACCACTTGTGTAGTTCGGCGAACCCGGTGGTGTGAACTCCCTTTTTGTCGGCCAGCCACTGCTGATACGCGTACATGGGGGATTGGCGGATACGTTCTTCACTGGGCTGCCACAGCATTTCACGAGTAGTCATCTGATCCTCCGTTGGATTCGTAACGTGCGTCACGCTACATCATGCCCGATCAATCGTTCGGTTTTCTAGTAGAGCACGACACGTGGACGGGCACGCGCACATTCGCGTGTACGAACCACGCACATGAGTCGTGCGGTGGAATGAACGGAAGGTCGCGCGCTACGTGCCCCAGCTCCTGTGGTGAACGCGCTCCAACGATCAACATGGGACCTCGGGCGCGAGCCTGCGCCAGTGGCGAGCCATAACCAGGCATGTGGTCAAGAGGCGAGGCAACCACGGTGAGTTCTCCGAATTCCCAGGAATCTTCGTGCGCTCGCGGAACCACGGCTGTGCCACGTGGCAGATGCTCAGACAATCCAGCAAGAAGCGGTGCGGTTGCGTGGTCTGGGCCCAATACGTTCAAGACCGGCCCTGTTGCCGGATCCCAGTACACCGCATTGCCCAGCGGACTCGTCCCCACCAGGATTCCGCTACCCACATCGGGAACTGGCCGGAGGGTAAACGGCACTCGGGTGGACACCTGAGCGTCGACCCCGTCGGAAGCTGCGATCGACGGGGAGGAGAGGAGACCTCGGCCGGGGTCTTTCATGCCAGCGAACCGGGCGGGTTTCACTCCATAGAAAACAGCGTCAGCCGCCACGGCAGGCGGGAACGTCAAACGGGTCGAAGCTCGCGTCGCCACTGCCGATGCAACACCCCGGCGGCCTGTCACCAGGGCAAACGGCCTGTGGGCCAGCACCAAATCCAGCCTGGCCCGGTGCGTGGGAGAGAACAGGTCGTCCGAGTCATCCACAGCGACAAACACGGAGTGTGAACTGGGTAGTGACTCCAGCAGACTCAGCGCGGCTTCGTGCATCCACTCCGTGTTCGCGTACACATGGGCTGCCTCCATGGACGTTCCTTGCCGCCCGAATCCCACCACCACGTGCGTGTTACTCGCGTGCCCGGCCAGCACGTGGAGAGCGTGGGTCTTTCCGCACCTCGGACCCCCGCTGATGAGCACCGCCCCGTCCCGGTCCGGTTGGTAGGTCCACGGGGTGAGTCCCGCCGAGGTGTCAAAAACTGCGCTGGCTGTTCCGTCGAAGATGCGTGGCAACGGGGGAGGGACGATGGTGTGTGGTGTTGTGCCAGGCGAGTGGTGAGAGACCTCATCCCCGCCGGTGTTCACAGTCTGTAACACGCTGTTCTCGTAGCCGGGGAGAAGCACTTCTGTTTGCGGCGCGTCCTCAGTGTCGGCCGGGCGCCAACGCATGACGGCCGGTTCCGGTGGGCCCGTGTGTGCCGATCTGAACAAGGTGAGCCCGTGCGGCGTCGAGATGAGCCCCAGGCCGGGTGCGCTCGCGTCTAGGCGCGCGGCCTCGGGGGAGTCGATGACGTCGTTTGAGTCCTGCGTGTCCCTCACGCGTAGGCACACGCGCATCGAAATGTTCGACTTCATCCGGGCTGTCACCACGCCGGAGGGCCGCTGGGTGGCCAGTACCGCGTGGATCCCCAGAGACCGCCCTAACGCGGTCAGCTGTTCCAGGATCTCTACACTTTCCGGGATCTGATGGACCAGCGCTTGAAACTCATCGATGACGGTGACGATCCGGGGGAGTGGTGCGTTGTTTTCGTTATATGCGGGCAGATCGCTCACTCCGGCGCGTGCGAACAACTCTTCGCGTCGCGTCACCTCAGCCAGAACGTACCTCAGCGCTCTGAGCCCTAAGAACGTGTCCAGGTTTGAGACGACCGTGTCGGTGTGCGGCAGGTCTTGCAAGGGCGCAAACGCAGCCCCGCCCTTGAAGTCAACCAGAACAAACCGGACCTCTTCAGGCGTGAGCGCAGTGGCTAACGACTGAATCCACGCGCTTAAAAACACCGACTTCCCACTGCCCGTTGTCCCCGCAACAAGCGCGTGTGGCCCGTCCGCAAAAAGATCAAGAAACACGGCACCGCTTTCGCTCACCCCGACTGGGACCGCGCTGCGCGAATCATGGGATGCTACCCGGGTGAGTTCTTCGACACTCATGGACGCCAACGTGACCGCGCCTGTTTCCCCAGCCCCACCCAGCACGCGCACGAACCGGTGGGCGGGCATGCACCTGGGCGCAATGCGGCCCGGCACAGGACCGGCGCCTAGCGGTGGCGGGCAATGTAGGTTCGCCGCCACCGAATCCGGGCAGTCCACAATCCACGTGTCGGCCATCTCGGCGGGAGTAAACCTGATGGTGTCACCCCAGGTGACGGTAATGACCGGTCCCGAGGCGGCCACCCCTACCCGCAGAAACTCCGGCCCATCTGGGGGCGGGTCGAAAACCACAGCCGCGTCGCACGCCCGGAGCGTGACGATGATTCCGCGGGCCACCTCGGGCGCGGATTCACCACACACCACCAGTTCCGTACATTCGAGGTCCACGGTGACGACCTGGTTGTTGGACACCAGGTGTGTGTGGCCGTCGCGGGTGATCCCTGGAACGTCGACGCGGGCGGCCACTCGGTCAAACGGAGGTTCGTATTCCGGTGGAGCCTTCACCGTGGCGCCCACGCAACACGTCCCAACACCCACCGGGATCCTGGACAGTGAAAACGGGCGTTGGTTCTCAGCGCTCGCGGCACGGGCGCGGTTGGTGCGGATATCGGACTCGAACTGCTCAACCGCCCGAGAAAACTCTTGCAGCGCCTGGGTGAGGTCGCGGGCGTACCGGCGCCGACTGCTCCACCACATCACCCCGGCGCTCAAGGGACCGGCAACGCTGAACAACAGAAACCACCACATGTGGGTGACAAGCATGAGCACCACGCCCAGCACAATCGGGATCGCGTAGTGAGCCAGGTGGGGTGCTCGCGGGGCCGTGACGCGTGGGGCGGCTGGCCAGGCGAGCGGTTCCGGTGGGGTGGTGCGGTTGCGTGGGTCGTGTGTCCCGAGGTGGGTTGCCCCAAGCGTAGTAAGTGTGGCTGCTGGGGCTGGGGCGACGGGATTTGGGGCACGGCTCATATGCGGATCGAACAGTTGCAAGGTGGCTTCATGCGATCTGCCCACGGTGAAATCGGAGCGGGTCCATGGGGTGTAAAACCCGGAGTCCGGGCCGGCGAGCACAGAGACCGACTTCCGTTCGACCTCGGGCAGGGCGTGACATGCGAGGGCGCTTGCCTGTTCAATCACCGTGACCGGGCTACGGGTACACCACTCGAACCATCGCTCGTGTGGTGCAGGGGTTGCGCGGGCGAAATTGCGTGCAGTGTAGGTGGTTGGGGTCTCAATGCCACGGTCGGTCATGAGTGCAGTCATCACGTCAGCAGCCTCGGCGTACCCGGGCGCGTCGACGTGCATGGATGACAGGGAGTCACCTTCCACAATGTGAACGATCGTGCTGTACATGTTCGCCATGGTGCACGTTCGTGGGCCGTGGTTCTAGACCCTGGTTTTGAGGTGTGGATAACCGGGTTTTGTCCACACTGAGAGTGGCAGGTGGTCGTAGGGCTTGTGGACGCAAGTGCGCGGCAGCGTTGGGGTAGGTAGCACGGTTAGATCGCCCGGGTGTGTCAGGGTTACCGGAGCGTGCCGCGGGCTTTAGTTGTTGAGGTCAGGGTAATGCCTTTGGGGACAAAAGGCGAGATGAGGATGGGTTTGTAGCGGGCGTGCGCGGTGACGTGAACATTGCGCGAATCTGCAATGTGTGCGCTTACTCGAATGTGTGAGAGGTTCGATGGGGGTCTGATACGAGCCACATGCTGGTTCGCTTTTTTCTCAATTCCGTGGGCGTCAAAGACGAACGTAGGTTTACCACCTGGCACCGGCTGGTAGCTTTCCACAGCCGCAAGGGCAGCTGAATCGGCGATCGCGTACAGCTTGCGGTGAGCCATGTAGAAGTCGGTGATGATGGTAATGATGGTGACCAAAGCGAGGACAATCACGCAGAACCCAACGGCAAGGGGCGTGATCGAACCGGCTTCACGGTGAGCCGGTGATGCCATGCGTGATGTCATGGTGTCCTCCCGTAGGTGCGACGATGTCGGTATGCGAAGCCGTGACGGTAATGCGCCCGGCTGTGTCACTGTTGAAAACGAATGGAATCCCAGGAAGAGCCACCCGGGTTTCCACATGTGCGGTGACAGTTGAACCTGGGGTGTCGCATTTTTCTGAGCAGGAAAATTTCACGCGGTGTGGAGTCCCCGTGAGACCAAAATCATCCAGATGTAATGACGCGGTAGCGTTGGCGCGTGCATGTGCAGTGTCTGGGTGTCTGGAAGCGTAACGGGCCGAATCGATCGCAATAGCCTGCGTGGCATAGGTTCCCGCTTGCAGCGTGCTGATCGCTACGACGATGTACACGACAGGCACCAGCAGCACCACCGAAGCAAAAATGAACTCGATAGCTGCGGTGCCGGATTCGTCTCCAACACGTGTGTGACCCGCGGTTCTACGCAGGGGCTCTCTGCCAGGACTCGGGGGAGTGGACCGTCTACTCATACGCATCATCCCTTGGCTCTTACGGCTCAAACACCGGTTCAACGAATGCGCGTCCCTGCCTGGTCATGACGCCGGTGGGACCCCACATTCCAATGACCGGCACCGCAGTTGTTACCTCCACAACAGCCACGTCATCCCCGTGAACACTGTCGAATCCCACATCGATAGGTCCGGCGAACCGTTCGCCAAGGGAACTCACAATCAGAGTCCGAGTCACCTCGCGTGCGTCATCAGCGTTGCCGTCGCCCATCGCAAGAACCCGGGCACCAGCGACAGCGGCATCGGTGACGGTGTTGCGCACGTGAATAGTCAGACACACTTGCAACACACCAGCGAACACCAACGATAAGAGCGCTGCAACAAGCACAAACTCAGCTACCGCTGAACCACGATCCGACTTCAAACGCTCAAGGGAACTACTTGGCCGCATAAGGGAATTACCCCGCGTTGCGCACCTTGTTCATCGAATCATTAAAGAAATTCGTAAACGCTTCACCGGCAAGCGCCCACAGGGCGACCACCAACGCCGCGGTCATAACAGTAATCAAGACCCAACCCGGCACATCGCCGCGATCTGAGCGTCGGTAGCGGGCACCTCGGGGGCGGGGACGGGGAGTAAACGCAAATAAAAGGGTGGATAAAAAGGCGTAGAACCGGACAAACATAGCTCCTCCTTGAGCTAAAGACCTACTTTGAGAACAGCCAACGACGGATAAACAGCGAACAGGACGGTAATGGGAAGAACGAAAAGCACAACAGGAACAAGCATCCCAACTTCCTTCTTGCCCGAAAGCTCCATGAGTTTGCGGCGACCCTCCTCTCGAACATCGGCGGCCTGAGCACGCAACACCTCAGACAGCGGCGTGCCACGGGACAGTGCAATTGCAAGCCCGTCAACGAACTGAATGAGGCTCTGGATATTGGTGCGACGAGCCATTGCGTCCAGCGCATCTACCAGTGATGTGCCAGTGCGCGCCTGAGCTAATGCGATTCGCAGTTCGTCACTGAGCTCGCCCGTTGCGGTGTGACACACGCGGTTAAGAGCATCAACGGTGCCCTCACCAGCAGTAATGGACAGTGCTAAGAGTTCAGCGATGGTGGGGAATTCTGCCAGTATGCGCTCTTCACGCTTCTTGACCGCCTGGGTGAGGAGCCAATCGTTAAGAAAATGGCCACCCACGCCACCAAGAACAATCAGAACAACACACACCACAGGGTTGAAACCACGCGCCACAATGATCACCGTGCACATGAGCGCACCCACCACAAGGCCGGCGATAATGAGCAACACCTGGCGGGCACGGAAACTGTCGACCGTGTGTGACGGGCCCAGTTTTGAGAGTCGCAGAGTCACTGACGCATCGGTTGTCATACGCGAGTTCAGCCAGTAAAGAGCTCGGTGAGCGAAGTGACGGGCAAGACCACCAAACCCAGTTTCGGTAGGGGCGGTGAGGTGGTACTTTTCTTCGGCTACTTGAGTAGTCCGCAAATACGGGCCGATGCGATCCTCTAACCGTGGACGCCGCATCACAGGCAAGGACAGTACAAAGAACGTCAGCGACAAACCAACAGAAAGCCCAAGCGCGCCAATAACAAGCGGGTGATCAATCGACATCATCGCAGAACCCGCGCCTCTTCAGGCAACCGGCCAATCCGCTTCATGACACTGTAGGCACACAGCGAAATGACCAAACCCACAACCAACAGAACAGTGCCCTGGGCAGTGTTATACGCATCCGCAGTTTCCGGTCGGGTGGCAAGTAGCCCCAACACCACCCACGGGGCAGCCACGCCCAGCTTGGCTCCGGTCACAGTCCACGATTGGCGGGCTGTTAACTCAGCACGGGTACGTGCATCCTCCCGCAGAAACTGGCTCAGCGTTTTGAGCATCGCACCCAAATCCGTCCCACCCACTTCGCGGGTGATGTGCAACGCCGCCACCATGCGGTCAGCAACCGGATCAGCAGCCGACTCTTTAAACCGATTGAGGGCCAGACTAAACGAACCCGTAGCGCGGTACTCACGGGCAAAGACTTCGAACAGGGGCCGCAACGCAACTGGACCGCGGGCACTCAAGCCGCATACCGCCTCAGGAAGGGAAAGCCCCGCGCGAACCCCGGAACTCAAATGGTCGATGGCTTCCGGCCACAGCGTGCGGCGGGAGACCGAGGTTTTGCGGGCCCGGATCTTCACGATCTGGTATGGCGCGACCGTTGCGAACAACCCAAAACACACCGCAATGGGTAACGCTGGCGAAAACACGTACGTCACCGAAGCAACCATCAGCCCGCACACTAAGCACACCGTGAAAAGCTGTGCCGGACTCACCCGGTGAAGCCCCGCAGCCCTGAGCTCATCGCGCGTGCGCAAAATAAAAGCGGGCGGGGTCTTCTTCTGGGCCGGCGCCTCCCACATGGACCACCACACGCAAAACAGCCCAGCCCCAAGAGTGAGGCCACACAGCGCACCAGCCAAAGACGTGGTCATGCCGCCTCCAAAATGTGGTGGATGTCTTTGCCCACGCGGGCAAAGCGCTCGCCGAGGTGGGTAAACCCAGTGCCGCGAACTAAAGTTCCGCGCTCAGTGGTGTGGAAAACGGTTTCAAGTTCAACTGTGTTGTTTTCCATTCCGCCGGGAATGGCAGCGATTTCGTCGACCCGGCGGGTGCCGGATGGGTCGAGTCTGACGTGCACAATTAAGTCGATGCACGTTGCGACCGTGGGGGTCACGAACGCCGAACCGATGTTGGGACCGGCTAAAAGCGGGAGGGTGCACATTTTGGTGACCGCTGCACGTGCGGAGTTCGCGTGCAGGGTGCCCAGCGCAGGGAGGCCACTGTTGGCGGCGACGAGGAGGTCAAAGCTTTCGGCTTCGCGGACCTCGCCCACGATGATCCGTGACGGGCGCATACGCAGGGCTTCTTTTACAAGCTTGCGCAAAGTCACTTCACCTGCACCTTCAAGCGACGGTTGACGGCATTGGAGCGCGACCCAGTCACGTGTGGGCAGGGACAGTTCGAACACTTCTTCGCACGTGATGACGCGCTCGCGGGCAGGGATCGAGCCTGCTAAAGCGTTGAGCATGGTGGTCTTACCCGCTTGGGTCGCTCCAGAGACGATGACGTTGGCTCCTGCGATCACTGCTGCGTCAAGAAACTCGGCTGCTGGTGGGGTGATCGTTCCGTTTTCTACTAGGTCTCGCAGGGAGCGGGTGCGCGAAATGAACTTGCGGATGTTGACGCTGGGGTACTTGCGGGTGATGTCGGGGAGAACCACGTGGAGGCGCGAACCGTCAGGCAGGCTGGCGTCGACGAAAGGACTGGAAAGGTCGACGCGTCTGCCGGTTGTGCGAAGCATCCGCTCGATCAAATCGTAGATGTCTGTTTCGGTCAGGATGGTGGTGGTGAGTTCGGAAACTCCGCGCCGGCTGATGAAAACGCCTTGTGGCCCGTTGATCCAGATTTCTTCAATGTCCGGGTCGTCGAGGTACTTCTGTAAGGTGCCGAAGCCCGCGACGTCGTCGAGAATGCTTTGGAACGCCTCTTCTGGGTTGGACAGCACGGGGAGGTTTCCCTTGAGAGTGCGCTCGTCGTAGTCAGCGATGACATCTTTGATGACGTCGCGTGAAGCGGCGGTATCTATTCGGGGGTCTATTCCAGTTGCGCGAATTCGGTCACGCACTTCCGAGGTGATGATGTCGACAGCGTCCATGATGTCTCCAACCGGATTTGCGGGTGCTCAACAATTTAGCCCGCTGAGTGCTGAATAGGAATACCCTGAACAAAATCTGTGGATAACTTTGCGAGGTTGTGCCGTGTAGTTGGCGCCCGAGGTTGAGTTACGGGGTGAAGGAGGCGTGGCACCTGAGCGAGTGGAATTGCGTGGGGTTGGGTGAAGTAGAGTAGAAGCACTATGGCCATTGACTTTCCAAGCGAGATCGCTTCACTGCAGCAAACGTTTTCCTCAATTCGTGAAGTGTCTGACGTTGAACAGCTGAAGTCTGAAGTAGCGGAGCTCACCGAGGCCGCCACCGCTCCTGACCTGTGGGACGACCCTGATGTTGCGCAGGCCATCACCTCCAAGCTCAGCCACAAGCAGAGCACCTTGGAAAAGCTCCAGAAGTTTGACCAGCGCATTGAAGACGTTGAGCTTTTGGTCTCGATGGGTGAGGACGAAGGCGATGAGGACGCTTTGGCTGAAGCGGCCTCGGAAGTTGAAAAGCTTAAGTCTGAACTGGCCGCGCTGGAGATCTCGACTCTACTGTCTGGCGAATTTGATGAGCGTTCAGCCGTGATCGCGGTTCGTGCTGGTGCTGGTGGCGACGACGCGACTGACTGGGCACAAATGCTTACTCGCATGTACATCCGCTGGGCTGAAAACCGTGGCTACAAGGTTGAAGAGCTGGATACGTCGTACGCGGAAGGCGCGGGCGTGAAGTCGGCGACCATCCAGGTGAACGCGCCGTATGCGTATGGAACGCTCTCGGTTGAAGCGGGTACGCACCGGCTCGTGCGCATTTCGCCTTTCGACAACCAGGGCCGCCGCCAGACCTCCTTTGCCGCGGTCGAAGTTGTCCCTCTGATCGAGCAGACCGACCACATCGACATCGACGAAAACGACCTCCGCATTGACGTGTTCCGTTCTTCGGGGCCTGGTGGTCAGTCGGTGAACACGACGGACTCGGCGGTGCGTATTACGCACGTGCCAACGGGAGTTGTTGTGTCGATGCAGAACGAGAAGTCCCAGATTCAGAACCGTGCCGCCGCGATGCGTGTTTTGCAGTCGCGCCTGTTGCAGCTGAAGCGGGAAGAGGAAGAAGCGCAGAAGAAGGACCTGGCTGGTGACATTAAGGCCAGCTGGGGTGACCAGATGCGGTCGTATGTCACGCACCCGTATCAGATGGTGAAGGACTTGCGTACGGGTTATGAAGTGAATAATCCGCAAGCGGTGTTTGACGGGGATATTGACGGCTTCTTAGAGGCTGGGATCCGCTGGCGTAAGGAAGAAGAAAAGGCGGCCGAGGCGGCAGCCAACCAGCCGTGAGTCTCACCTGGCGCGGGCGCTGGTAAGATATTCATCTTGTGCCTGCAAGGAATGTGAGAGGAGGGCTGGCACGTGGCAAAAGAAACCGGTAAGAAGACGATTGCGAAGAACCGCAAAGCGCGTCACGACTACCACATTGAAGACACGTATGAGGCTGGTCTTGTTCTCACGGGTACTGAGGTGAAGTCGTTGCGTGAGGGGCGTGCTTCGCTTACGGACGGGTTCGCGTTGATCTTCCAGGGTGAAGCGTGGCTAGAGAACGTCTATATCCCTGAGTATTTGCAGGGGTCGTGGACGAATCACTCTGCGCGTAGAAAGCGGAAGTTGCTTCTGCACAAGGCTGAGATTCTGAAGATTTCTCACAAGTTGAAGGAATCGGGTAGGACTCTGATTCCGCTGGAGCTGTACTTTGATGGCTCGCGGGTGAAGGTTGAGATCGCTGTGGCCCGAGGTAAGAAGGACTGGGACAAGCGACAGACTTTGCGTGAGAAGCAGGATCAGCGTGAGGCGCAGCGTGCGATGTCCCTCCGCCGGAATATGTAAACGCTTGTTGGAACGAGCTGTGGATAACGCTTGTTCTTGTGACTATTCACACGTGTGGAAAAGTTGGGGATATCCCGGACTTTCAAGCTTCTCCATAATGTGGAACGCATGAATGCTGGATTTATGAATAGTCTCTGACCTGCGAAAACGTCGCTTCCGTGGATAAGTGTGGAAACTTTATCCACAGTGTGGATAGGGCTGTGGAATATTGCGCGAAGCGCAGGTGTTGTGTATAACGCACTGAAAAACTTGAGATCATGTTGATGGGATCCTATGGCTCCCACAGGCTGTGTTTTTCTTGCGTTTTTGTTAGAATAAAAAGTCCCGCTTTGCGCGGGGTGTTTGGCAATTGCATATGGGGATGATCGGTTTCGACGTTGGACATTGCGTCGGGAGAAGCGGGCCGAGAATGCAGACTCAACTCGTGATGCTGTCTGTAAAAGAATAGGTGCTAAATCTAACAACCGCACCGAGTTTGCCCTCGCCGCCTAATTTAGGCCTTAATCCGCGAGCTGCGACTCCGTCAGCCTAGAGGTGCTTTCCCTCTAGATCCTGGCGTCGTTTAGAAAGCCACTGCTGCTCACACATGTTGGGGGTGTGAGTGGGACTCTTACTCAACTCCGTTCGTTGGGAAAGCGTGTTCGTGCGCTCCCCAGGACCTAAGAAACATTTACACGTACTGCGCCCGGAGAAGAATCGACAATTTGCCGACGGACGCGGGTTCAATTCCCGCCATCTCCACAAATGTGAAGTCTCGGGACATCGTTCACTCGATGTCCCGAGACTTTTTGTTTTGCACTGCATGCAGGTCACTCAGTGCCTCTAGACTTTTTCCTTTTCGCTTTCTTTTCTGCTCTGCGTTGACGTGCTCGGGCCCGTTTGGTTTTGCGGATTTTGACAACCCAACGCGGAACAAAGGGCCACGGCAGTGGAATCCCGAGCGCGCCGGTGAAGCCGATGACTCCAATGAGGAACGCAATAACGATCGGCGCTTGGAATACCGTTTCGATGGGCTCGGGAAGGTGAAGGGCCTCGACTAGTCCTGCGGCGCCGGCGGCACCCATGATTAGCGAGCCGTAGGGGAAAATGTAGAGTGCGCCATCACTATCTGCGCCTTGCGCATCGCCGGTGTCGTACCAGGCTTCCGATTCGGGAGTCCTCCGCACGCCCAAGATGTAATAAACCCAATAGAGGATCATGAAAAGGAACAACCCCAGGGCAACGAGTAACTCGGTTGTATCCATGCTCATAGACTGTGCCCTCCGGTGGACGCTTGTGGCGGTACCGAATAGAAACGTACCAGCCTTCGGTTAGGTCGGGCATGTAGTGAAACTTCGACCATGCGAACTAGTCCGAGCTCGAATGCGTTGCGAGAGTACCTTTGTGTAACTCACCGCCCTGTTAGTGATTGGAACCTATTCACTAACTGCCGTGCTTTACCGCTGGTCACCGTTCCCGTGATAAGTGCAACACTGGAATGATCGCTGAAAACAATACCGACTCGTCCTCGCTGCAAAATCCCACGGGGGATGTGGCGCATCGTGGTGATGTCCTGCACGGCGCACCACCACACGAGGTTTGTGGCGCGGTCGGAATCCCTGAGATTGGCGACGAGCGTCAGGCGCTGATTTGTGAGGAGCAAGTCTGCGGTTGGTGTGATAGCAGTGCTCAGGGTTCCAGCCATCGAGCCCGGCGCACCGATGAGCGTGGTGCCTGAAACGAGCTTCTCAACGGCGGCATCCCACGCGTGAATGGATAACGAAGCATCGAACGGATTGATGTGCCATCCACGCTCTGCCTCGGATTTAAGCGAGCCACTCCTTATGACGTCTCCTTCACCTGATAAAGGAGTGAAAGAAAGCTCTCGACCCGAAAAGTAGTCGGCACTTATGCACGCAAGTCCAGTTTCTCCGTCAGGCAGGAACTCGCGGATTTCTTTTGCATTAAGCTTCAGAGCGTCTAGCACAGTAACAGCATTTCACAAGCCTGAGTACCCCGCACAACCACTCTCACCAGGTCGCATGTGACGAAAAGTGGCAAAGATAACAATTTGAACGCGCCTTTCGTGTCGCGGTCTCAAAGTTGTGAGGTGATTCACAGGTGACGCTATAGTGATTCACTACGTGACACATAACACACTGGAGGAAACATGCGGAGTGCATGGAAAAAGAAGGCGCTAGGCGCTGTTGCCATTGTCGCTTCAATGACACTGGCAGTCACTGGGTGCGCCAAGTCGCAACGTGGCGAAGGTGGCGGCGGAGACGTCGACGGCCACTTTATTTTTGCTGCGTCATCTGACCCCAAAACGCTTGACCCAGCGTTTGCAAGTGACGGTGAGTCATTCCGCATTACTCGCCAGATCATGGAAGGACTGGTGGGTACTAAGCCTGGAACGGCTGACCCAGCCCCACTCTTGGCCGAATCATGGGACACCAGCGAGGACGGCCTGTCCTACACCTTCCACTTGAAGGAAGGCGTGAAGTTCCACGACGGAACCGACTTCAACGCTGAAGCAGTCTGTGCAAACTTTGACCGTTGGTACAACTTCACGGGCATCCAGCAGTCTGAAGCAGTTGCGTATTACTACGGCAAGCTCTTCCGTGGCTTTAAGGACAAGCCAGAAGACGCTGTGTACAAGTCCTGCGAAGCTACCGACGAGAAGACCGCAAAGGTCGACCTGGCCCAGCCATTCGCCGGATTCATTGCTGCTCTGTCACTCCCAGCGTTCTCCATGCAGTCGCCAGAAGCCATGGAAAAGTACAACGCTGACAAGATTGGTGGAAGCGCCGAAGCTCCAGAAATGAGCGAATACGCTCGCGAACACCCAACCGGCACCGGCCCGTTCAAGTTCGAAGCGTGGAACCCTGGTCAGGACATCAAGCTGAAACTCAACGAAGACTACTGGGGCGAAAAGGGACAGATCAACCAGATCACGTTCCGTGTCATCGACGACCCGGTTGCCCGTAAGCAGTCCTTGGAAGCAGGCGAAATTGACGGTTACGACCTGGTTGCACCTGGTGACGTCAAGCCACTGTCTGACGCAGGCTTCAACGTGATGAACCGCGACCCGTTCACCATCCTGTACTTGGGCTTCAACCAAGAAGTCAAGGAACTCCAGGACGTCAAGGTGCGCCAGGCGATCAGCTACGCGATCGACAAGGACGCCCTCATCAAGCAGACCCTTCCTGAAGGAACCAAGCCCGCTGTCACGTTCATCCCTGACAGCGTGAACGGTTACACCGAAGACGTCGAAAAGTACGAATACAACCAGGAAAAGGCTAAACAGCTTCTGAAGGAAGCCGGCTACGAAGACGGTTTCACTATCGACTTCAACTACCCGACTGGCGTTTCACGTCCGTACATGCCTACTCCTGAACAGGTGTTCTCCAACATTTCTGGTCAGCTTGAACAGGTTGGCATTAAGACCAAGGCTGTTCCGGAAAAGTGGTCCCCTGACTACCTTGACCGTATCCAGGGTGGCAAAAACCACGGCATCCACCTCTTGGGATGGACCGGTGACTACAACGACACCGACAACTTCGTAGGTGTGTTCTTCGGGACCGAGAAGCCAGAGTTCGGTTTCAACAACCCTGAACTCTTCAAGGCGCTTTCGGACGCCCGTAAGGAACCAAAGTTGGAGAAGCAGACGCCACTGTACGAAGACATCAACAAGAAGGTTGCTGAGTTTGCACCGGCCGTGCCTTTGGCACACCCTGCCCCATCGCTCGCGTTCTCAGAACGCGTGGAGGACTTCCCGGTCTCACCTGTCAACGATGAAGTCTTCAACGAGATCAAGCTGTCTAAGTAAGACCGCGCCCGAGGTGTCAGCCCGGTTGGTCTGATCCCTCACCAAAAGGGGTGGAGCGGCTCCGCTCCACCCCTTTGGCCGGTCATTTTGACGCTGAAATACAACTGAAAGGCATCTGCCCGTGCTTCGACTTATAGGCAAGCGGCTCTTGCTGCTTATCCCTACGCTTATTGGGCTTTCAATTCTCCTGTTCTTATGGGTGCGCGCTCTACCAGGCGGCCCTGCAACTGCACTGTTGGGTGACAAAGCCACGCCCGAGGCCGTTGCGGCTGTGAATAAGGCATACGGGTTCGACCGCCCCATATTAGAGCAGTACTTCGTATACATGAGCAAGATTCTGACAGGCGACTTTGGAAGGTCAATCCTTACCAACAGGCCTGTTCTTGAAGAGTTTGCCGCTCGCTTTCCCGCAACGCTTGAACTGTCAATTTTTGCAATCATCTTTGCAGTCGTCGTGGGTATTCCATTGGGCTACTGGGCTGCACGCAACGTAGGGAAGTGGCAAGACCACCTGGCTGTTCTCTTCTCGCTGTTTGGCGTGGTTATCCCTGTGTTCTTCCTGGCGTTCCTCCTCAAGTGGGTGTTTGCCGTTGAACTGGGTTGGCTACCCACCGATGGTCGGCAAGACCCACGTATCGACGCCACCCACTACACCAACTTCTACATTTGGGACGGAATCAGCACGGGCGAATTCGACGCCGCCTGGGACGCCTTCCTCCACCTCATCCTTCCTGGAGTGGCACTGGGAACAATTCCATTGGCCATCATTGCGCGTATTACACGCGCAGCTGTTCTCGAAGTGCAAAACGCGGACTACGTTCGCACAGCACAAGCAAAGGGCCTGGCGCCCCGCCTTATCCGTAGCCGGTTCGTGATCCGCAACTCAATGCTTCCTGTGATCACTACTATGGGTCTACAACTTGGTTTGCTGATCTCTGGTGCAGTTCTTACAGAAACAGTGTTTGCGTTCAACGGGATCGGCTCGTTCTTGTGGGGCGCGATCTTTAACCTCGACTTCCCAGTCTTGCAAGGCTTCATCATCTTTATTGCGCTGATCTATTCGATCATCAACTTGATCGTCGACGTGTCTTATGGACTCATCGACCCGAGGGTGCGTGTGTCATGACAATGAATCTTCCTCCAAAACCAGGCGGCGCAGCTGCCAACAACGCTGACAATCTCGCTGCGAGCCCTGAACAGGTTCAAGCAGGACTCACACAGACAACATCGGAACCCACGATGGACCAAAAAGGTACGTCGGTGTGGAAAGATGCTTTCTTGCGACTACGCAAGAACCCTGCGGCAATTGCGGGCTTTGTGATTGTGGCTCTGTTCGTTCTGGTCAGTATTCTGGCTCCTGTTTTGGCCCCGCATCCTGGCACTGCGGTCCCAGGGGCGCGCGAAATCACTCCCAGTCACATTCCTGGACCCGGTGAGCTGTCAGAGTTTCCACTAGGGCTCGACCGCTTTGGCGGCGACGTCCTATCCAAGCTCATTTGGGGTGCGCAGTCATCCTTGGTCATTGGTGTCGTATCGACAGCATTGGGGCTCTTGGGAGGTATGCTCCTGGGCCTGCTCGCCGGCACGTTTGGCGGATGGGTAGACGGCCTGGTGATGCGTATTGTCGACATCTTGCTGTCGGTTCCCAACCTTCTGCTGGCGGTCTCAATCGCAGCTATCCTGGGCCAGACTCCGTACGCGGTCATGATCGCAATCGGTGTTTCCCAGGTTCCGATCTTTGCGCGTCTTTTGCGGTCTTCCATGCTCACGCAGAAGGGACAAGACTACGTGCTGGCCGCCCAGACTCTGGGGCTTAGCCGGGGAACCATCACCATGAGTCACGTTCTTCCTAACTCCCTTGGCCCTGTGATCGTGCAGGCGACGCTGACTCTCGCCACCGCCGTCATTGACGCAGCCGCACTGTCGTTCTTGGGACTTGGTGGTGGACGTCCAGAAACCGCCGAGTGGGGCCGAATGCTGACCTATGCGCAGTCGGAACTTGGAACAGCGCCCTGGCTTGCGTTCCTCCCAGGCATTTGCATTGCGCTGACCGCTTTGGGCTTCACGCTTATGGGCGAATCGCTCCGCGAAGCTCTCGACCCCAAATCACGGGCAAGGTGACACCATGACTCAGACTCCTAAAGAAACACCTAACCTCCTTACGATTCAAGACCTCGAAGTCTCTTTCACCACCATGCACGGCAAGGTGCAAGCGGTGGAAGGCGCCAGTATGGAACTGCCAGCAGGTGGAACACTGGCAATCGTGGGGGAATCCGGATCAGGTAAATCCACCACCGCAATGGCAACCATTGGTCTGCTGCCCGGCAGCGGAAAAGTGACCGCAGGTTCTATTGTTTTTGACGGCCAAGAACTCGTGGGGCTGGCAGAACCAAAAATGCGTAGCATCCGAGGTCGTCAAATTGGGTTGGTTCCGCAGGACCCCATGAGTAACCTCAACCCGGTGTCACGGATCGGAACCCAGATTTCTGAAACCCTTCTCACTCACAAACTGGCGACCAAACAGACGGTGCAGGAACAGGTTGTGGAAGTGATGGCTCAGGCCGGTATTCCGGAACCTGAAAGGCGTGCTAAACAGTTCCCGCACGAACTTTCAGGCGGGCTGCGTCAGCGTGCGCTCATCGCGATTGCTTTGGCATGTAAACCCAAACTTCTCATCGCAGACGAACCCACCTCGGCGCTGGACGTCACCGTCCAGCAGGTCATCCTTGACCAGATTGACTCGATGACCGCTGAGCTAGGAACCTCGGTTCTGCTCATCACACACGACCTTGGACTAGCGGCCGAACGGGCCCAGAACCTGGTGGTCATGCACCGGGGGAAGGTTGTGGAATTCGGCTCATCGCGTCAGCTTTTGGAAGACCCGCAACACCCATACACGCAGTCGCTGGTCAAAGCGGCGCCGTCAGTTGCCGCTGCTCGCCTGCTCACCCAGGAGCACACAACGGAAGACACCGGCGCGGAGGCGAAAGAGGAAGAAAAGCCCCTTGTAGAGATTTCTGGCCTCACGAAGGTGTATCCAATTCGTGGGCAAGACGATTTCTACGCTGCAAAAAACGTGAGCCTGGAAATCCCTCGCGGAAAAACGGTTTCGATCGTGGGGGAGTCCGGCTCAGGGAAAACGACCACCGCTCGCATGCTTTTGAAGCTCATCGAGCCCACTGAAGGTTCCATTACCTTTGAAGGAAAAGACGTTTTGGCCCTCAAAGGTAAGGACCTCAAGGACTTCCGGCAACGTGTACAAGCGGTGTTTCAGGACCCCTACTCATCGTTGAACCCCATGTTTACGGTGGGCAAGATCATCGAAGAACCGCTAGCGGCCTATAAGCGGGGGAATGCTGCAGAGCGTCGCAAACGCGTTCTTGAGCTGATGGAACAAGTGGCACTGCCACAACACTTCTACCGCAGATACCCGGCCGAGCTCTCCGGAGGGCAACGTCAACGTATCTCAATCGCTCGCGCACTTGCGCTCAACCCCGATCTCATAGTGTGCGACGAACCTGTCAGCGCTCTTGACGTATTGGTGCAAGACCAGATCCTGAACCTGCTGAAGAACCTTCAAGAAGAACTGGGGCTGTCTTACCTGTTCATTTCGCACGACCTCGCCGTGGTTAGGCTCATCTCTGACTACGTGTGCGTGATGAAGGATGGTGAGCTGGTTGAAGCCTCAACTTCGGAAGAAGTGTTCACTAACCCGCGTCACCCGTATACGCGCAAACTCCTCGCTTCGATTCCCGGTAACGAACTCGGAATTGACGAGGCGAGCTGAAATCAGGTGGCCGTTCCTTGTCATGTAAGAATGACAAGGAACGGCGCTGAAACAGTCGTAGTATCAGATCTGAAACAAAGTAATAGTCGAGACATTCAGTAGTTCTCAACGTTGCTATGGTTGAAGAGTTCGCGCTCAAGCAAAATGAGAACGTGTAGTCATGAGCGTGAGATGTGAAAGGGGGCCACGGTGTCGGTGCCGTTTGGATCAGGGCCGGGTGGTAATCCATTCGGAAGTTCACCGGTGAACCAGCCGGGAGGGCCACCAGCACAGCAACCAGGCATGGCACCTCAACCTGGAATACCGCCACATGCGCCTCAACAGGGCTACACCCCTCACGCCTCGGACTCCTCCAGTCCCTTTGGATCTCAAAACCTAGGCAGTCAACCGGGCGCGCAACAGGCCCCCGACGCACCGTTCGCAGCAGACTCCGGTCCCAGCGATCTCACCGTCGCCGGGCCACCCATGCACATTCTCTTCATCGTTCTTGGATGCGCAGCCCTGGGGATTATCATCGCAGTACTGCCATGGGGCTTCACCGGAATCATCGGATGGCTGATCGCCGGACCAGTCGCGATCCTCATGCTAGGGAACTTCACCACCACCGATGTGCGCAGGCGAGCCGCCGGCATGTACGCCTCCCGCTCAGCCGCCACAACCTTGTACTGGATGGCCGCGATTCTGACATTGATCGCTGTGATCGTGACCGCAATTCTGACAGCACTGTGGGTGGGACGCCTGTGAAAAACGTTCGTGTGCACGCTTTCAAACTTCTCATCGGCTTTTTTGCCACCTTCTTTCTTCTCGCACAAAGCCTGGCAGGTGTTTCAACCCCCGTTCACGCTCAGCCAAGTGAGGAGCCCTCACAGGACAGCGGTGACTCACAGCAGTCAGGTGGGAGTGACCTCGGCAGTGCTAAACCGCTCCCAGAACAGTTCTCAGCCTGCGCGGCAGCAGGCGGCAACATCGACGTTCTCATTCTGGTAGACGAATCAGGAAGTCTGGTCGACAGCGACCCGAACAACGCGCGCGTGACCTCGGGGTTACACCTTGTTTCACGCATGTCTAAACTGACCAAATCAGGCAATCTCTCCGTGGCGGTCAGCGGATTTGGCCACGAGTATTCCACTGTCCGTGACTGGCAAGAAGTCAAGAACGACGGTGATGTCGAAAGCCTCCGCGGAGCCATTAACGATCTGTCCAACCGCACCAACGGAATCGACACCGACTACTGGACAGCCATGGATGAAGCGCGCAAGCAACTTGCGAACCGTGCGCACGAACGCGGAAGCGACGCAAAGAGCTGCCAAGCGATCATCTGGTTCTCTGACGGTGAACTCGACTATGAAGT
Source organism: Brevibacterium sp. UMB1308A (assembly GCF_030230605.1). Lineage (GTDB taxonomy): Bacteria > Actinomycetota > Actinomycetes > Actinomycetales > Brevibacteriaceae > Brevibacterium. The sequence continues at coordinate 150,697 of NZ_JASPDO010000002.1, forward strand.
TCGCAAAGGCAACATGGCCAGCAAGTATGGCGAAACCAAACCGTTCGCACCAGACATCAGTCTGAAAACTGAAGACGGCGCCAAAAAGGTCGAAGAAAAAGCACGCGAGGACATTTGTCGCTCCGGTGGTCTCGCTGACCAGTTGCGTAGCTCGCGTGTTGCCATGTTCGGTGTGGGATTGGGGTCGAAAGACGGAAAAGAATTCGACCTGATGCGTTCAATCGCAACCGGTAAAGACAGCGGTGGAAAGTCCTGCGGTGACCTCACCGACCCTGTTCCCGGCGAGTTCTACCTCGCATCAGACATCGACAGTTTGCTCATCGCTTTCGACTCGATTTCCGGTCTGGGACAAAAACCCATCACCAACGACCACGGGGTGTGTGTCAAGGACTTCTGCCAGGACGAAGCCCACACGTTCGTCTTAGACAACACCACCCTGGACGTTGACGGTTTTGCTACTGCCACAGCAGACGGTCTTCGCGCCGCGCTTCAAGGACCCGACGGGAAGATCGTCGACCTGAAAAAGGACGCAAAGAACGAAAAGACCGAAGTTTCTGGCGTGCCGTTGACCTACTCATGGGAAACCGGCAGGAGCCTGAGTTTCCGGCTCGACGGCACATCTAAAGGCAAAATTGGTGACAACGGCCCATGGGTAGGTGTCTGGCGGCTGGCATTCATCGCCGACGAAGGCGCAGACTCACAGGCAAAGTCCAAATCAAACCTCCACATCACCCCAGGCATAGTCCCAGCGTGGCCTGGCAAAGACAACGCTGATGTCCGTGCCGGGTCAACACTGAATGACGTCACCTTTGCGCTGCATGACCGCGAAGGCAACGACGTGCCCGTAGACTCCATCACCAGCACAGGTAAGTTCACTGCGACCTTTACCGACTCTGCTGGCAAACAGAGCACGTTGACTGATACCAGCACATTCGGGGACATCACCAAGCCATTTAACTGGGACCTCGGAAATGCACCCACGGGAGGCGGAACCCTCAACCTGTCGCTGGAACTGACGACGGCCTCGGCAAAGGATTCTGACGGCAAGGACGTCCAAGGTACCAAGCTGAGTCCTGCTACCGTGGCTCTTCCTGTCACGGTGCAACCGCCTCTGGACTACCCCACAGTGCCCACCAAAGTGGACTTTGGTGAAGCTAAAGGCAAGATCGACCTGAACTCAGTTTTGAAACTGGGCGGAAAAGGTTGCGCCTGGGTAGAACCCGACTCCACAGAAGTGATCGCTTCGCCTGCCGGACTGGACAAGGTCCAGGTGTCCTCCGACGCCTCGAGCAAGGACAACTGCGTGAAAGCCGGTGAAGACTTGGGTCTGACGCTGGCCTCTGACCAGCAGGGCAACGGCGCGATCAACGGAACGTTCGTCGTCGCATCGGCGCCCGAAAACGGCCAGGGCGAACCGGTGAAAACCAAGGTTGAATTCACCGCTAGCGCCGTCAAGCCGCTCAACACGCTCAACTTCGTGACCACCCTGATCATCGCTTTGCTACTGGGCCCGGGAATCCCACTGCTGATCCTGTACTTCGTCAAATGGCGAGGGGCGAAGATCCCGTCGCAACCACTGGTCGCAGTGCGTGCACAGATCGAAAAGACCTCCACCGGGGTGACCCGTGACGGTTCACGTTTCGCGTTCAACCAGGGCGATATGCGCAACACGGTCATGATCGATTCGGGCGGTTCCCGCCAGATCGACGCCGCAGGTGTAACGCTCAAGACCAAGATGGGCGGATCACCGCTGGGACCAGGCTTTGTGGTCGCAGAAGTGCCAATGAGCGTGTCGAAGCACGACCCGGCACGCACACCCGCACGACTGCCTTTGGCGGTTCACAACCACTGGTTAGTCATGCGTAGCGAAGGTATGAACGAGAACCAGGCTGAGATCCTTGTTTTGCTCGCCGGCAACATTGATGAGAAGCAACGCGAAAAGATGGAAGACGAAATCGCTCGCGAAGCTGGTGACCTCATGGATCGTTTGCCGTTCACGGGAGCGCACGCCCCGGCTGGGCACGACTCGCCGTTCGGCGGGCCGTCTGAGCCGCAGGCCAACCCGTTCGCCGAGGCGGACGCACCTTCACCTGGTCCGTCCAGTCCGTTCGGGGGACCGGGGTCGGCAGGGCCTGGTGCTGCCCCTCAAGGCCAGCCGCCAGCTGGGCCTCCGCCATCGGGGCCCGGTAGCCAACCTCCTGCCGGACCTGGTGCTCAGCCCCCAGCAGGGCGGGGTGTACCTCCGTCAGGTCCACCTCCAACAGGTCCAGGTTTCCCGGGCCCAGGTGGCGGACCCGGCGCTCCCGGTCCTGACACCTCGGGACCCGGTGGCCCTGGGCAAGCTCCAAAAAACCCCTTCCAGAATGGCCCTGGGCAACCTGGCCCCGGTCACTCCGGTCCAGGACAGTCCGGCCCTGGACAGCCAGGGCAAAACCCTTTTAGTTTTGGCCAGTAGCCGACTCACCCCTCGAAAGGTATAGATCATGTACAAGTTCCTCGTCGTCGGTTGTGGTGGATCCGGTGGTGAAACACTGGCACGGATGATGGACCAGTTGCGGTCTGAGCTCATGCCACACGGCATTTCGAAGCTTCCAGATGGCTGGCAGTTCGTGCACGTCGACGTTCCGACTGTCCCTGACACTGACGTCAAAGGCGTGGGTAACGTGCGCGACCAGGGCGGTACGTACATTGGAACTGCGCCTTCCTCGGGTTCCTACTCCGTCCTTGATTCGGCTGTGAGCCAAAAGCTCCAGCAGTCGGGAGACTTGGACCAATTCGTGACGTGGGCACCTCGCAAGCCCGCCTCAGTGACCACACCGTTGAAGAACGGTGCTGGTCAGATGCGTGGTGTGGGTCGTGTGATTACGCTCAACCGTGCCCCCGATGTGTTCCAGGGTCTGCAGCGTGCGGTCAACAAGATGAAGACCACGGAAGCGAATGCGGAAATGGCCGAGGCGGCCCGCGCCATCCCGGGTTCCGGCGGTTTTGATCCTGAAGGTTCGCCCATGGTTTTGGTCGTGTCGTCGATGGCCGGTGGTGCCGGTGCGTCGATGGCGCTTGACGTGTGCCGTCTGCTGGGCCAGGTGCAGGGTGTTTCGGTCAACGACACATGTGTGTACATGTACACCTCGGATATTTTCCCCGACCGCCTAGAAGGTGTGCGCCCTAACGCTCTGGGAATGTTGGGTGAGATCGTCTCAGCTCAGTCGGTGTCTTCGGAAGAGCACGACGTACGCATTCTGGAAGCCTTGGGTCAGCACATTGACCGTTCGGGTGGACCATCGTTTGCGCGTGTGTTCCCGGTTGGTAAGTACCAGGGGTTGGACCGCACCACTTTTGGTGATGGAACGCAGCAGGGTGTGTACCGTGGTTTGGCCCGAGGTCTCGCAGCCCTCATGGTGTCCGGTTCGGCTTCGTCTTCGTTTAGGCAATACGACCTGACCAACAAGGACGGTCTGTCACCTAACCGTAGCTACTTGGGTTGGGGTGTTGAAGCGGGCGAACGCCTGTCATGGGGTACGTTCGGGTTCGGCTCGCTGAACCTGGGCCGGGACCGCTACCGTCACTACGCATCCCAGCGGCTAGCACGTACGTCCGTGGACCGTCTGCGTGAAGGGCACTTGCAAGAAGGTTCAAGTGCGGGTGCTCAGCAACAGCTCAACCGTCTCATCGACTCCCAGTGGGACACATTCTTGAGTCGCGTTGGCCTGCCAAATGAAATGCAGGTTCGCGACATCAACCAGTTGGCAACGTGGATCCGCGGAGCAGCCGGTGGGCAGCAACTTGACTCTGCTCTGCGTCAGTTCGTTGAACACCAGGCCGGTTCACAAATGCCACGCGCCCAGGGACAGTCTGGGCCAAACTGGTTGGCCAGCTTGGAGACGTACCTGCGCAGCGCTAATCCACACTTCCGCCAGTTCGCCTCGCAAACGGTGGTGCGCACCACGTTCGACTGGATGCTCAACTTCCAGTGTGCTTTCCTGGCTTCGCTGGAAGACGCTATTTCTGACTACGGTCTGCCGTATGCCCGCGGGCTCATGGAGAGGATGAAGTCCTTCCTCCAGCACGAACTCACCGCCGCATGTTCCAACCTGGGTGCCAACCAAGCCCCTGACATCATGCGCCCAAGCCAGCAGGTTTCCACCTCGGTTTCGGCAGTCCGCGGAAACATTGTTCAGGGTGACCAGTTTGAACGCCAGGTCATCAACGACCTTCACGTGGGTCTGCTCAACGGGTGCTTTATTGAAGCCAGCAAGATTTTTGCCGACGTCTTGAGCGAAGCGCCACGTGACTTCATCCAGCCACTTCTGAAGACCATTGACGAGTCGATCCAGGCGCTTGACCTGGTCGTCAATGAGACGAGCCGCACGGTTGGTTTGGCAAACGTGGAAACCGATGTCTACTCCGCGTGGCCGTCGGATCAAGATCAGCGCGTGCCTGAACGGTTCTCGACCGCTCACAACGAAGTGCTCATCACTGCAGCCGAAGACTTCCAGAACCTGTACAACAGTCACCTTCCTGCCACGATCGAAGGTGACAACGGATGGGACGCAGCCCGCCAAAAGGGTGCGGCACACGTTATCTCTGGCCAATGGCCAGCAGCAGAAGGTTCCCGCGCACCTGGTGGACTCTTGGAAATCAACTCAGCTTGGCGCCCCACCTTCTACAAATTTGACCCACGTAGCCAGGAACAGCGCACCATTACACCCACCTCGGGACGCTATACCTTGCACGTCAAGGCGAACGAACTGCGTTACCGCGCCCTGGAATTCGTCAACCGTCGCAACGAAGCGTTTGAGCACTACTGCGCTTTGTCGCTCGAGGACTACATTCTGGGTAACGACGGCGCTGCTCCACATGAAATCGACCAGCGTAAGAAGGACGTTGCTGACAAGTTCCGCAAGACGCTGACGCGAGCACTTCCACTGGCAAGTGTCCACCCGGATGTGGTTTCGAGTGTCCACTCCTCAGCAGTGCGCTACCAGTACAAGTTCTCGTCCGTTCCCTTTGGTGCGGCCCCGGACCTTGTCGACGCGCTGACCGAAGTTCTCACGTCCCAGCAGTCGGTTGACACGCAAACGATCGACATCTTTGAGAAGGTCGTTTCGCAAGGACAGACTGCCGCAGGTATCACCCACGTCGACATCTTCGGATCGTTTGGAAACTTGAGTCCCATCGCATTCGACGGGGTTCTGCAACCGGTTTCTGACAGGTGGTCGCGTTTGACCTCGGCTGGTCAGCGCCGTGATTTCTGGACGTTCCGTCGCGCACGCCCACTCCCAGCGTCGCTGCCCATGAGCGACCTGGAGCGCCGCGCCATGATCGCTGGTTGGTATGTGGCTCAGCTGACTGGTCAGCTACAGATTCCTGACCGGCGTAACTTGAGCCGCCCGGTACGTGTGTACCGTGCAGAAACCCAGCAGTGGATCGACTTCCCCAACCCGCTTCTCACACCACCGTCTGAGTTCGTGGGGGAGACGTTCGACTGGTTGCCTGCAGTCTTGGAGTCGTTCCTGTTGGCTATCGCGAACGCTCACCAGAGCCCGGTCTTAGGTTCGCTCATTCCGTACCAGACTCTGCGCTCCATTTATGACGGCAGTGAAGAAGAACCGGCCTCGGGTCTGCAGATCGTGTCCGCGCGTGACTTCCTCTCCGAGTGGATGTCAACGGGTAAGACCCCGTCCGGTGCACCATCGCGAGCCGACGCTGACGACCTTGAAGGCCGTTACACCAACGCCCGTCAGTTCCTTGAAACAGTGCACACATTCGCTGCCAGCAAGCTCGACACCTCAGCGAACAAATCGACCCCGAGCGTCCGTGTTGAATCGCGTGCCCAAGGATCAGTGACCCCGATCTTCTGTGACTTGGTACCTGACATTGTGCAGGTGACCGAAGAACTGATGACCCTTCTTGACGAAGCCAAGTCCGACGCTGAAAACAGCGGTGGTAGCGGTGGTTTCGCAAATGATCTACCTGAAGGATTTGGAGCCTTTTAAATGGAAACGAATCTGAGCCTTATCGTGGCTCCTGCGCACCTCATTGGTGTGCGTGAAACGTTGCGTGACTGGCAAGTGAGTGGACTTGTTTCCGACTTCATTTGGATTCCCGTTGAGGCTCAGGATATGGGGCGCAATCTCAACGCGCAGCTGGTGTCTCACGGGTCACTCAAGCCAGTTGACGTGCGCTATTTGTCTGGCCAGGTTCAGTACTCCCGTATTGGGGTGTTGGTCTTAGGTGCTGTCACGGGGTCTGAACGGGACGCTGCACGTCTGTCGAAGACAGGTGAAGTGGGTTCGTTCGTCCGTGATGTGGTCACCCAGGACTTCGGTGCGGCGCAGGTTTCTGCGATCCGTGCCGTGTTTGCGACTGAGGATTCGGCAAACAAGGTGGAGTTGCCGGATTCTAATGGCTGGGTTGATGTCGTTTTGAGTCCGTCGGATTCGAAGGGCCCCCGGGTTGGGTCCCGTCCGGTGAATTCGTCGAATATCGCCGAGGTGTGTGCTTTCTTGGCATCCCAAGTTGCCCCGTTGGCGGGTATGTGGGATTCGGTTCCGCAGGGGACTCTGGACGATCTACCACCGGCGTACCAAGGGTACCGAGGTCGTTTAGTCCGCTCGTTTTTCCGCAGGCTTGACGGCACCGCAGTTGAGGACGCGTTGCGTGACAAGGCATTTGAAACGGCCACCGGATATCCGCTACCGAACTTCAGCGGTACTCCAGCACGCTACTTTGATGACGATGGAGTAGTCGTTGATCAGGCACTTCAGCATTTCTGGGCAAAGCACGGCTACCTGGTAACCCCTAACCGGGAACAGTATGTTTCGCCTGAACCTCAACCGATCTCAGCCGGTGAAGCCCTCAAGATGTTTGGCGCGTTCTTGGGGAATGCGATCAAGGGCACGCCTGGCGCATTAGCAGCTGGACTCGTTGACTCCACTAAAGCCGCGGTTGCACAGACTGTTCACGGCCTGGTTTTTGGCGACCGAGCTTCTGAGTACAACGTGGTTGTGGGTGGTATCGACGCAAGCGGTCGCCCAGTGGGTTGGCAAGAGTCGATGAACGCGGCCCAGCGGATTGAAGGTGCGCTGGGGGTGGACCGTCACAACATCGACATGTCGGGTGTATGGCGCTCCATGGTGCTGAGCTCCCTCACGCTCCTTGACTATGGGACGGCCGGCCGTGACATGCCGACTCTTTCCCCACAACCAGCGATTGTGCGAGACCCTGCTGTTGTCGCTCCTGACCCGGAGGATATGTTCACCCTCAAAGGGTCGGTTGCCGGGCGCCTAGGTGCGATGAGTGTTCAACCGGCCGATCTGGTTCACGCCCAGGAAGTGGGCCGGCAGATCAAGACGGTTGCACAAGACCCCAACATGCAGACCCCTGACGCCGACGCGCAGCTTAACGAGATGACGGACTGGTACGACCGAAGCCGGAAGTCGTTTGTCAGCCGGATTGGCGAAACGATTTCGACTAACTTCGAAGCTCGTCGCCAAGAAATCGCCGAACGGATGAAGAACCTGGGGCGCAATACAGAAGAGCAAGACGACTCGGAGCACCTGCTGGCTGAAGCACACCGCATTCTGAGTGTGAAGCTCAGGCAACTGTTTGGCTACTCAGCTGCTTTGACCGTTCTTGTGTTCTTCCTTGCCGGAATGGACTGGGCGCCGTGGTGGCTCGCCTGGACCGTTTTGGGGCTCAGTGTCGTAGGAAGTCTGGCAGGTGCTTTTGGCCTGTTCATGCGGTCTCAAACCGATATTTTCCAAGTGATTCACCGCAGGAAAAAGGACCGGGAAGATCAGGAGATCGATGTTCGCAACCTCAAAGCGACAATCTCCGAATTTACTCGCCTCGGTGAAGCCTACTCTCAGTACTTGCGTTGGGCAGACATTGTGGGGGCTTTTGTCCACCGGCCGTTCGGTTCCCGCACGCAGCTGGCACGTGGCGAACAGCGCCGCTTCGATGATCTCCCTATCAGCATGGGTAGTGCAGAATACGTGGTTGATTATGCGCAGGTTGAAGAGACCGCCAGAATGCTACGCACCGAAGTGTTTTACACGGGGTGGGCATCTGAGCAGTTCTACAACTTTGCCAACGTGAGTCTCCAGCGCGCTGGAATCAACAACTTCCCACTGAGCTCGGACATGCACTCCCTGTTCGCAGAGCAGTCCACCGCTGACGACTCGGTTCTCACTGTTCTGGCCCAGTCACTGAGAAACAACGGGGTAGACCCTGTTCTGGAAGCCGATTACTGGGAACAGATGCGCAAACGCATCGATCACCCCGGAATGGAAGCTGCCCGCAGCTCTCTTCTCAGCCAAATCCACATCAGCGGAGAACACGCCAGCCAAAGCCTGGAAGACTTCCGTGGAACCGTTGGACTGGAAGACAACCAAGAAATCCGAGAAACCCTGGATGACGAACTCCTCACCGCAAACGCCGTGGGATTCGACAAGAACGCAGTCATCGCCAACAGCGTGCGCAAACAGCCAGCCGGTTTTGGTGAAGTGCTCGTCCACACACAGATCACGGGTGACCTCACACCTGATGACCTGAAGTTCGCACAAAGCTACAGCGGCGATGTCAACTGGGGTAACTCGGAATGGTCGGTCTCTGACCCGGCACAAAACGTACAGCCCGCCCAGGACGAACAACCCACAACGTGGAATAACCCATTCGGAGGTGACGCCATCTAATGTCCTCCTTCGACTTTAACGATCCGTTCAAAATCCCAGAACCACGTATCGACGTGCCACCACCTCGGGCGGGGAACGAAACCCAGGAGCCAGCCTGGGAACCACCTGCCCCGTATGTTCAGCCACACGGCGCTCAGAACCAGGACGTCGAACAGGCAGGCGACACCCAAGAGGAACCCCAACAGCTACAGGGGATCCGGTTTGCGCCGTTTAACTTTGGGCAGCAACCAACGCCACTCACCATGAAGGCGAAACCCCAAGAAGGCGGTGTTCACCTGGCGTGGAAGCCCAGCGAAACCCCGTGCGTGTACCGTGTGGTTGCGCAGGACGCAGGTGAGCCTCACTCACCGGACATGGCCGAAGAAGTCGTTGTCACTCAAGGCACCACGGCAATTGATACCGACCGGCCTCGGCACGCTGTCAGGTACTACCAAGTGTGGCGCTATGAAGCCGGAACCGTTGAGGAAGCCCAGACGGTACAGCCGGTACTTCACGCCGCTCGCCGGATCACACACGGAATCCAAAACCCCAACATTCGCTTAGACGAACAGTACGTTGTGGGGAAGTGGGACTCGCTCGAAGGCATTTCAAGCGTTCACGTCTACCGGGTTCCCGCCAAAGTCAAAACCACAGGTGTCGCCGGCCCTGAATACCGGGTTGCCGGAACCAAACCGAACACGCAAGGATTCACCGACGGGCAGGGAACCCCGGGCGAAACTTACATTTACCAGTTCGTCTCAGTGTCACATGATGGGTTCGCGTCTGACCCCACCGAGTTCACCATGTCGATCCCTATTCGACTGCAACCGGTGACCGACCTTGAGTTCGTCCTACACGAACCCGACGAAACCGAGGGACGCCGCAGCCCAGAATTTGACCTCAAGTGGAGCACTCCGGTCCACGGTCGCGTCGAAATCTATCGAACCGAAAAACCTCCCGTTTCCGGCCTCGACCAGGAAACAGACCTCACCGCCACGTATCTCAACGACCGTGGTTTCCTCCCCGATGACGCTAGGCTCGCAATGCCTGTGCACAAAGGTGGAGACGGCACATCGTCCATGTTCAGCGTCCCATGGCCAGAACAGTGGACTCGCGCATACTTCACCCCCGTCGTATTTGACGGCGACAAAGTGCGCGTGGGAAAGACCATCCACGGTCAACGAGTCCGGCCTGTCACGGAAGCGAAATTCACCGAACGCATTGGGCGCAAGATCATCAGCTTCGCGTGGCCAACCGGAGCTGACACAGTGCGCGTCTACCGCACGCACATCGACGGTGATGCACAATCTGCTCTCAGCGGATCACCCGTTGTGCAGATCGACGAATCGAAGTACCGCGACCAAGGCGGGGTATCGCTACCGGGAGAAGACGACCGAGGTGGCTCCACCTACTACCTGGTGGCCGGACTTTTCAGTGGGGGACGGGATATCTTGTCCAAACCCACTCGCTTGGATTCCAACCCCCTGGTCAAGTTGCAGTATGAGTTCGCAATGCATCTCAATCAGGCAGGTGGCTTGGACGGGCAACTGTATGTCAAAGCGGTCGCAAGTGACCTGCGTGAACAGGTGAGCCTGTGCGTTGTCCATAACCCCACGCGCCTGCCCTTGCACCCCGATGACGGGGCCCGGGTCCTGCTTACCCGCATCTCACCAGCGAACGACGAACCACGACGTAGCGTGCGACCACACGCGCTGTACGCGGCATTCGAAAACCCAGACAGTGCAGTGTACGCATTCGCTGTTCCACAACCCAACGGTTTCGTCCGTGCGTTCCTCGACATGCGTACTGAAGATCTCAAACGGTATACCCTTCTGGACCCAGCTGTTGTCCGGCTTCAGCCAGCCGAATGGCTCAGCTTCTTCTACCAACAGCAAGGCATGCAACAACAACCCATGCCACCCCAGCAACAGCAATACCAGCAGGGGAACTGGTAATGAGCCAAGGACAAGTGGGCGGGCCACCCACATTTGGCCACCGACAGGGAAGAACAGTCCCCGAAAACACGAGCCCGGCACCTGCTGCGCGCATTACGGTGCCACAGACCGAGAAACCTGTTGCCACCTCGGGCGCGGTACCACCAACACCCGCCCCAACGGTCGCGAAACAGCCACCCGCAACCCGTTGGGCGCAGCTGACCTACGCCTCGTTTGACCGGGCTGACGGCTCTCCAGGTGGGTGGCAAGAAAAAGACATCGTGGGCGACCCCACAGACGAAGAACGCAGAACCCTGCGACGTTACGTCATGTCGCAGTTTTCGTACCACGGCACACTTCCCAAGTTCGCAACCCCAGAACAAGTTGCAGCCCTACCGGTCCGGTTCGCCTACCATGCACCGGACAACGAGCGACCAGGTATTTACGCCTATGCCGTTAACGCGGGAGTCGACTCAACCGGACGCCCTGGCAACGTGTACAGCCACATCTTGATGGACCGCAACCCAGACACCATGCGACCCATCGACCTGTGGCGCTCGCCCAGCTTTGCCCGGCCCGCGAACGTCGACGACATTCTGCACACTCAGATCGCAGAAACGCCTCTAAACATGCAGGCGGGAAACCTGCGAATGATCACGAAGGTCCTCCAGACACAGGGCTACACCGAACCGATTCTCGCCGCCGCCGACGCCCTCATGAACACGCAACACAAAGGGACTGTGGTGCTGGTCAGCGACAGGCAAGACTGGAGCGCGATCGTCATCATGGCGGTTCAGTACCTCATGAGCCCCTCCCTTGCGCGAACCGTGAACTGGTCGGTGTACGAACGTGCACGCGATATACGTAGCGACATGCAGATCGTGGCAGTGCCCGAATGCGACCGTGAAGACGTCCAACGCATGGACCATACGTACGTGATCTGCGATGGCGACATTCCGCGCATCGAAGGTGACCAACACGTGCTCGGTCAAAGTCGCGCGATCCCGGTTACGGCGTTCTCAACACTCATCCGTGCGTGCCTTGCTCAGCCGCAAGAACTCGTATCCAGGCTTGAGGCCCTGACTCGTATGGATCAGTGGGCACGTGTTGAAGCACACGAAAACGTGCAACCGGTATGGGCCCTAGCAGCGCTTTTGGCCATGGAACCGGGGTCGTTGGACCAGGGCACAGCGGATCTGGCGCTCGACGTTGCAACTCAGAGTTTCCCCGCCTCGGCACGCACAATCGACAAACTGTTTTCCCGTGTCAGCCAAGGCGTAGTTGAGCGTGTCAACGGGAGTTCAGATCCGTGGTCGGTTGTGAGCGAGTACCCGCATGACGCCCACAGTGCTGAACGTTTTGTCGCACAACGGGTCGCCCTGATCGCCACCTTGGAAGGGCGGGCGCAAGTTCCGCACCCATCGCAGGTTGTGAGTGCCCCTGAGTTGGCGAAGGACGCCGAGGTCGTCGAACGCGCTGTCAACCGCGTCGACCAAGAGCGGGAACGGGTGACCGAGTCCTCTTTTTCGGTTGCTGAAATGCTATGTGCAACCGGTATCGCAGACTCTGATTCGAACCCGCAACTCACTGCGCGACTCTTCGAGCTCATCGCTCAACTGCCGCAAGTTGGCCCGGAATATGGCAACCACGTCGAACTCGACGCGCGTGCCATCGACGTGTTTACGCAAGCTCTTCTCGAAGCCGAAAACGCACACATTCCAGAAAGCCCGGAAACCACCTCGGCGGTTCCTCCCCGGCCAGCCGCGCCGCCACCTCGGCCCACGGCACCACCCCCAGCCGCACCCACGCGCCCTTCCGCTCCACCACCCGTTCCACCTGCGAAGTCACCGGAGCCTGCAAGCCCGTGGGCGCCTAAATCCGACAGTCCGTGGGCGCCGCCAGGTGAACGAAGCGGAAGCCAGCCGGCGCACACAACCGCGAACAGCGATACCCAGCAGGCACGACCAGTTGCGGAAACACTGGCGGTATCCGCGCCACTGGCTCGCGCACTCGTGAGCAACGGCCTACCGCTGCCAGTAAAGGAACGCGTGGACACCAACGCGTTCACCCCGCTAACCGCGCAACTGACTGCACTGATTCTCAACAACCAACCGCAACTGGCCGTGCCACTGACCCGGTACTTGCAGACCTTGTCACCTGACAAGCAACCCACGCGAGTGCTTAAACACATTGTCACGTTGCCCATCGAAGTAGCGGTCGAATGTTTCCATTCCGCACCCCAACTGTTTGACACAGATCTGATTCTGACGCTGATCAACGCGCATGCATGGTCACCAGAATTGAAAAACCTGTGTGAATACCTCGTTGCAGACGGGTCAGCGAGCCGACGCGTATGGTATCCATGCATGTTGCTCGATACATATGATCAGCCGCGAGACATCGACTCCGCCACGCTGATGGCAGTGACGTACGACCTGGGTGATTGGAAACGACACCACCAGCAGGCGATGAGTTCATACCTGTACACCTACCAGTTGGCTTCGACACTGTTCCCCGGTTCGTACAGGCTCGAGAAGAATGCGCCGGTGCAGTCGGTGAACGTGGACGACATCGACCCCGCGAGCGTGGACCCCGACCGTGTGCGGCGCCTGCTGTATCTTGCGCACCCTGACATTCAACCGGAAAAGCTCGTGGTCTTAGCGGTCACTGACAGAAAGGTGCAAGAGGCCATGCCGTCAGCGACCCTACGCGTCGTGGATATGATGCAAGGCAACCGACGCATCATCAACGCGGTATGCGAACAGTTCGCCGATGATATTTATGCAGAAGACGTGGTGGACTGCGCAAAGGACTTCATTACGGCCAGAGGCGGAACACTCCGCAAGATTGGTATGGGAATTGACGTGAAGAACACCCTGAAGTCATTACAACGGCAGGAGGACCAGCAATGACTGTATTTATGCTGAACCGGGGCGCGTCCGTAAGCGTGAACCGGTCCCGCTTGACCCTGTCGGTCACACTGCCCAGCCAGTCCGACACGATCAACGTGGTCGACGACTCAGGTGCGGCAATTGACTTCGTTGCACCAGCGCCAGGTTTCGTGATCATTCCTGAACCGCCAGACAGTTTCACTGTTTCAGTTCAGTCTGGGGCGCAAGAGTTTCCGCGCGGTTCGTCGATCTTCGCGAACGTCAAGGTCGATGCAACCGACTACACCGACGAAGACGAAGTACGGCTCTCTGAAGGGATTGACCCGTCAGGTTTGCGGAGCGTCAACATTTTGCAGTTCAACGCTGACGGTGGATCGTTGCGCGTGGAACTGCCCGCGGTATCCACGGTCGCGCAGGATTTGTCGTCTTCGGCCGAGGCCGTTCGAGTCGAAGCGCGCCGTCAACTTGGCAATGTGGATGGGTCTGCGCGTCCCGTGGTGATTGCGTTAGATGCTTCGGCATCAGCACACACCCTGGATGCGAAGAATGTGCAAGAGACCCTTGAACACATCATTGGATATGCCTCTCAGGTGACTTCAGAAAACAACATTTCGGGAGCCTTGGTATCTGACAGGTATGTTCCAGTGGGTAGCGGAGAGCTGGCGGAACTCCCTCAGCGAATTGTGAAAGAGCTAGAGAGTGCACCGTTGCGTTCGTCTTCTGTGATTACCAGCGATGCGCTCATCGCAACTTTGCCCCAAGATGCGCTGGTGATCTATGTCAGTGATTCGCTTCCGATCGACTTTACACGCTTAGGAACCTGCGGGGTTGAGGTGAAGCTGGTAGTCCTGATGTCCCGTGAAGCGTGGGATGTTGAGACACGTGGAGTAGAGATCCCTGTCCCAGCTACTCACGTTGACACGCACGCTTTAGCGAACATGCCTGAAGCTAGCCGATCGGTTGCGCTGTCTCAGTTTGTCCAAGCACTTTCCCAGAGGAGTTAATGTGGCGAAGTGTGCAGTTTGTCTGTATGACGTTCCCTACGATACGTACACGTGGGCGCTAGAAAACACGGGTAGCGCGCCAGTTGTCGACAATAACGCGTCATTTTACTTAGGCCGTGAAGTCCGCATTGAAGCCACATTGGACCTCGATGCGGACGTCGTGGACAACATGTATGTTCAACCCAACGCCGAGGCCGCGCTGAATGAAATCGTTGCTGGCGGAGGGCTACCTCAATCTGTACGCCTGGGCGATGAGCTCTGCCCGATTTGTCACAATCCATTAGCGCCTGGTTGGCGTTTTGCTAACGTCACGGTCGTTGCAATGTGCGGGGCACGTGCATCGGGAAAAAGCCTGTACATTGCGACTGCTGTCAAGGAGCTGAAACGAGAGCTTCTTAGCAAGGGAACCAGTTTGCAGATGTACACAGACATTACGGATGAGAACTATCAGACGTATTATGAGCGTCCTCTTTTTGAGCAGATGGGATTGATGGGAGCCACCGTGCGCGCTGACACGGGACAGGCATATCAACTCGACCCACTGATTTTTAGCGTGGGTGGCAACCACCAGAACGGTCGACAACTGTTGGTGTTACGCGATGTGGCTGGCGAAGAGCTAGAGAACCCGCCAGAAAATGACGGTCACTTGGACTTCATGAAGCGCGCTGATGTCATCTTGTTTATGTTTGACCCGCTGTCAGTTGACGCGATTGCACGGCGACTGAACGACCTCGTCCCAACGCAAGCACGTTCCTCGGGTAGCCCAGTTCAAGTGCTTGACAATTTGCAACGTCGAATTGGGACAACGGAGCCCGTGCCACGTGTAGGGGTTGCACTGTCCAAGTTTGACGTCATGCAGACGCTGGCTGACATCGACGACCAGGACTGGAGCCGTGTCATGGCTAACCGCGGGTCCGCGATGATGCGCGAACGTCTGGACTCAGATGACCCAGAAGCCGATCAGATGTTGCTTCACCAAGAAGTGAAGAGCTTGCTGTTGCGGATGGGGGCGGACGAAATCGTCAATAAGATTGAAAACCCGCACACAGGTCAGCAGATCCCACACAGGTTCTTTGCGATTTCCGCGCTGGGATATGCCCCGGTAGGGGAACAAGTTTCAAGTTTGGGAATTGCACCGTTTAGAGTACTCGACCCACTTCAGTGGGCTATGGAAGCAAGGTAAGAACATGATTTTAGGTACTCCGTTAGTGTTCGCGTTGTTGATGGCTCACCTTGTTGTAAGCCCTGTTGTGGGCATCCAGCTTGCGCGGATCATTGGTTTTTCATGGTGGATCGGCCTCTCAGTGGCGGTCTTTGGCGGTGGTCTGGGAACTCTGGTACTGGGGGTCTGGGCACTCGTTGTGTCATTTGGACGCTTGGGCGAAGAACTTCAGGTTCAACCTCCGCGTCAAGCATTCGAAGGGCGAAGCGATCTGGCATTTAACACGCTTGGAAAACTCCTTGCAGCTATTGGGCCAATTGTTTTTATCATCCCCATTGTTCTTACGCACTGGCTTCCATGGAGCGCTGGGGGAGTGTTGCCTGCAGTTGACCAGCGCTTTCTTATCGGGTTTGGTTCTCTGCTCCTTGCATTCGCACTGATTTGCGCGCTATGTGCAGCACCACGATGGGCAAACCTTTTCACCTTGAGCGTGTGTTTCTTTGCGTTTAATCAAACGTTCTTTTCGTTCAAAGAGACAGGCGCATCCAATTTAGAAGCGGGATTTTGGATCCTGTTTATTGCGACAGTCATTATCTGGTTGGGCTGCTTGATCTTCGCGATCATGATGAAAGGTCCACAGAAACGTCAAGAACAGCCGCCCGTTGTTCAGCACCATCAGCAACAAAATGCCCCAGCAATGGCTGGAGCACCAGGCGGACCAGGGAACATGGGCCCTGGGACCGCGGGACCAGGATACGGGCCAGGCCCTGGTATGCCGGGACCAGGCCAAGTTGGACCTGGCTCGGCCGGACCAGGATATGGGGGCCAGGGAACCGGTGGCCCCGGTTACGGATCCGGACCTGGCTATGGTTCTGGACCTGGATACGGATCAGGGCAACAGCAGTACTAAACGCAAGCGGGGCGCACTCAGAGTTGGTGCGCCCCGCTTGTTTGCTACTGGTCCATTGACTTAGTTCTGTGCGAACCGTTCAGCGATAGGACCTGTGGGAGACGTGTGACCGGCTTTCTGCGCAGCCCACAGAGAAAGAATTTCGTAACCCACCTGGGCAGCCGCCAAACCGGTGAGCTCAGCGTGGTCATATGCGGGGGAGACCTCCACAATTTCTGCGCCCACAACATTGAGTCCTTGAAGCCCACGAATTGAGTTGAGCAGTTCGCGACTTGTCATTCCACCGGCTTCCGGGGTGCCAGTTCCAGGGGCAGCGGAAGGATCTAAAACGTCGATATCGACCGAAAGATATACGGGAGCGTCGCCCAAACGCACACGAATCGCATCGACGATTTCAGACAGTGGGCGGAACTGGTAGTCATCGCAACGCAGAACCTGGAATCCAAGAACCTTGTCGTCTTCTAAATCCTTCTTGCCATACAACGGGCCACGAATACCTACGTGCATGCACCGTTGAAGATCTAAAAGACCTTCTTCTGACGCTCTGCGGAATGGGGTGCCGTGAGTGTACGGGGCGCCCATGTAGGTGTCCCATGTGTCTAGGTGCGCATCAAAGTGGAGAACTGCAATAGGACCGTGATCTTTTGCCACGGACCTGATGTTCGGAAGAGCGAGAGTGTGGTCCCCGCCTAAAGTGAGAAGCTTGGACCCGTCTGAGCGCAGTTCATTTGCAAGAGCCTCGACCTCAGAGACTGCCTTGTCAATGTCAAAAGGATTGACCCCTACGTCACCACAGTCCGCAATCTGCAAGGTTGAGAACGGGTGAATGTCTGTAGCTTGGTTGTACGGGCGAAGCAGTTTAGAAGCTTGGCGGATGTGTTGTGGGCCAAAACGCGTTCCTGAACGGTACGAAACTCCAGCGTCAAACGGAATGCCAACGACTTTGACATCGATCGGTGCGCCAGGCCGCTCTTTTTCAACCTCATCAATACGGGGAAGAAGCCCAAACGTGGGCGGTCCGGCAAAACGTGGAGTGAGACTGTAATCAGCAGGTCCCAATGGCGTTTCACTCATGAGTGTCCTTCTTTCACAGGGTACGTGTGACCTTTCGCACAAGGCGTGTCACCTCATTCTGCCATGTATTTACCACGGCTTATCGGACCACGAAGAGCCACTTGACTGATCGTTGTTCTGGCGCCCTTGAGCATCCTCGTTTCGCTTAGCGAGTTCCTCTTGTTTGGGATCAGATCCTTCTTTGCTTCCCTTGCCAGAAGGCTGATCGGAGCCCGCACCCCCAGCGCCGTTGCTGTCGCCGTCACCCGACCCTTCATCCTCTTCGCCTGGGTCATTACCAGAGTCACCGTCTTGCGTTGGATCGTCACCACCGTCGGAGCTATCCTTCTTCATTTCTTCTCCGCCGTCTCCTTGATCCTTCTGCTTATCGCCGTCCTTCTTTTCTTGTTCCTTTTTCTTCTTTTCCTCTTCTTCTTTGCGCTTCTCTTCTTCTTCTTGTTCTTTACGCTCTTGTTCAGTCTGGTCCATGCGCTTCTCGGCCTGGTCCATATTCTGCTTTTGCTGGTTCTGACGGCACCCTTCCGGCGCGTCTGTCGAAATCTTCTTCGCCTCTTCTAAAAGTTTCTTCGCTTCGTCGCGTCGGTCCGCTTCCCTCGCGACGTTCGACTTTTCTTCAATCACCGCGGAAAGGTTCTGGCGAACGGCACATTCGTCACGTTCAGGCGTCAGGTCCAGTGCAGTACGTAGCTCGTCTTCAGCTGCGTCAAGCTCGCCTTTGGCCGCAAGTGCCGTTCCCACGTTGAAAGGTCCTTTGTGTTTGTCAAAAGGGACAAAAGAGTCATAGCGTTTAGCGTGCGCGATCGCAGAGTCATAATTTCCCTTGTTATAAGCGGACGACGCGAGGGCTAAAAATGAGGATGCGACGGCACTGTAGATACCTACAGCGAGTATGAGCAGACCCACAATGATGCTGATCAGCGTTCCCAGTGAAAGCTTCTTCATTTTCGACCGATCCTTGCGATTTCGCGTACACGCTTCAACGCCATGGTGGTTTCAACGACGATCCAGGCATACACCAGAATGAGCGGGATCCAGAACAGCTCATCCACTCCGCGTTGATCTTTCTTATCAACGAACGACTGTTCGAAAGACGGCACCGAGTAGTCCTGAGTGATCTTTGAGCGCGCGGTGCGGTGGTGATAGTCGGTTCCCAGTGAAGAAGCGATCTTCTTCAATGTCGACTCGTCAATTTTTGACAGGGCAGGTTCCCTGGTTTCGGGGTCGTCGATGTATTCGGGGTCGCGGCTGAGGAAAGAGTCGAGAGTTTCCTTCATCTTCCCGCCCTTTTCGGTGCCGTATCCAAAAACTGCACCGCCCGCGAGGTTGAAATCACCGTCGAAGGAATCAGCACCCTTCTCAGAGGTCTTTTCGCCATCGCCAAAATAGAAGACGTACTGGTCTTCACCCGGGTGCGCTTCCTGCCCCTTTGCCAAGCGAGAACTTACTGTTTCTGCCGGCGCGAAGGGAGAAGTTCCTGCTGAACTGCGAGTAATTTCCGGAGCCAAAATGGAAATCGCAGACTTCACAGCAGCGTCATCCGTAGTGAGCGGGACACGCACATGTGACTCCGAACCAAAAGTGATGAGCGAAAACTTGGCGCCGGGCATCGCATCGACCAGTTCTGTTAGGTCTTTCTTCAAGCCTTCCAAACGTGGCTCGGAACCATCCCAGTCTTCAGCGATCATCGAGGCAGTCACATCGACCACCAGATAAACCTGAGCCGACGCTTCTTGTTTGAGGACAACGACCTCGGTGGGAATTCCTGGACGCGCAATTGCGGTCGCCAAAATAAACACCACCACAGCGCGCAAACACCACATAACTCGTTGATGGGAGCGGGTAAACGCCGCAACACAGCACCCGATCATGACCACCACGACCAAGGGAACTAAAACAACGAACGGGATAAGCGGGTTAAACGTCACAGTTTCACTCCCCACGCAAGAGCAAGAATGATGAGAAGGATGACCCCCGTGATGCTCAGCGGAATCGCTGGGTGGTCGTGAGTCAGCGTCACTGCGTCGCCAGGCGTCAAAGCGGCCTCTTCCTGCTGCACTTTCTGAATGACACCTCGGGCACCACCGCCACTACCCATGGTGAACATCTCGCCACCAGTGAGCTCAGCTGCTTGTTTGAGCTCGTCGAGCTTCGATGCTCCAAAGAAACCTTTCGGCGCCAGCGCATAGACGCGAATCTTGTGTTTCTTAGCGAGCTCGGCTGCTTCCATAAGTTCATAGATGGGGTTGCCCGCCAACTGATTGTCGGTAGCAAAAATAACTGACCGTGACCGCTCCTCGTCATTCCGGTCAAAGTTGTTCAGGCACGACGCCAGCCCATCTCCAATGAGCGAAGAGCCGTCAATCGACCGGTCCACAGTGCCTTGATAAAAGTTGATACCGCGCAAACCGTTCGACTCAAAACCCAGTTGAGCGTCTTCGAGGAACTCGGAGGCCATTTCGTAATCAGTGGTCAGTGGAAACACCGAAACTGCAGCCGAATTGAACACCGTCATCCCGATCCGCTCGCCCTTAAACGACTGAATGAGATCGGCATACGTGTCCAGAATCTTCGCGTTGTACGACGCCATCGACCCAGACGCGTCAAGGCACAACATCACATCGCGCTGTTTTTGTTCGGGGTTGAGTGTCTCCGTGGTGACTGGGCGAGAAATCCCAGCTAAAGCGCTTGCCCCACCAATTACCGTCACAGCAACAATAGCCAGACCGCCAATCAGAACGCGACGCTTACGCGCAACGAATCCGGGAAGGGAAGTGATGCGGCGCGTGTACGCGACGGGCACGGAACCTTTGAGCGACCTCGGCCGGGAAAGCAGAAGAACCACAACGCCAGCAATGACAAGAAGGATGAGCGCGAGCCACCAAAACTTCAGGACCACATTCCCACCAGCTTTCTCACTTCAGCGAAAAGAGGAGCCACATCAGTCGCTTCTTCTGTTGCGAACTCCGCGACGTACAGGTGTTCCACAGTGTGAGCCACGGGGCGCAGACCCATGTGTCGCAGTTCGGCAAGAGTCATGTGGTCGATCTTGTGTCCCCACGCGTCGAAAGCGAACTGGCGGACCAACTCACCCAGCTTTTGAGCTACTTGACGGCCACTCAGATCTTCTGTGGCGAACTGCTCCTCAAGCGCTGTCAGCTGAGATTCGTACTTGGTGCGCACGTGAGTAGGCACTTCAAGGTCCTTGTTGCCACTGCCAAGAAAGCGCGAAACCAAGGGCCACGTCAAGACCAGCAACCCCAGCAGAATGCCCGCAATCGCGCACACCAGAAGGGCCGGGTGGGCCTGGAGAAGCGGATGCAGTTTATCGACGAGCATTCGCGTGCCTCTTCATGAGTCGGTGAAGTTCGTGGAGGGTGTCTTTGGTGTGCGACAGTTCAACGTGCGAAACGGTTTTGAGCGCATGTTCAAACTCTGCCTGGCGGGCTTCCTCCCGACGTTCGTACTCCGCTTGCAGTTCGCGCGACAGCAGGGACTTGGGAATGTTGGTGTCGTCGCCAACACCCAGTCCTCGGAGATCGCCGAGGTGGCTAGCCGCGATCAGGTCCGCGTCAGTGAGGGTGACCCACATGAAGTCGTGCTGCGCAGACAGCCGTTGGACGAGTTTGGGGTTGACCGGAACGCCTGCGTCGCTGATGACGAACAGGAGTTTACGGCGAGAAACGTTCCGCGCTACCCACGACAGCTGCGTGTTGATATCGCCAGCGTCGAGCGTGCGGGAGTGCAGGATCGTGCGCAAAATGCTTTCCAAATGAGCCTCAGAACCTGCTGAATCAGTAGCGCCGGTACCGCCGGCAGAACCATAGACCATGCTCACGTCGTCCCCGTGACGGACCGCGAGGTATCCGGCCATCCCCGCCATGAGAATGGCGAGTTCACGCTTGAGCTCACCACCTGCACTGGAAGCGTCAAGTTCCACACCCGTGTTAACGACAAGCATGAGTGCGTGCCGGCGGTGAGCTACATACCGCTTAACTAGTGGGGTGGAGTGGCGGGCGGACGCCTTCCAGTCGATGTCGCGAATTTCATCGCCAGGGACGTATTCGCGAAGGTCGTCGAAGTCGAGCGAATGTCCGTGATAGACCGAGGCGTAGTCACCGTCTAACAGACGTCGAGTGAGTCGTCGTGCATGAAAGTTCATGCGCGACTTTACGCGGGGGAGGAGTGTTGTCATGGGGCAGGGATCACGCGGAGAAGTTCGTGGATGATGGTTTCCGATGTCACGCCTTCGGCCGCACCTTCAAAACCAACAATGATGCGGTGGCGCAGAACGCGCAAAGCCAAACTTTTCACGTCCTCGGGAACGGCATAATTCCGGCCGTGCATGACAGCTAATGCGCGCGCTGCCTGCGTAAACGCAATCGAAGCACGCGGTGATGCGCCACAGTCGATAAAGCGGGCCAAAGGGCCGATATAGCGTTCAGGGTTACGTGTAGCGTTAACAATAGCGACGAGGTAGTTGGAAATGGCTGGGTCGATATAGACCTTTTTGACAAAGGCACGCAGCTCAACGACGTCCTCAACGCTACACGCAGACTCAACCTGGGAGTCGAACACTCCTGCATCAATGCGATTGAGAATCTCGATCTCTTCTTCGTGGGTTGGGTAGTCCAGGATGTCCTTGAGCATGAAACGGTCCAACTGCGCCTCAGGAAGTTCGTACGTTCCTTCCTGCTCAATAGGGTTCTGGGTTGCCAAGACGAGGAAAGGGGAAGGGAGGTCGTAACGAACGCCGCCAATGGTGGTCTGCTTTTCTTGCATGGCTTCAAGCATGGCGCTCTGAGTTTTAGCAGATGAGCGGTTGATTTCGTCAAGGAGGACTAGGTTGGCGTGTACTGGGCCTAAACGGGTTTCGAACGATCCAGTGGCTGAGTTGTAGATTTCCGAACCGATGATGTCAGACGGCAGGAGGTCTGGCGTGCACTGGATGCGAGCGAACTTTCCTTCGACCGAACCTGCAAGTGCCGCGGCAGCTGTAGTTTTTGCAAGGCCCGGCACACTTTCCAGGAGAATGTGGCCGCCGGTGAGGAGGCCGATCAACAGACTTTCGCGCAGTCGCTGTTGTCCCACGACATATGTGTCTACATAGGACTCGATGTTGGCCAGAAGCGCGCCTGCGTGTGCGACTTCTTCCTGGGATGTGGTACTCATGGGTTCCTTTCTGGGGTGTCGTTTCTAGGATATGAAAAAAAGTGGCAGGTGGCTGAGCTGCGTGTGTCAGTCTCGAAACACGTACGCGAACAGGCGTGAAAGGTTCTCCTCAAATCCGTCACCCATGGCTGCGCGATGTTCGTTGGGTGCGTGTGAAAAAAATTTTTAAAGAATTTTTTCTGTGGATAAATCGGAATTTGAATGTGGGTAGCTGTGGATGAAGGGTGAAGTCCGAAGTGTGAAGCGAACTGAATGTCTGGGCAAACCTGCTGGTAGTCGAACTACATGCTTGTTATTTCCATGTGTGGACAACCTGGATAACTGTTTCCACTCCCTGTGCACAGTGAGAACACACACATGAAATTACACTGGTGTAACACACGATATGGGGGTAATGTGTCTGGCAGACACAACATCTAGTGGTCTGAGCTGAATGAGGGCGCCGGCGTTGATATCAGCGCTACGCGTGGAACGGAGATCCCCTAACGCAGGTCCGTTCCAGGCAGAAGGGCTCCTCAGCTGGCTACACACATGCAAGCGTGATGAGGAGAAACATGATTACCGTGTACACGAAGCCAGCGTGCGTACAGTGCACTGCAACGTACCGTGCATTGGATGCTCGCGGTTTAGAGTACCGCTCGATTGACTTGAGTGTTGACACCGATGCACTCGATGTCGTTAAAGCCATGGGGTACATGCAGGCTCCCGTCGTCGTCACTGACGACGATCACTGGTCGGGCTTCCGCCCCGACAAAATTGCTACGCTCAGCGGCGGTGGCGCGGTTTCGTCATCCGGCGTGGCCTAAATGCTGATTGTCTACTACTCGTCACCTTCGGAATATACTCACCGCTTCGTTCAGAAGCTTTCGCATGAGAGTCGTAGACTTCCCCTTCTCACCAGCGAAGACACGATCGAAGTACACGAACCCTACGTACTAATCACTCCAACATATGGGGCCGGCCCCAACCGTGGGTCGGTTCCCAAACAAGTTAAAAAGTTTCTTGCACAGCCTGTAAACCGAGAACACCTTGTCGGGGTCATAGGTGCCGGAAACACCAACTTCGGAAGTAACTACTGCCGAGCAGCCAAACTGGTATCTGCAAAATTGCAGGTGCCAGTGCTCTATATGTTTGAACTCCTTGGAACACAAGACGACGTCGAAAAAGTCGACAAAGGATTGGAAACACTGTGTCAACGACAGCGCATGAACGCGACCTAGAAGCCATCATCCGCGAGGAAACCGACCTGGACTACCACGCGCTCAACGCGATGCTCAACCTGTACGACGAAAATGGTCGTATTCAGTTTGAGCGTGACCGTCAGGCCGCACGCCAGTTCTTCTTGCAACACGTCAACAACAACACGGTCTTCTTTCACGACCTGGCTGAAAAACTGAACTACCTGGTCGAGCACGAATACTACGAAAAAGAAGTGTTGGACCAGTACGACTTCGAGTTCATCTCTGAGCTTTCGAAGTTCGCCTACTCGAAGAAGTTCCGCTTCCAAACCTTCTTGGGTGCGTTTAAGTTCTATACCTCCTACACGCTGAAGACCTTCGACGGTAAGCGTTATTTGGAACGTTTTGAGGACCGCGTCGTCATGGTGGCCTTGTTCTTGGCGCGTGGCGACCGCGAACTTGCTCGCAACCTCGTGGAAGAAATCATTGCTGGGCGTTTCCAACCCGCGACTCCAACGTTCCTCAACGCTGGCAAGAAACAGCGTGGTGAGCTGGTTTCGTGCTTCCTTCTTCGGATCGAAGACAATATGGAGTCAATTGGACGCTCCATCAACTCTGCCCTGCAGCTGTCGAAGCGTGGTGGCGGTGTGGCATTTAGCCTGACCAACATCCGCGAGTCAGGTGCACCCATTAAGAAGATCGAGAATCAGTCCTCTGGTGTCATTCCTGTGATGAAGCTGCTTGAAGACTCGTTCTCGTACGCCAACCAGTTGGGTGCGCGTCAGGGTGCTGGTGCTGTGTATCTTCACGCTCACCACCCGGACATCTACAAGTTCTTGGATACCAAACGCGAAAATGCCGATGAGAAGATCCGCATCAAGACGCTGAGCTTGGGCGTCGTGATTCCGGACATCACGTTCCAGCTGGCGAAGAAGAACGAAGACATGTACTTGTTCAGCCCGTACGACGTTGAACAGGTCTATGGAGTTCCGTTCTCCGACATTTCTGTTACGGAAAAGTACGACGAAATGGTCGACGATGCGCGTATCCGCAAGACCAAGATCCGCGCGCGTGAGTTCTTCCAGACCCTGGCTGAAATCCAGTTCGAATCTGGTTACCCGTATATCATGTACGAAGACACTGTGAACCGAGCCAACCCCATTGACGGCAAGATCACCATGTCGAACTTGTGCTCTGAGATTCTGCAGGTGTCAGAAGCCAGCGAGTACAACGCGGACCTGACCTACGCTCACGTGGGTAAAGACATTTCGTGTAACTTGGGTTCGCTCAACATCGCGATGGCGATGGACTCGGACGACTTTGGTCGCACAGTTGAAACCGCGATTCGCGGTCTCACCGCTGTTTCAGACACGTCGAACATCAGCTCGGTTCCTTCAATTGAGCGCGGTAACAACATGTCGCACGCAATTGGTTTGGGCCAGATGAACCTACACGGATACTTGGCCCGTGAGTCAATCCACTACGGCTCTGAAGAGGGTCTGGATTTCACCAACATGTACTTCTACACCGTGGCGTACCACGCTGTTCGTGCTTCGATGGAAATCGCTAAAGAACGTGGCGTGGCCTTCGAAGGCTTCGAACGCTCCAAGTACGCAAGCGGCGAGTACTTTGAGAAGTACACGCAGCAGGAGTGGGTGCCTCGCACGCAGAAGGTTGCTGACCTGTTTGAGAAGGCCGGCGTCCACATTCCTACGCAGGACGATTGGGCTGCGCTTCGCGATGACGTTGCGAAGTACGGAATCTACAACCAGAACCTGCAGGCCGTGCCACCCACGGGATCAATTTCGTACATCAACAACTCAACAGCATCGATCCACCCGATCGCTTCGCGCATTGAAATCCGCAAAGAAGGCAAGATCGGGCGCGTGTACTACCCGGCTCCGTTCATGACGAACGACAACCTGGAGTACTACCAGGACGCGTATGAAGTTGGGTACGAGAAGGTCATCGATACTTACGCGGAGGCCACCAAACACGTGGATCAGGGCCTGTCGCTGACGCTGTTCTTTAAGGACACAGCTACCACGCGTGACGTTAACCGTGCGCAGATTTACGCATGGCGTAAGGGAATCAAGACGCTTTACTACATTCGTATTCGCCAGATGGCATTGCAGGGGACCGAGGTCGAAGGCTGCGTTTCCTGCATGCTGTAGGCGCGCGGGTTTCAAGGGGAGATAAGAATGAGCGAAAAGCTTAAGTTGGTGTCCCATGTGGACGCGATTAACTGGAACCGTATCGAAGACGACGTCGATATGGAGGTGTGGGACCGTCTGACAGCTAACTTTTGGTTGCCAGAGAAGGTTCCACTGAGTAACGACGTTCAGTCGTGGGCAACACTCACTGACGATGAAAAGTTGCTGACGATGCGCGTGTTCACTGGTTTGACCTTGCTGGACACGATTCAGGGGACGGTCGGAGCTGTTTCACTGATTCCGGATGCGTTGACGCCACACGAAGAGGCTGTGTACACCAACATCGCGTTCATGGAGTCGGTGCACGCTAAATCGTATTCGTCGATTTTCTCCACGCTGTGCAACACACGTGAAATCGACGAGGCGTTCCGCTGGTCGACCGAGAACCAGAACCTGCAGAAAAAGGCCCAAATCATCGTCGACTACTACCGTGGCGATGATCCGCTGAAGCGCAAGGTCGCTTCGACTCTACTTGAGTCGTTCTTGTTCTACTCGGGCTTCTATTTGCCGATGTACTGGTCGGCACACGCGAAGTTGACCAACACCGCAGATCTGATTCGCCTGATTATCCGTGACGAGGCTGTTCACGGGTACTACATCGGATATAAGTACCAGCGTGCTCTGGCAAACGAATCAACGGAGCGTCGCGACGAGCTCAAGGACTACACGTTCGCTCTGCTGTACGACCTGTATGAGAACGAAGTGCAGTACACGCACGACCTCTACGATTCGGTTGGACTGTCTGAAGACGTGAAGAAGTTCTTGAACTACAACGCGAACAAGGCGCTGATGAACCTTGGGTATGAAGCGATGTTCCCGTCCACGGTGACCAATGTGAACCCGGCTATTTTGTCGGCGCTGTCACCAAGTAGTGATGAGAACCACGACTTCTTCTCCGGTTCAGGTTCGTCGTACGTGATCGGTAAAGCCGAAAACACCGAAGACGACGACTGGGACTTCTAAAACCCCAGGTCAGACACCATGACCAACATGAGCGCCCTCATTCTCAACACCGAGTGGGGGCGCTTCTTTTATGCCCACTCACAAGCTTTTGCCCACATTTTGCCCACAAAGTTCCCGCGACCGCATCGCATCAATCCGCTCCGCCGTCTTCGTCACGTCCTCTTCCCACAGTGCCGCGTACACGTCCAGCGTCATCGTTGCCGAGGCGTGGCCCAGCATGTTCTGTACGACTTTCACTGACGCGCCGGAAGCAATCGCGATAGAAGCGGCGGTGTGGCGTAGGTCGTGGAACCTCAGCCTGGCGTGCCCGGCCCTGGTGATTGTGCGGTGCCACCACCCTTCCACTGTTTTTGGGTATGGGGTCTGGTAGAACGGCCTTCCGCCTTTCAGTTTCATTTCACGCAACTCCGGGAGCATGAAACCGGGAATACCTACCGTGCGTGGCTCGCCTGCTTTCGTTGGCCCGAACCCGTTCTTCGTGGCGGTTTCCTCCACAAGGATAGTCCCTGCTTTCGTGTCGATGTTTTGGGACTTCAACGCTTTGATTTCACCGAACCTGAGCCCAATGTATGACGCGATGTAAATGATGGTCCGGTACTCGCCGGGGGCGTGGGCGCAAATGTTCTCAATGTCCGCGTGCGTGAGGTAGATGCGTCGTTTCGGTGGGAGTTTAGGCAGGTTCGGGGTGTTGTCTGCCGGGTTTTTGTGGATAACCCCGTCTGTTTTCGCGGTCTCAAGGATCGCGTGGAGGACGAAGTGGGCGCGGCGCACGGTTTGTGGCCCACGGTTGATTGTGGCGACCCAGTCGCGAATGTCAGCGGGTGTGATGGCGGCTACTGGCGTGGTGGCGAATGCTTGCGTGATGTGTGTGTGGAAGGCTGTCCGGTACACGGTTTTTGTTTGTGGGCGGACGTTCGTCCTGTGGCGTAACCATTGTTCACCAAGCTCACCAATGGTGACCCGCCCAGCGGTGGGGTCAATGTACGTGCCGGTGGCTTTGCTGGTCTCCACCGTGGCGGCGAAAAGTTGCGCGTCCCGTTTCGTTTTAAACCCCCGCTTGTCGGTTTGGGACCTGTCGGGTTTCCGGTAGCGGACGCGCCACCGTTTCCCGGCTTTGGTTTGGTACGGCTCGATGGTCGCCATTAGTGCTCCTGGTGCCACGCGGTCTGTATGGCGTGGTTGATCATTGCTTTTTCGACGGGTGAGAGGGCATGCAAGCGGTCAGTGAGGACTTCGGGGGTCACCCAGAGCTCGTCTGCGGCTTCTTCCACAGTGTGGGCCCATTTCAGAGTGTCGATGAGGTCGCCGGTGTCGATGAGGCGCTGGGCGGTAATCCTGCGGACCCGGGTTTCTTCCGCGTCGTCCACGCATTGGGTGCCACGTTCAATATGCACCAGCTCATGCGCAATCGCACACCGGCGTTCGACCTGTAAAAGCCGGTTGTGCATCCACACATTCGCCCCGTCCGTGACAGCATGGAAAGGTGGTGGGAGGTTCGCCCAGTGCAGGGTCAAGTCCGGTTGGTCGCGAAGAGTGTTCCACGGGTGATACATGCCAGTAGATTATGAACAGGCACTGACACGGTTATTTGGTGCGGTGAACTTTTACCGGAACCTCGGCAAGGTTATTGTTCCGCCTGTTCGTCACTTTCTCTCATGACCAGCGTTTGACGGTATTGGTCTGCCTCTGGGTACTCCGTAAACTCCAGGAGCGTCCCCTCGATCTGCAGAAGCGCGTCTTTAACTTCAAGTGGTGTTACCAAGAAAAACTCGCGCCTAGGGTTGAGCAGGTTCGCTTTACGGTCAGCAAATTGCTGGTGGAGAGCTGTTTCAACACCAACAGCATCTTCGCTAAAAAACAACGCGTGTACGTCAAAATTGAACGGTACCGACGCGTCAGACAGTTCTTTCACTCGATCCATCGGGTCAAGGCGACGAGTCATACCGATCTTGACCATGCGCTCGCCGAACGACCCAATGTTAGAGATGACATACACGTATCCGGCACGAGCATTTGCCTCCCGGGCCTCGATGTCATTTATGCTCTTTTCAAGACTGATGATCTCAGCCTTAATCTTTTCGGTCTCTGCAGTGTCGCCGAGCTTCTCAACCGTTTTGAGAACGTTGAGGTAGTGGAGCTTTTCCTTCTCGATGCGCTTACGCTCCGCCTCCAGCTCTCGCTCAGCTTCAGCTTGTTCGCGGAGTTCCTGACGGCGTTCCCGCTCAAGTTCGCGTTCAAGCTTTTTAGCTTCCAAATGCTCGACGGCAAGGCGGAGCTCTCGCACGCGCAGCTCAATATAGTCTGGATCTATTTGGACCCCTGCGGTAGCTCCCAACTTTTCAATGGCATTGGCCGAGCGGAATATCTTCGAAGCTGATGTTTCAAAGTTGGTGGCTGTTGCACCTTTGACGGCGTTGTCAGCTTCGGCGTTGAATGCGCGTAGTGCGAGCTTTCCAATGTCCTTGCCAAGTTTGGATATTTGCGCCTTGGTGGTTGGTACTTCGAAGTGGTCTGCGCCGAACACTGCCTTTGAACTTTTTACCTTAGTAGAGATTTCTTGGCGCAATGTTCTTAGCTGGCTCTGTAGCGCAATGCTGTCCTCGGCTGGGTGCGGGGGAGTGCTGAGGCCAGCTTCAAGAGTCACTTTTTCGGCTTTAAGGAAGTCGGTTAAGGCTCGCAGTTCCGCAGTTTGCCGTTTGAGCCGTTCGATGTTTTTGGTGATTTGCGCTTCTTGGTCTTGCAGTTTTTCGAGTTCTTGTTCGGCATTCCACACGGACGTTCCTCCGTGCTGTTTGAAGAACTCGTCGAACCAGTTTGCGCGGTTCCACTCGTGGTCGCGTTGCTGTTTAAGCTCAGCTACTTCACGCATGAGGTTATGGATCTGGCGTTTCTTCTTGCCGAACATTCTGTGCCTCCTGGGCGGTTAGGTGTCTTGGTTTTCTTCGCCACGTTTGTTGGCTTTTGCGTCTTCTTCGTCGAGTGCTCGTTGTCCTGTGGTGGCTGCGAGACTGTACCCGAGGCGGTCCAACGGCGGCTGAGGGGTCTTCTCACCTTCGCCCGTTTCGCCTGGTGTTCCCTGTTCCTGCGCAATAGATGGTGAAGCATTCTTGTTGCCTTCCGCTAGTAGCCTGATGATCTGATTCACAGCGTCGCGCTGTGTAGCGGTGAGCATGTCTGCATCACGGTGAGGCTCAAATGGCTCAGAACCCGTGAAGCTCGCGGCGTCTTCAAGCTCTTCAAGTGGAATACTCAGAACTACAGAAAATGCACGGAGAGTCGCCCGGCTAGGCTTTCCGTGAGACCCGTTCAGGTAGTTCGAGACAGTTCCGGCTGAGAGGGTTTCCCCGCGCTTCTTTGCTAAGCGCCCAAGCTCGCTCTGCTTGATCTTGAGCTCGTTTAGGCGATTATTTAGCAAGTCGGACAAGTGGCTCACGGGAACATCTTTCAACTTTCGGCAACAACAGTACAAGCCTACTGTGTTTCAGCCAGTCACAAAGAACTGCCGTGTAATTCGCTTATTGGCGCTAGTCTTCAAAAAGTTCACTGAAGAAGTTGCATAACTGTAGTCACATGGTCTATATTCAAAGTGTTCAAAAACATCACTGAACAGAATGAAGTTAGGAGGAGGTGAGATGACTGCCTACACAGAAACCCGCCGGGGATTCACCGCACGGCCACACAAAGACCAAATCAAACTCGCCATGAGCTTCTACAGGCTCACAAACGCGGAACTCGCGCTACGCGCAAAAGTCGCACCCTCAACAATCGGCAACATTCTTGGGACAAAACGCGACACATGTAACCCGGAGACCGCAGCGAAAATTGCACAGGCCCTCGGCATGGGTACGGAACGCCTGTTCACTCTTGAGCAGATTGATTACGCGAACTAAACGAAATTGCCCCCACCTACAGCAACTAGGTGAGGGCCAATGTCCCAGAAAGGACAAGTAACTAATGGCTAGATTATCAGACTCATTCCCACCACTACCAGCAACCGGGGCAGCCCTTATCGGCAAGAACGACGAGCGCGGCATATACGTGCTGATCTGCGAACCGTCAGACAGGCCAGGCGTGTTCAACGTGGCGGTTAATAACAACGGCACCATCAACGAACTCGCTGAACCCGTGAGGGACTCGGTAGCGGCTCGTGAGTTGATCGGCGGGCTTATCAAAGACAGCACGGACGGTGCCCCACTGGTCTGGACGGTCGAAGGCGAGGGAATCAAATGAGGGGCGAATGGGGTAACCCCGGAAAACCACTGCCCCGCGTTCCTGGCATGTGCACAGGGCTTGTAGCGAAGGAAAATCGCGAGGGCCAGGCGTGGTTCACAGTCCAGTGCGCGGTGTGTTACCGCACGTACACGGATAGGGGAGTTATAGCGATGTCCACGATCAACCACCGAGGCGATCAAGGCATCTTGACGGTGCCATATCGCAGGTGCGAGGAGTGTAGGGAAAAGTGCGCACACCCAGAAAGCGAGGTGTCGGCATGACAACTGGAGTAGAACTCAAACAACTAGGCGCTGACCTGGTGATCGCGAGTGACGAGGCTCGGGCTAATGCGAGTGAGCATATCCGCGCCACTATTGAGCACCTCGCAGGGTTGGGGCAGGCGTTTACTGCGGAGGACGTGCGGGAGGAACTCCGTGCTATGCCTCATGTGTTCCTCGCGATGAGGGACCGCCCAAACCTTCTCCCAGCCCATTTTACGGCTGCGAAACGACGCGGGGACATTGTGCCTGTCGGGTTCACGGTTCCCACTCGGGCTTCACGGCACGGGTCGGTTATCCGCGTGTGGAGGCGAGCATGAACAAGTTGAAGAGCATGCAGGCCATGTGGGCTGAACAACACGACGAGCACACGGATGAGGATTACACCATTTTTGATTGGAATGAGGCCTCTGACCCTGAGCGGTGGTGGCGGGAATGAGGATCATGACCAGTCAGGAGGTCGCCGAGTTCTTGGGCGTGTCTAACCAGACTTTGGAGCAGTGGCGGTACCGGGACCGTGGCCTTTTGCAAGCAGGGAAGCCTCGGGCGTTCGGTCCTGCGTGGGTGGACGTGAACGGTAAATGCCGGGGCTACCTGGAAGAGGACGTTCAGGCATGGCTCAGAGATCGGAGGACAGCATGAGCAGGACAGTGAGTGACATTAACAAAGACATTCGGGTTACTCGGGCGCGTATGGAAAGGCTCGGGAATGATATTGCGGTCGCGTTGATGAACGGTTGGGTGGATAACGCGAAAAGGTTCGCTACCGGGCCTTATGCGGATTCTTACCGGAAACTGTCGGACTTGATGGACGAATGGGATAAGGCGCATGAATCCGATTGCGGTTGAGATGACGAATCTGATCCAGGAGGCGCGGGAGGCTCGCACGCTGGCGGGTGGAATGTTGGCTGATTGTGTCGCCGACGGCGTGCCCGTAGCTGAGCTGGGCGACCTGATCGCGGAGTACAAAAACTCGGTGAAGCAGGTCATGGTCGCAGAAAAATTGTTCACTGACTACACAAAGGTTTTCGCATGAAGAAGTTTCTGATTAGAAGATTCTGTCTCATTTACGCGCCCCTCACAATCATTGGCGCGGGGGTGATGGTCGCCTCGTTCGTTGGCGGGATACACCACATGGCCTACCTCGCCGGTTTAGCGGTGGCGTTCCTCGCAATCCTCGCCGCCGTCACTGACGCGATACAGGCGGTCGATGACTTATGAGACCAAAAGAGTATCTAGAGTCCCTGTTGAGTATTCCAGGTGACTTGCCAATGCGGCAGTTGATGCAGCGTGTTGGAGTGGCAATAAACGAACCCAACATGCGCAAGGTCAACAAGTTCATGCTGTGGTTCTTCCGCAACCATGAACATGTGAAAACTGTGCTTGACAGGCAATCGCAGGACAAGTCCATGAGCGAAGACCCGACTGGTGAATTGGCGGTGAGACACGTTTATTCATGCTGTTACCGCCACATTTAAGACCACCTGACCCGTTAAGACCTAAACGTATTACGTACCCAGACCCCACCGGTGACACGGCAACGAAAAATGCTGACCGGGCGGGGTCTGACTCATTCAAAAGGGGGAAGAAATGGAATTGATTTATGGACCGTCATCTGTGGATGTGTCGGAGTGGCAGCAGGCGAGACGTGAGTGTGTGACGGCTACTGATGTGGCGAAGTTGGCTAATGGTGGCGCGTCCGTGTGGGCGCAATTGCGGAGCGAGAAGCTGCATGGGTCGAAGTTCACCGGCAACAAGTACACGTTGCATGGGCAGGCTAGGGAGCCGGTGATTGCTGACCGTGTGAAAGGTGACGGTTGGGAGCACAACCAGCATTTGATGTTGTGGGAGCAGGACCGGCGTTTCGCCGCCACTCCTGACCTGATCCATGACGCGTGGGAGATGGTGGGGGACATCAAAACGCGGAAGCGTGAGCCGAAGTTCCCGCCCGAGGAGTACACGCCACCACAAGAACACGTGGACCAGGTTTTGTGGCAGATGCTGGTCACGGGTGCGCAAGCGGGCCTGATCATCACTGAGTGCTACGGCGAGGTTGATGGGGTCATGTGGCCTGAGCCGAACTTGTACGAGTTCAAGGTGGAGTGGGACGACGAACGCATCGAGTTCTTGAAAGACACGGCGGTGAAGTTCCTGGAAAAGGCCGACTCGTACCTTGATTTGCTTCTCGCGGATTATGCGACCGAGCTGGCGAATTATCGGGTGGCGAAGGACCAGAAAGACGAAGTGTACGACCGGATTAAGAAAGAAGCTAAAGCCCAGGGGGCACCGTTTAAGTACGTGTCCGAGGTGGGGTCAGTGTCTTACACGAAGTCGAAACCGATGGAGAAGTTCGACTGGAAGAAGATGTGGGCTGAGCACCCGGAATTGCATGAAGTGATGGACGGGTACAAGTCCACGGTGGAGAAAGAGCCTACGTTACGTGTCACGCCAGCGAAGGGGGACTAATGGCACAAATCAACTTAGAGAATTACGAGCCGGTAGAGGAACGTATCAACCGGTTCTATAAGGACCACCCAGAGGCCCGGATTATCACTGATCTTGTCTCAATGGACGGTGAACCAGGCCGTACCAGGTGGGTGGTCAAGGCCCTTGTTTTTCGTGACAGTGAGCGGGAAAGACCCGACGCTACCGGGTATGCCTTCGAGATCGACGGGGCGGGAATGACCCAGCGGGCCGCCGCCCTGGAAACCGGGGAGACCTCGGCTATCGGAAGGGCACTCGCCAACCTCGGTTACGCGGGTAACCGTCGTGTGACCCGTGAGGAAATGGCGAAAGTGAAACGCCACGAGGAACAGGTGACACCGGCACAGTTCCAGGAAATGGCGTTGAGCGCGAAGTCTGATGAGGAACTCGAAAAGGTGAAGGCCCAGGCGAAAGCCGCCGGTGCCCCACCAACATTCATTGAGGGGTTGAAGCGTGGCTGAGCTGACCCCGGTAGCGATTGAGAACCACATCCGGGAGCTGAGCGCCCGCATTTCCAAGTCGGTGATCGTGTGCAACCAACGGTACGGAGAGTTCCTGGAAGCAGACCGGAAATTCGATAAAGCCTACGCGTCCGCGTACCTCGCTTATGAGGGGCCACAAGGGGAGAAGCGTTATCACGCTGATGTTGCGTCGATGGGGGAGCGTGAAGCCCGGGACGTTGCGGACCAGGCTTACAGGTACGCGGACCGGTTAGCTAAGGCGCTCCAATCTGAGCTGATGGCCTACCAATCACTCAACAAATCCGTGCTGGCCCAGTTTGATGTAGCGGGGGTTGGCGAAAGGTGATCACGCAGAAGCTCAGGAAGAAAATTTATGACCGGGACGGGTGGCAGTGCGTCGCCTGCGGAACCCCCGCCGGGTTGACGATCCAACATCGAAAGAACCGCCAAATGGGTGGTTCCAAGTCCCTGGATATTCCAGAGAACCTCGTCACCATGTGCGGTGCCCACAATCAGGCTTTGGAAATGGATGCGGAATACGCGGAAATAGGCCGGAAAAACGGGTGGAAATTGCGCCAGTGGGACGACCCGGCAGTAATTCCCGTGAGATACCCGGACGGCATTTCATGGTTTTTAACGAACAGGTTTACAAGGAGAAAGAAATGACTGAAGTTACTTTGATTGGGAATTTGACGGCTGACCCGGAATTGCGGTTCACCCCGTCAGGGAAAGCGGTTGCGAATTTCACTGTCGCTAACACGCCAAGAGTGTTTGACAAGCAGGCCGGGCAGTACGTGGACGGTGAGCCGATGTTCCTGCGGTGTAATGCGTGGAAGTATCTAGCGGAGAACGTGGCTGAGACGCTGGCTAAAGGCAACCGGGTCATTGTGCAGGGGAAGCTGAAATCCAGGTCTTTTGAGGACAAGGAAGGGAACAAGCGGACTGTTTTCGAGGTGGACGTTACCGAGGTGGGCCCGTCGCTGAAGTTTGCGACGGCGACCGTTCAGAGGAACCAGCCACAACAGACCCAACAGCAGTCCCAGTGGGGCCAGCCACAGCAGGCGCAGCAACCACAGCAGGACCCGTGGCAGGGCACACCCACGAACGCCGAGTGGGGCGAGCAGTGGGGCCAATCAGAGGCACCGTTCTGATGGGCAAACAGGGTACCCGCGTCTCCACACGTGAGGCGCGGGCCCACATCAACCACCTTGTCGAGCTGGGGGCGAGCCTCCCAGCGATCGCGAAAGCCGCCGGGGTGGCTCTTTCCACCGTGTGCAACGTGGCGCGGTACCGGGACAAGTGCGCTCTGGTAACGGAACAGCTGGTCCTTTCAGTGACGCTGGGGGACACGGTACCTCACATTGTGAACGTTCCCCTCGGTGACCTCACTTACCGGCTGCGGGAAGCACAAGCTCGGGGATGGTCGCAGCATGTGATCGCTCGTGAAGTCGGGGTGCCACAGGTGACGATCTACCGATGCATACACGGTGAAATGAAACGTCTTGATGTGGGCGTAGCCAGAAAGATTGACAGGTTTTTACGCAAAATTGATGGCCTTGAGGGGCCGTCTGGGAGGGCTCGTGCAGAAGCAGTGCGGAAGGACTGGGATCAGTATCTCAGTGCCTAATGATGAGTGGGTGACCGCGAACGGTCGCTACCACTGGGCGAAGAAGGCAAAGATGACAAGGGCTTTACGCACCAGGGCGAAATTCCTGGCGAAGCGTGACCGGCTCAAGGTGCAAGTGCCGACACTTCTTACGGTCCGGGTTGGGTACCCCACTTCAGCGCGGGCTGACATGGAAAACGCCCACCCGACAGTGAAGGCGCTCATTGATGGTCTCGTGGACGCTGGGGCCTTACCTGATGATTCGTCGCGGGAAATTGTGTCTACGACGTGGGAGCGTGGCCCGAAGTGTGAGAAAGGCACGCACATGGTGGAGCTGGTTTTCACATCGCAGGACGTCCCGTTTTGAGGAAGGAGGCAGGTCATGGCGAGACGGTCTGAAAAGTTCGCACGGTTGAGTTTGGACTACGCGGACCACCCAAAAATTGTGGGTCTTTCGGACGCGGCTTTTAGGGCTCACGTGGAGTTGATTTTGTACTCCAGGAAGTACCTGACGGATGGAGTAATTGGTAAGCAAATTGCTAAGCGCTTGCTTCCCCACGTGTTGAAAGAGTTGCTAAATAACGACGACGAGGCACCAAGTCTCATAGCTCTCGACAATGGGGACTATCTTCTGCACGGTTTTTGTGACATGCAGGAGACAAAAGCGGAAGTTGAAGCAAAACGCCTGGTCAGGGCGGAGGCGGGCCGGAAAGGCGGTTTAGCGAAGAAGCAAAATGCTAAGCAAATTGCCAAGCAAATTGCTAAGCAAACGCCTAGCAAACGGGGTAGCAAAAACGTAGCAGAGAAAGAGAAAGAGAAAGAGAAAGAGATAAGTAATAAACCGTGGATCGGCGCTGACGCGCCATCCACTGGCAAAAACACGACCGAGCAAAAACACATCAACGAGGTCACTTCAACGGCTTACGAAGCGATTGGAAAGGCTGCCAACTGGAACGGGTTACGAGCCATCGCGAAATGGTGCCTGAAAGACCGTGGTCTGACTCCGGAGCAGTTCCGGGATGCGTGCGTTCACGTGTACCGGACGGGTAAGCCAATTACGAAGCAGACCATCGGCCAGCACATCGACGGGGTACTCGATCAGGGCCGGTTGAGTTTCGACGCGCAACGGCACCGGGCAAACGACGCGGTACTCGCGCACTACATGAACCAACAACCCAACCAGCAGGCACAAGAAATCGAAGGGGAAGCGTCGTGGAGTTCCAAGAAGCCCAAGAGCGAGCAGCGCAAATTCTGCGCATAATCGCCGGGTTCGACAGGCGGGAGACTGATCATTTCGAGGTCAGGGCGTGGGCGAGCGCGGTCATGCGTGAACCTGACGCGCTGGCGAATGATTGGGTCGAGGCGATCCAGGAGCATTACCTGCAACCGCAGGCACGTCGGGCAATGCCGGGGGACATTCTAGCGACGGTGACGAAGATGCGTCAGGACCGTGACGGGGTGAGGGCGATCCCGAAGGCGGACGGTAAGGGTGTCCCTTGCCCGGCGGATTTTTGGGACCGGGTGGAGTTGTCCGAGCTCGTGGTGAAGCGGTTCAAGCAGTCGGGGATTAACCCGAGCTTGGAGGAAGTGACGCGGGAGTTTCGGCGGTATTGGCCGGAGTTCGCGAAACAGAAAGTGCAATCACGGTTGGCCGATGGAACCACAAATACCCCGGAACGGCTCGACCAGGAGCCTAGAACGGCCTAACACGGCAAGAACGACCAAACACCCATCGAAGAAAATCTAGGCCCTTCTAGGGGCCTTTTTTGATGCCAGAAAGGAAACCGACATGACAGAAGCGGAAGAGTTTTCCATAGCGACGCTCAAAAGCCTGTGGGAAGACGGGGCCACAGGATTCCTCGTCACCTCACCCACAACATTCCCAACGCACGCGGAAGCAAAAGAGCTGCTCGACAAATACCCTCACAAGCACCACATGATCATTGTCCGCAGGACACCAGGCACCGACTGGGAGGAAGCATGACCAAGAAAAGAGAATACGCAGTAGGCATGAGGAACGGAATCTACATATGCGGGCATGACGCATACACGCGTTCACCACAAATATTCGAAACGTATGAAGAAGCCGAAGAGCTACTCGCGACACTCCCCTCACACCCGAGCAGCCCGAAAGTGATCATCACCAGGCCACCAGTAAAAAAGGGCAGTGGCTGCGGGTGCTGGGAGGAAGCATGACAGGCAAAAAGGAATACACGATAGCA
Source organism: Brevibacterium sp. UMB1308A (assembly GCF_030230605.1). GTDB lineage: Bacteria > Actinomycetota > Actinomycetes > Actinomycetales > Brevibacteriaceae > Brevibacterium. The sequence goes on from NZ_JASPDO010000002.1 coordinate 189,132, forward strand.
ACGGACAGTGCCCCTCGCATGGGCAGGCGAAATAACTGGGTCAGAGTATCTCCGGTATGCGCCACGTACGAGGAAGCGGAAAAGCTACTTGAAAGATTCCCTATCAAAGAAGGGAAGTTCATTGTGTCCAGGTTTAAGGGGAAACCGTGGGGGAAAGCATGAGAAAACCAGTGCGCAGGCGAGAGCCAGGCGGTGAAGTGTATGAGTATGAGCCTAACCGAGGTGTATCGAAACACCGTGATGGCGCAGTGAAGTCACATCGCGACCGGCCAAGCTCGGCAAAAATGCGGTGGGCATCAAGCATGGGAGACATGTCGAATGCGTATATTGACGGCTCGCAGATGGGTGTCAGGGACTGGGAGCTGGAATGGCCAGAAGAGTTCCCGGTGCACGTCAGGAAGGCGACACCAGAAGAGATTGAAGCGGCGCGAAAGAGAACAGAGAAAAGGCGACCATGAGGATTAGTTTCACGATCTCTCTTGACATTGAGAACGACGAGCCAGAATCTCAGTATTCCGCGACTGACGCGCAGGTCGAAAACGCTGGCCCGCAGGCAATTGGATTCAGAGCAAATATGCCGGAGGAAGTATGAAGCCAATCGTGTACAAGCAAAACGGCATGAACTGGTGGTACACGCTCTACCGCGACAGTAAAGGGAAACTCACCACCGCCGCGTCACCAACCTGGGAGTGGGCAATCTTTGAAGCCCTCGTCTATGTGTATATGACCCAAAGCAAAGGAGACTGCGAATGAACAGTTTGATCAAACACGCCACGGAACAGCAACTGCGCGACACTCTTAAAGCCGTGGCCGATTACATACACGAAGAAATAGTTTACGAGGTCATACAGCCACGAATAGACCTCGCTGAGGACCTCATGAGCATCATAGAAACAGGCTTGGAATGAACAAGGACGAGAAGAACGAGAAGCTACTCGAGCAGGCCGGGTGGCTCTCGGTGTACCCGCCACCGAAACAAATTCCAAAAGGCCCACACAGTCTGCACGACATGGCATACCACTCAGAGGCAGACCAGCTGTACTCCGCGATCACCCGAATTATTGACGTGGTGGAACACGAAACCGCATACGGGGGTAACCACCACCGCCGGTTACTCGCCGAAGACATTACCGGGATTCTTGAAGAAGAACTAAGGCTAACACCATGAACATTGACCGGCTTATCAACCAAGCCGACGAAGGGCGACTGCGCACGGCCCTACACCGGGTCACACGCGACCTCAACTATTGGCAGGCCCTCCTTGATGAAGGCATGGACGACACCAGTTACGGCAACGGCGTAGACGAAGTCGTAGACAACATCACCGAAACACTCGAGAAAGAACTCTCATGACCACTGAAAACCTGATTGACCAACTCAACACGCTCATTGACCAAGCACCACCAGACATTCTTGAGAACGCGTTCGAAACCATGGACGTACGGTTAGCCGATTACAAAGGGCGACGAAAGGACGCAAAGGAAATCCTCACGAACCTCATTCAAGAGCTCGCCCCCGCCAGGTTCGAAATCAAGCACAAGAACTTCACGAACGGGCAACTAGAAGCCGCCATGTTCAACATCACCAGGGAAATTGCCCGAGTGGACGAATACACAGACAGCCCTGCCGTGATCGACTACGCGGAACACCTGGCCCGGGAAATCATGTACGCCACCAAAAACACCACACCAGACACGTGCGAACACTAGGAGACCAGAATGCTGATCGAAACACTGAGACTCATGGACGGCGAATGTGAAGGCTACGCAATCCGCATTGACGGAAACATTGAATTCGAGTACTTCACGCGACACAAAGTACCCGAAGGCAACACATTCAACACCGGTCACTCAGACATCCTCGACCTCGGAGAAATCCTCGCAGCCATGTACATGACGGGTGTGGAAACACACGGGGAAGGACAAGTGATGCTCAAACAATTCGAGACCACGAGCTTGGAACGCTACATTGCATGGGGGTTAAGGGGCGAACCATGCGACTCATAGAACGCATCATCATCCTCGCCGCACACGCCCTCGCATGGGCATGCCGAATGCTCAACAAATTAAGGGAACGCCGATGATAAACGCCATCAAAGCAACAAAACACATCAAGGAAGCCACCCGCGACCTCAGCACAATCCACGCCATCGCAGGAGTCGCCCACGCGATCCTCCACCTGGCAGACATGCAGCAGGAACGAAACCAGCTTGCAGCCATGACTGCCAAAAGGCGAGGCATGACACTACCAAACAACCTCACCCACCTGATCGAAGGGGTCGAGAGTGAAAATCACTGAATGCCTAGACCTTGTTCATGACACGCTCAACCTTGCCGAACCTGTGCCGTCGAGACAATCCAGTGAGGCCAGGTCCATGGAATGGAAGGAGCCAGTAAAGTACGCACTCATTGAAGCCAAGGCGAGACTCCATGCCACCCTTGTATCTTGGGCAAAAATGGTATCCGAGGAGCAACCTAGGCGAATCGACTGCGAGGACGAGACACTCAGCATCGCTGGGTGGCTATGGCAATCAGCCAACTTCCTCGAGGCCCACCCAGCCAGGGAAGACTTCATTACCGAAATCCGGGAAGCCTGCCAAGCAATCCGCAGGTTCGTCGACACCATAGATGACCGTGTATTCCTTGGCATCCATGCTGGGCAGATGATCTACGCCAGACACGGGCAAGCTACTGTAGTCCTGCCCGATGGGAGAGTGGAGCAGGTTAAGACACTCAGGGATGAGCTGAAGGCTAAGACCCTGAAAAAGCAAGGCACCGCGAAGGAAGTATCCATCATCCTCCGCGACTGCCACGGCCTAGAAGTCACGGCCAAGTCCATCACATCCGCATGGCGGGAAGACAAGCGGGCCCGTGAACGCGGGACACTCGGACACCTTGAAGGCCTCGACATCGTCGCCATGGACGGGAGCAGACCAGTCTTCGTCGTCGATGAAGTGCTTACTCGCATGGCCAAAGCAGGCAAGATCAAAGTAGCTTGACCCCAAGACCACAAAAACCTATGATGAGATTAACTAGAAAAAGTGTCAGTAGGGCCGACTCGCTTTCGAGTCGGCCTTTTGCGTACCCACACACCAGGAGGTTGCACCAATGGCAACCTCACGCACAGGCACAAGCAAATACCTACGCAACCGCGCCACAATACTCAAACAAGCACAACGCGACGGTATTACCAACTGCCCCAACTGCGGAACCCACCTCAACTACGACGAACCCCACCAACCAAACAGCGCCGAAACCGACCACATCATCCCCCACTCACACGGCGGCACCGACGACACCACAAACCTCACCGTCCTATGCCGATGGTGCAACAACCGCAAAAGCAACGGGCGACGCAAAACACAACCACCACAACGCAGGGCCCCAGCCACCGCACACAACTGGTAACCCCAGGGGGCACCCGGTACCCCACCAGAAACCCCGCAGGGCCCCGTTGCATAGCGATATCTCCCCAATGAAATACCGGTGGGTATCGGTTTCTAGTGGTTTTGTTTTTTTCGCGTGTTGGTTTGACTTTTTTGGAGGTTTATTTTGGCTACTCGTAAGCGTGTGACGACTGTTTCGGCGGCTACTCGTCGCGGTGATCGTCTTGGTGAGTTGTTGGCGATGCGGAAGCGGTTGGCGAAGGTGATTGATGATGATTCGACTTCACCTCGTGATTTGGCTGCGTTGACCCGTCGGCTGATGGAGATTAGCCGGGAGATTGAGGTGGAGGAAGCGCAGGAGTCTGAGTTGGCGGAGGTTGCTTCGATTGGTGACGCAAACACGACGTGGCGACCTGAAGCTATCTGAGCTTGCGTCTCATCTGGTTTTGCCGGATGGGATTGTTTCTACGCGCATGCCTTTGGTTGACCGCCAGCTTGATCGTATGGGGATTAGGTTGGACCGGTGGCAACATGGTCTGGGTACTGCCTTGTTGGGGTGTCGCGCTGATGGGCAGTACGCGTGTGGTGTGGGTGGCGCAGTGTTTTCTATCCCCCGTCAGACTGGTAAAACGTTTACTGTCGGGGCGATTGTGTTCGCGTTGTGCATTATTGATCCTGGCACGTTGGTGATTTGGTCGGCGCACCGTTCTAGGACGCACAAGGAAACGTTCACGTCGATGACGGGGTTGGCCCAGCGTGGCGAGGTTGCCCCGTTTGTGCGTTCGATTAGGCGGGCTAATGGTGAGCAAGAGGTTGAGTTCACTAATGGTTCGCGGATCTTGTTTGGTGCACGTGAGCAGGGTTTTGGGCGTGGGTTCGCGCAGGTGGATGTGCTTGTGTTGGATGAGGCGCAGATTCTCACTGAGAAGGCCATGGAGGACATGGCCCCGGCTACGAATGCTGCGCCTAATGGTCTTGTTGTCATGATGGGTACGCCTCCGCGTCCGGTTGACCCGGGCGAGGTGTTTTCTGAGCGTCGCGACTCAGCGCTGTCTGGTGAAGATGTTGACACGTTGTATGCGGAGTTTTCGGCTGACAGTGGTTGCGACCTTGATGACCGGGGGCAGTGGCGTAAGGCTAACCCGTCGTTTCCTGGTAGGACTCCTGAGACGTCGATGTTGCGGTTGCGGAAACTGTTGGGGTCTGAGTCGTTTATGCGTGAGGCGCTGGGAGTGTGGGATAAGAAAAGTTCCCGCGAGCGTGCGTTTCACATGGACGTGTGGGGTAAGCGTGCGTCCGCTTCGCCGGTTGATGGAGTGAAATCGTTTGGTGTGAAGTTCACTGTTGACGGTTCGCACGTGGCGTTGGCTGGTGCCGTGAAACCGGCTGATGGGCCGATTTTCGTTGAGGCGATTAAGCAGGCCCCCATGTCTGACGGGACGCAGTGGCTTGTTGATTTTCTTGTGGAGCGTAAGAACCAGGTGGCCCAGATTGTGGTTGACGGTAAGGCTGGTGTGGGGTACCTGGTGAACGCTTTGCGTGACGCCCACGTGGGCAAGCAAATCATTATTACCCCGTCGTTAGATCAGGTGATTACGGCTCATTCAGAGTTTGAGCGCGCCGTGGTTGGCGGTACGGTGTCGCATTCCGGCCAGCCGGAGCTTGACGAGCAGGTGGAATGCGCAGGCAAGCGTCTAATTGGGCGCGCTGGCGGATTCGGGTGGGAGCCTGTCAGCGAGGAAGGGTCTGTAGCGTTTTTAGATGCTGTGACTCTCGCGTTTTGGGGCGCGAAGAACAGTAAGAGGAAACCAGGGAAGGTGCAACGGTTCTTATGATGCTTGAAACGTTCAGGCCGGAATCTTTCATGTTTCCTGGCTTGTCGGATGATGATTCAGCTACTGTGCGTCGGTTGTTGCGTGTGTGGGACCAGCGACAGTTAATGAATTTTAAACGGTCGCTGTATTACGACACGGAGCAGACGTTTAAAGATTTGGGTATCGCGCTACCCCCGCAGTTGAAGGAGGCTGAGTTTTATTTAGGTTGGGCCACGCAGGCGGTACGCAAACCAGCGATGCGTTCACAGCTCGACGGCATCCGCCTGCCTGGTACTGATGACCCGCTTGAACTGAACGACGTGTTCACGCGAAACCGGTTCCACTTGGAGTTCGGCCAGGCTATCGTGTCCGCGTACACGCACGGCATGAGTCTTGTCACCGTGTTTAAAGATGAGCGCGGGGACGTGCAGATTCAAGCGCATTCTGCTGAGGCGTGCGCTGCGGTGTGGGATTACGGGACACGCAGGTTAGAGTCAGCGCTCACGATTTCTGAGCTTGACGAGTACGGCCCGTCTGTTCTGACAGTGTATTTGCCTGACAAGGTGATCATTGCACGCAAAGACGGTGAGTATTTGTGGAGTGTGGACCAGTGGCCTAATTTTATTGGTCGCGTGTTAGCGGTCCCGGTGACGAATGATCCGCAGTTGCGTAAACCGTTGGGCAGGTCGCGTATCACCAGGTCGGTAATGGCGTTAACGGACACGGCGGTGCGCACATACGTCCGCATGGAAGGCAACGCCGAGTTGTATTCGGCCCCGCAGATCGCCTTGCTAGGGCTGTCTGAGGACGCGTTCGAAGCACTATCTGAGTCTGAAGCGAAGAAGTTTAAACTCGCATTGGATCGCGTGCTGGGTATCACGACTGACGAGAACGGGGACAAACCGGCGTTACAACAGTTATCACAGGCGTCGATGCAGCCGCATGGTGACATGTTGCGTACTGTGGCGATGGCGTTTAGTGGTGAGACGTATATCCCAGCTTCATCTCTGGGGATTGTGCATGATCAACCTGCTTCGGCTGAGGCGATCAGGGCGGCTGAGCATGATTTGTTGATTGATGCGACGTACCACAACAAGTTTGTTCACGCCCAGACGGTGAAGGACATTGCGTCTTTGGCGGTGATGGTGCGTGATGGGTTGAGTACACCACCGCCGGAAGTGTTGAAGTTGTCGGTGAGGTTTGCTGATCCTGAGTTCCGTTCGTTGTCCGCGCAGGCTGATGCGGTGCAGAAACTCGCGTCGGATATGGAGAGTTTGGCGAAGTGGCCCGTGCTGTTGGAGCAGGTGTTTGACGCCGACGAGGTGGAACGGATCATGTCGGATAAACGCCGGGCTGATGGTGGGGCGTTGATTGATGCGCTCACAACTGAGCCAGCACAACCTCTTGTTGATGGTGTGGGTAATGCCGACGCGTGATGACATTGAGTTGTTGGTTCATGCGAGGAACACGCTTATTGGTAAAGCTCAGCGTGAACTTGTGGCAGTGTTTTCTGCTGTTGAGCGTAAAGACCCACGGGTAGTTCGTAACGTTCTATTAGAGGCCGTGCCGGTTCTTGTGCGTAAGTATGGTGATGGTGCGGCTGCTGCGGCGGCTGACTGGTACTTGCAAATGCGTGCGAAGGACGTTCCTGGTGCGGTTGATTTCCCTATTGTTTTAGGTGACCCGGTGCCGGATGGTGTGGTGCGCGATAATGTGCGTTACGCTGCGAAGTTCCTTTTTGGTGGCGACCCGGCTATGACGGTTGGTGCTCTTCATGGTGCTATTGGTCGGCATGTGAAGTATGCGGAGATGTCAACGCTTTGGCAGTTGGGTGTGAAGGACACTGTGACGGTCAGGTATGCGTTGGTTCCGCGTCCTCCGATGACGTGTTCGTGGTGTTCGTTTTTGTCGTCTCGCGGGTGGGTGTACACGTCTGAGGCGAAGGGGCTTGCGTCGCAGCATTCGAATTGCGATTGTTCGGTGGTGCCGTCGTGGGATGCAGAGAAGGCGCATATTGATGGGTATGACCCGGAGGCGGATCATCGAAGGTACAAGAGAGCACGTGCGAGTGTTCCTGCCCAGGGGGTAGGGGAGACGAGTGACGAGTTCACGGCGCGTGTTCTTCGGCAGGCGCGTGAAATGTTCCCGGATGACTACACGGACGGGAAGATGCGTCAGCGTAGAGAGTTCACTTCGGATGGGTCGATTGACCTGAATGTGTGGCGCAGGAAGAGGCAGGACCGGGCTAGGGAGGCGAAGCGCGGCCATTATGGTCATGAGGCTTTGGCCCGTCGGATTCCGCCGTCGCGTCCTGATGCGGTGCCGTCGTCGTGGTCGGATGATCTGCCGGAGTTGTCAGCAAAGGCGTGGAACCACATCCTTTACGGGTTTGATGGCCGTGGCGGACACTTGCCGGGCTATGAGTGGGTGAACGGTGGTACACCGTTTCCTGTTGACTGGACGAAACACGACATCGTTGAAGCGGCGGAGGCCGTTTTACGGCATCCTGAGCTTGTTGTGGAAGACGATGTTACTGGACGTTTGACGTTTACTCGGGTTGTAAATGGCTTCAAAGTTTTGGTAGGAGCTTCTAAGCAGAGTACTGGTAAAATGAAAGTACTGACTTGCTTTTGTCCCCAGCGTTGACAAGAGGTGAATTCTGCTGTGAAGTTGGCGTGGGAGCCAGATGAGCTGGATAACTTAACTTTGGGTGTTCGTGCGCTCCTTCTTTCGGAGCTGAAGTTGGACGATGATGCCTTTCCTGCGACTGATTTAGATATTCGCAACCGGGAGACTATTTCAGCTTTGCTTGGAATGGTGCATGCATCTATGAACCTCAAAATTCTTTGGCCGGATCATTTGGTTGAGCAGTTCCGTGATCTTCGTGAAGAGTTCGTTCTTGAACAGGAGTTTGAAGAGTTCATGGAGTGCCAAGACGAGATTCGAGCGAAGAAGAGCGCTACAGCCTCAGAGCCTGTCTCGTAGCCACATACAGCAGATAAAGATATTGAACCCACCCGGGTTTCTGGGTGGGTTTTGTTTTCCCCTTTTTACCGCCAGGGGGTATGAGGCGGGTGTACGCGTCTACGCGGAAGGAACATCATGAGCGATAAGCAGAACGCCGGTGAAGAAGAACACGAGTTCAACCCGATCACCACACAAGCTGACTTGGACAGGATTGTGGGTGACCGGTTAGCAAGAGAACGTAAAAAATACGCTGACTACAACGACTTGAAAGCGAAAGCTGAAAAGCTCGACGAACTGGAAGACGCGAACCAGTCCGAACTAGACAAGGTGCGCAAACAGTTCGAGAGCACGAAAGCTGAACTCGATGAGTTGAAGTCAGCGCAGCAAGTCACCGAGTGGAAGAACACGGTAGCAAAAGACACAGGTGTTCCAGCCAGTGTGCTACGCGGAACCACAGAAGATGACATTCGTTCTCACGCGGAATCGTTGAAATCGCTAATCAAATCCGGCCCGGTCGTTCCCACAGGGCACATGAAACCAGCAGGGGACGGTTCTGACAGTGATGTTCGCGCAACTGTGAAGAAACTTTTTAGCCAGTAAACAAAAGGAGACGTGTCATGGCTATTTTCAGCACTAAAGAAGCGAAAGTGCTCATGCCCCGCAACATTGCGGACGGCATGATCAAAGAAACCCGCACCGAATCGACTGTCGCCCAGTTGTCCAACCGTGAACCTCAGCGCTTCGGCGAAACCGACTACATCGTGTTTAACGACTTCCCGAAGGCAGAGTTCATCGAGGAAGGCGCGAAGAAGTCCGCAACCACTGGCGGTTACACATCTGTGACTGCGAAGCCCCGCAAGGCGCAGGTCACTATGCGGTTTAACGAAGAAGTCCAGTGGGCCTCCGAGGACTACCAGCTGTCCATTTTCAGTGACCTTGCTGACGCTGGACGTGTAGCCCTGGCCCGCGCCCTTGACCTTGGCCTGTACCACCGCATTAACCCGCTGACCGGTAAGCCAATTGAGTCGTGGGACAACTATTTGGCAAGCACGGATAAGACCGTGGAGCTTGCTGGTGGTGTCGAAGCGGACAAGACGATTCGTGAAGCGATCGGCCTGATCGTGAACGCCCCTAAAACGTGGGGTGTGAACGGTATCGCCCTTGACCCTAAGATGTCGTGGGAGTTGGCTTCGTTGCAGACGAAGCTTGCCAACGGTGACCCTTCTGGCGTTCAGCGTTACCCGGGCCTCGGGTTCGGTACGAACGTGACTGACTTCATGGGTATTCGCGCCGCCCAGGGCAACACTGTGTCTGGTCAGCCTGAAGCTGAGGACACGAAGGTACGTGCCATTGTTGGTGACTTCACGAACGGTGTGCGCTGGGGTGTGCAGCGTGAACTGCCGGTTGAACTTATCCGTTTTGGTGACCCTGACGGTCAGGGTGACTTGAAGCGTTCAAACCAGATCGCTTTGCGCCTGGAAATCGTGTACGGCTGGCACGTGTTCGCGGACCGTTTCGCCGTCGTAAAGGCTGGCGCTAATGCCGAGGCTTAAGAATACGAAAACCGGCGTCGTCGTGGACATTCCCGAATCTCTTGCTGAGCACATTGGCGGGTATGAGCCAGTCGATAAACCAGCAAGTGAGAAGGAATCGAAACGCCCACGCTCACGTAAGTAAGGAGGGGGAGTTATGGCTGACGTTTTCGCAACGGTGAATGACCTGAAGGACCGTTGGCCTGACTTCCCGCCCGGTGGGGAGAAGCATGCTGAGGTTCTGTTAGCAGACGCGACAGATTTCATTCTGGCGGAAGTGCCGGAAGCGGTGAATGCGCCAGAAGCAACCTTACGCCGGGTCACGTGCTCAGTGGTGCGCCGGGCCATGCAAGCTGGCATGAACGCGCTACAAGGGGTCGAGTCGTACACGGAAGCGACAGGCCCGTTCTCAGAAACGTACAGGCCAGCAAACCCTAACGGGGATTTCTACCTCACGCGAGCTGAGAAACGTTCCCTTGGGGCGCGGTCACAGGTCGCGTTCGGTGCGAACGTGGCCGACTGCGGGCAAACCCCGCATGGACAAGCGTGCGCCCTGAACTTCGGGGCAACCTACTGTGACTGTGGACTGGCACTGTTCGGTGAGGTGCGTCGTGGCGGGTTTTAGACACGCGCAGAAAGTAACACGAGTGCGGAAAGCTGGGGTTGATGCGAAGGGGAAGCATATCAACCCCGGCGAGCCTTTAACGTTCCGCGCAGCATTCGCCCCAACCGTCACGTCTGATAACACGCAGTTTCAGCAAACCACCACGGCTGATGCCACGTTCTACACGGACACGCTGGACGTGGATGTGGTCGCGTATGACGTGATCGAGTCCACGTACCCGGTTGCACAGTCGTGGAGGGTCACTGGGGTGAAACCGTGGGTGAACCCGTACACAGGACGTGAGAAAGGTTTAGAGATTCTCGTGGAGGTGACAACCCGTGCGGAAAGTAAACTACAGGGCTAACCCGAAAGGCATGATCGAGTTAGCAACGTCACGGAAGGTGCAGAACGCTTGCCTGGAAGGTGCGCGTGTAGTGGAGTCGGCGGCCCGTAACATCCCGGTCACGGCCCAGGGGTCGGAGCTTGATAAGCGCGCTTACCGTGCTTCGTTCCGGACCGTCCCAGCGAAGATTGAGCTGGCAAGGTCGAGAAAGTCACCGGTTCGTGGTGGCGCTTTGGTGATAAATGATCATGAGCTGGAGCGGTATTTCGGCGGGTCGTCACGCACCCTGTATAAGGCGTTAGGCGCGTTGAATGGGGTGAAAATCGGATGATGCACCCGGACGTGCAAGAAGCGGTCATGGAAGTGTGCGAGGGCTTAACTGGCCCTGAGCACGTGTATGCCCGGTTGCAAATGGATTTCGCGGAGAAGCTACCAGCTGTGCTTGTGATGGCTGAACAGAACGATGGTGACGTGTTAGCGGACCACCGCGTGAATTTCGAAGTGTACGGCGTTGATCTTCCCGCAACACGTGCGCTTGCGCGAGTGATCACGTCAACCCTGACTGACCGGCAACATGCCACCAGTGCGGGAATGCTTGACCCCGCACGGGTCGAGTCGCCACCAAAAGAACTACCGTACCCCGACCCGAATGTTCAGCGGTACTCATTTACTCTCGTAATCCCTACGAGGGCCGTCTGACGCGGGCGCATAACTGAATATTGGTAACCATCGAAACCCCCACCTGGGGGTTTTCTTATTTCCACTGTGGAGGGGAAATGGCAACTCTTGAAGAACTGAAAAAGGAAGCGCACGATCAGCGGTTGATCCGCAAGTTCATGAACGGTGTCGCGATCATCGGTCCGTCTGACGCGGCTTTGCCAGCGTCGTGGGTGGGAGAGGACTCCCAGCCGGTCGCCCTGCCTGAGTCTTTTAGTGGGCTCGGCATCGTCGAAAAGGACTCCGGATACGAATTCGGTGTGGATTCCGACCAGGAAGAGGTCGAGGGCCACGGGTATGCATCACCGGTGCGTATCGACATTACGAAAACAACTCGCACCGTCCAGATGGTGTGCTTGGAGACTCGGAAGAGTGTTCTGGAGCAGTACTACGGTGTCGACATGTCCGGGGTGAAACCGGCGACGAACGGCGAAATTGTTTTCAACGAGCCAGAAACCCTGTCGCGCCCGTATGCCCGACTGGTCATCGTCGGCTCGGATGGTGTGGGCGCGGACCAGTGGTTCTGGGCCAAGATCATGCCACGGGCTCAGGTTACTGAGGTGGAGGCACAGACCTGGAACAACGACGCTTCCAGTTACGGCATGACATTTACCGCGTTCCCTGACCCTGAACTGGGCTACTCGGTGCAGAACATTATTTTTGGTCCGGCTGCGAAGAAGCACGCGAAGGCTCTGGGCTTCTCGGCCTAATTGTGACGGCGGTGGCGGGCCCGGCCAGGTGGCCTGTCGCCGTCGCCACTTATCCCACCTGGCATGGAGAAAGGGGCAGGAATGCCAACTTTTGAGGCCCGCAAAGGGAACTTCACGGTCACCACAACGTCTGCGGTTGAAGCAGAGAACCTGCGTGGCCACGGGTACGAAGTAACGAAGAAATCAGAACCAGCACCGGCAAAGAAGAAGTAAGAAAAGGAACCTGGCATGTCTAAAGAAATGCGCTTTAACCTCGACAACCTTGAAATCGCCTCGGACGCGAAGCCACAACGTTTCACCTTGAAGGGTAAAGAGTTCCAGACAGTGGACCTGTCCGAGCTGGAATGGGGCGCCTTCGAGGAGGCGTGGGGTATTTACACGCAGACGGAAAATCCCCGCCCGGTCATTAACATGCTCCTGGGGCCCGACGCTAAACGCTTCTGGGCCGTCAAACCATCACTTTTCCAAGTCATGGGTCTGATAAAGGAACTCGAACCGGTTATCAAGTCTGTGTTTGGTGACCCGGGGGAATACAACGGCTCCGTAACCTCCTGGGCAGGTACCGCAAAGAACTAAGAGCCGATGTCCAGCAGGTTTACGGGGTCGATCTCCACGCCATTGTGAGGGCCCGCCGGGTCGTGTACGCGCTTGACCTGATCGACGGGTTACCGTCCGCGTCGCGATTCCGGCAGGCCCTCCTCAGTGATGAGCAGGTGGCCGAGCAGATTATTCAGGCTCAAGACGAGGCTGAGTCTCGGGGTGACTCGCAGGAGTCATGGCGGTTGCAGGTCAGAGAAAACACGCCCGAGGTTATTCTGCTCACCCACGTGCTACAAGCACTAGACGACATTTCAGGTCTTGTGCTCGCTCAAGCGTCACAAGGCAAAAAGAAACACAAACCGCGCCCACTACCAGTACCACGCACAGCCGTGGACACGGTGCGGGAGCGCAAAACCAAGGAGAAGGCGCAAGAAATCGCGTCAATTTTCCTTCCACACGAAACCCAATAGAGAGGGCATGATCTTATGGCTACACCTATCGCAACCGCAGCCGTGCAGATCGTGCCCTCTTTTAAGGGCTTACACCAGTCCACGGCGAAAGCCATTGGCGGGGTTGAGGCTGAGTTCAAAAAGTCCGGCGGGCAGTCCGGTTCAATTTTCAGCAAGGCCCTTAAGGGCGTCGCCGGGGCTGGTGTCGTCGCAGCCGGTGGTGCCATTGCGACGGGCTTCGGCATGGCTGTGGCCAAAGGCTTCTCACGACTTAATGCCATTGACCAGGCTGAGAAGAAACTGCAAGGACTCGGCCACTCCACGCAGGCCGTCGAAGGAATCATGAAGAATGCTTTGGCCAGCGTGAAGGGCACGGCCTTCGGTCTTGATGAGGCCGCGAACGTTTCCGCGTCCCTGGTTGCGTCTGGGATTAAACCGGGCCAGGAGCTAGAAAAGACGCTTAAGACAGTAGCCGACTCTGCCACCATCGCCGGTATCGGCATGGAGGACATGGGGGCGATCTTCGGTAAAGTCGCCGCCACGGGGAAACTCCAGGGTGACGAGCTCAACCAGCTGTCCGAGCGGGGAATCCCGGCCCTCCAGCTTTTGTCGAAGCATTTGGGTGTCACAACGGACCAGGTCCGAAAAATGGTGTCCAAAGGCCAGGTGGACTTTAAGACTTTCTCGGAGGCGATGAACTCCGGCGTGGGTGGCGCCGCCCAGAAGTCCGGTGAAACTTTCATGGGTGCGTGGAAGAACGTTCAGGCGGCGCTCGGACGTATTGGCGCTACCCTCCTTGAGCCGATTTTCAATGCGCTTAAAGACAGCTTCAACGTCCTCACTCCGGCGCTTGATGAAATGCAGAAGGCAATGGAGCCGTTCGCAGCGGCGTTTGCGGAGTTGGTGGCGGGTGTCATGCCGATTGCTATAGCCACATTCAAGGGGCTCGTTGCCGTGCTTGTATCGCTTGTCACATGGCTATCAAAGAACATGTGGCTAGTAAAGACGCTGGCAGGCCTAGTTGCTTTTGCGGCAGCCGCGTATGCGGGTTGGGTGATCGGCGCGAAGCTCTTGGTTGCTGTGCAGACCATACAAATGCTCATTGGGTACAAGATGCTGACCTTGACGAAGTTGCAAGCGTTGGCAACTGGGTTGTGGGCCAAAGCTCAGGCAGGGTTGAATGCCATGCTGTCAGCTAACCCTATTGGCGCGGTGATCGTGGCGATTATTGCGCTCATAGCTATTTTCGTTGTCGCGTACAAGAAGGTAGGTTGGTTCCGTAACGCGGTGAACGCCGCATGGGCTGGCATTAAATTCGCCGTGGGCGCGGTCGTGACGTGGTTCCAGACGTTCGTGTGGCCCGCGTTGCAGAGAGTGTGGGCGTGGATTGCCCAGGGCGCGGTATGGCTGTGGCGCAATGTGATGGTGCCCGCCTGGAACGGGATTAAGGCCACAGTGTTTGCTGTGGTTGGTTGGTTCCAAACGACGATGTTGCCGTTCATTCAGGCGACATTTAAAGCCGTGGGCGCGGTGTTCAACTGGCTGTGGGCGTGGGTAGTACGCCCTATTTTCGGGTTCATTAAAGCCTACATTCAGGTGTGGTGGGCTTCCGTGAAAGTCGTGTTTAACGCGCTGGTCTGGTTCTTCCGCAACGTCCTGGGGCCGGTATTCAAATGGCTGTGGTCGGTCATCAGTGCGGTACTGTCCTTGGCGAAAGCGATGTTCATTCAGTGGGTGAACCACGCGAAAGCGACATTTAGTGTCCTCGTGAACTTCGTGAAAACGGTTCTTGGTCCGGTTTTCCAATGGTTGTGGACGTGGATTATACGACCAGTTTTCAATTTCATTAAGGCCTACATTCAGGTGTGGTGGCTTGGGGTCCGGTTGGTCTTCCAGGCTGTCGTGAACTTCGTGAAACGTGCCCTAGGGCCCGCGTTCCTGTGGCTGTGGCGTAATGTCATCGTGCCAGCATGGAACGGAATCAAAGCCGTTATTTCCGGGGTGTGGAACTTTATCCGGGATCGGGTTTTCAACCCGCTTGCCCATGCGGTGAGGCACACGCTACCGGCAGCGTTCCGGGCTGGGCGTGATGCTATCGGTCAGGCATGGGAAGGGCTCAAAAACATCGCGAAGAAGCCCGTCGAGTTCGTGGTGAACACGGTCATCAACCGGGGCCTGGTAGACAACTTCAACAAGATCGCGGGCGTTTTCGGGTCGAAGAAGATACCGCAGGTGAGCTTGCCTAAAGGCTTCGCTACTGGTGGGCGTATCCCCGGATGGTCGCCGACGGCTACAGCGGACAATGTGCCGATCTGGGCGACAGCAGGCGAGTTCATGGTGCGCCGGAAGAGCGCGGACCGACTGCGACGAAATCACCCGGGAGCATTAGAGCACATCAACCGGCACGGGACCCTCCCGATCATGGGGTACAAGTCCGGTGGCGATATTGTGGCACTTGGTCACGCACTCCAGAAGCTGGGTGTGCGTGTCAGTGAGCACCCGGCGTTCGGTGGGGTTCACCCGGTTCACGCGAAGAATTCCTGGCACTACAGGAACGGTGCGCTTGACTTGAATTATGGTCCCGGTGGGACGAATGCCGTAGAGACAGCATTCTTTGACCAGCTGGCGCCTATCCTCCACAACCTCGGCTGGGGCGTGATCTGGCGGTACACGGGACACTATGGACACGCGCACGTGGACCTCGGCAACAGGTCCTTAGGTTCATTCAACCGGCATGCACCAGCAGGCGCAATAGCTGGCGGTTTGCAGAAAGCCCTGGAAGGAATCAAGGGGGCCGGGCAGGCCATCGGCAATGCTTTCGTGGACCTCAACCCTTTCACGAAGCTCAAGAACCTCATTAAGAACGGTCTGGCGAAGATTGGCGACAGCCCGTTCGTGTCCCTGGTCGCCTCAGCGGGGAACAAACTCGTCACGTCGGCCCTGGATTGGATGCGCTCCCGTGTCCCAGTTGGTGGGGACCAGGGGGCACCGCCGGATAGTGTCGCGCCAAGCGGTAAGGGTATTGAGCGGTGGAGGCCTCTTGTTCGGCAGGCCCTCCAGTTCACCGGAATTGGTGGCGGTCAGGCCGATGAAGATAGGTGGCTCAGGCAGATTAAGACCGAGTCGGGTGGTAACCCGCGCCTCGTCCAGTCCTCGGCGCTACGGGATATTAATGTTCGTCGTGGTGACCCGGCGCGTGGTCTTGTGCAGGTCCCTGGGGTGACATGGACGGATTTCGGCGGCGGAATGGGTCCGTTCTTCCCGAATGTGTACGACCCGTTGAAGAATCTGATTGTGGGTATGCGTGCCGCGTCGCGTCAGCACCGGCGGAAGAGCTATCACGGCATGTCCGGCTGGCGGTCTGTCGTCGGGTGGGGCCATGGGTATGCCGACGGTGGGACGATCACGAAATACGACACTGGCGGGTGGCTACCACCAGGCCTGACAACCACGATCAACCAGACGGGCAAGCCGGAGGCTGTGTTCACGCAAGACCAGTTCCAGCACATTAAAGCCGCCGCGCTTCACGGTTCCCCTATGAGCATCACCATTAACGGGGTTCATGTCGATAATGCCGAGGAAGTGGCGCGGGCCGTGCGATTCGAGCTAATCCGACAGGGGCGTGGAGGACGTTATGCGACCGCATGATTTTGAGGTAGGTGGTATTCGTCTTGGGTACCATGAGCCGGTTGTTGTTGAGACGGTTGATTTCGGGGACCTTGATTTCAGGACGCAGGACGTTACTCACCCGCGTGATGACAGGGTGCTGTTTGGGCGTGATTACCTCACCCCACCAGTGTGGACGCTGAGCCTTGCGACTAATCCGGCGACTTTCGCGGGCGGGTTGGATTCCATGGCCAAGGTGGAGGGCGTGTGGGCGAATGCTGCCAGGAAGTCGCCCGGCTGGTACACGTGGCTGAGGTATGAGCGGGCCGGTGAGGTGAGGCGCGTCCCTGGTCGCCCCAGGAAGTTTTCCCGATCACACACGAAAACTTTCCGGCATGGTGTCATAAAGGCGACAGCGGAATTTCAAAGGCTGGACACGAAAACCTATGGTGACGAGTCCCAGTCAGTGCGGTTGACGACCGTTCCCGGGAGTGTCGGCGGGTACACGTTCCCAATTATTTTCCCGTGGGGGACGAAAAAAACTGGCGGACTCAGGCAGGGGTC
The DNA here is from genome assembly GCF_030230605.1 of Brevibacterium sp. UMB1308A. GTDB lineage: Bacteria > Actinomycetota > Actinomycetes > Actinomycetales > Brevibacteriaceae > Brevibacterium. The sequence goes on from NZ_JASPDO010000002.1 coordinate 206,363, forward strand.
TGTAGTCGTGGAGGGGACTACCTCAACCCCAGCAACGGTGGTTATTCATGGTCCGGTGAAGTCACCAGTGGTGACGGGGCCGGGATGGCGGTTGTCTTTCCCGAAGCTCACTTTGGCCTATGACCAGCAAATAACGGTTGATCCGCGCTCCCAGTCGGTGAGGCGTGGCGACGGGGCTTCCATGGTCGGGTATATGGGCAAGTTTTATTTTGACCAGTTGGTGATGAAACCGGGGACGCAGGAGATCACGTTTTCCGGAGTTGATGATTCTGGCACGGGGTGGGCGCGAGTGTCTTGGTTCCCGGCTTATCAAGGAATGTGAGGGGTAAGTTATGGCGTTAGTTGGTGTCCCGTGGGCTATTGGTGGTGGCGCAGATAACCCGGTAGAGGGTGCGCGCATGTCGACGTTTGGCGCGACTGGTGGGGCGCGTGGCGTTCTGGGTGCCACGGATATGCGAGTGACTGCGTTGCCTGTGCCTGGTACGGCGGTGAGAGTCCACATGGGTGGTGGGGTGACCCCGAATGATTATTTGCCCGCACCGGCTTACGGGTCGCAGTCCTATGTGGTGCGTGAAGAGTCGTCGACTGATGTGCCGGTTCCGGCTACGGGGTCTGCCGGTGGCGCGACAAGGTACCTGATTGTGCGCATCACTGACCCGCAGTATGGCGGGCAGGCACCGTCGAACGTGGAGGACGGCCCATACAATGATTACGCCTTAGTGTCGAAGCTCACCGGCCTCGGATACCCGTTTATCCCGCTAGCGAAGATCACCCAGCCCGCCTCTACGGGCACGATCACGAACAGCATGATCACGGACATTCGGGAAGTTGCTAACCCTCGGGTAGAAGACCATGTCATCGCACGGCCAGTCGTACAGCAGGCCATTCAGGACTGGTCCCACGTGCTCCGGCAGAAGAGGAAAGGGACGGGAGTCCTCAGAGGTGAGCAGTTCCCAGACCGCGTACACGGAGGCGGTTTCAAGATCAAAGCCCCAGAGTGGGCGACACGAATGATCATTGAATGCTACCTGACAGGAGTCCGGTACTCCGGGAAATCATCGTGGGGCGGGTGGTATATCGCCCACGAAGCCGCCGACGGGTCAGGGGAGCCACACTGGTCCCAAGATTTCGGGTGGGACGTGCTGGAAAATAACACCATTTATAAGACGAACTGGATCATGTCAGAGAACTTGTATGTGTGGCCTGACGAACGAGGCAAAGAAATACAATTCGACGTCCGCGCTTTTGTCGACCTAGCAAGCACCGCACAAACCGGGCAGGTGTCTCTCGATAACCGATCGGGAATCACATTCAAGTGCCGATTCCTGGAAATTGCTGACGCGCCCCTGGAGTCTTAATGTCGTGGCGATTTCACGCATTCACCCTGCATGGTGACGGCACGGAGACACCATTAGCGTGGGATATTCCTCTCATGGGTGTGTCTATTACGGACGCTTTATCTGGGCCGGGCCAGCTGGACGCGACCCTGAAACCTGAGCTGTCCGCGTACCAGTCGCGGGGGGCGAGTATTTTCAAGCCCTGGTCTACCGCGATTTATGCGGAGTATGGCGGGGATACTCGTGGCGGGTTTATTGTCGCTGACACGAGTGTGGATGCGGAAACCCTCACGATCACGTGCCCTGGTTTTCGCGCCTATTGGACTGGTTTACCGCACACAGGTGAATTCCGTGGCATCAAGGTAGACCCCTTGAATGTGCTTCGTGATCACATTATTGGGCACGCGCAAAGCCAGCCTGGCGGGAACCTTGGGCTCACCGTCGATGACACGACCTCCCCTGTGCGTATTGGCACGGAGTCGAAGGAAGTCTCCTTCACCACTAAATCCGGTGATGATGTGAATTTTGAGTCCGGCCCGCACGTGCTCTCCTGGTGGAATACCGACGATCTAGGCAAAGAGTGGGACGACCTGGCAGAGGAGACTCCTTTCGATTACCACATTGAGCACACATGGGCTGGTGAGCGCGTGAACCACCACGTGAAGCTCGGCTACCCAACTTTGGGGACTCGTCGCCACAACCTCAGATTCGTGGTAGGGGAGAATATCCTGTCCGAACTTGCCCTGGAGGACAAGGGGGAAGATTACGCCTCAGAGATTCTCGCCCTCGGGTCTGGTGAAGGTTCACGAATGATCCATGCGGTAGCGCAAGCCGGGAAGCGGGACAGATTAAGGCGTGTGCGCGTGATTACGGATAAGTCCATGCAGTCGAAGAAACGTGCCATGGCTGTAGCTGAGGCTGAACTGCGACTTTCGCAGGGCGTGTCCCAAGTGGTGGACGTGAAGGTTCGGGACCATGCTAACGCGGTTTTTGGCACATGGGATGTGGGGGACGAAATCAAGATTGATTCTCGTAGCGTCCCGTGGGTGGGCGAATTTTCACAGTGGGTGCGGGTCGTATCCCAAACCTGGGATGTGGACCGTGACGAAATGACTTTGACCGTACAAAAGGCTGGTGCAGTGTGAGTGAAGAAATCCGACGTTTAGCGGAGCGTATCAGGGCGACGGAGAAACAAGTGTCGGCCCTGTCTCGGCCCCAATTGTCGTGGTCCACGGTTGAGGGTGGCGCAATCGTCGTGAAGGACGACCAGGGTACACCACGCATGACCATGGGCGTGCAAGCAGACGGCACTCATACAATTAAGCATGTGCAGGGGCCACCGCCACCGGCGCCGTCTGCCCCTGTTGTGACCCCGGATTTGTCTACACTGCTAGTGGCGTGGGACGGAACATTCACTGGCCCTCGTCCGGAGGATTGGGACCGCGTGGACGTGCACGTATCCCAAGACGAAAATTTCACACCGTCCACGGGTACCCTGCGTGGGTCAATCGTGTCCCAGAACGGTGGGGGTTTGACTTTGCGTGTCACTGGTGGCACCTGGCATGTGCGCCTCGTCGCAGTATCCAGAGCAGAAATGCATTCAGCCCCGTCCAATCCTGTCACGGTGCTGGTGGAGGGGATCACTGACCGGGTGAAAGCCGATATTGAAGCCTCCGAAGGCAGGCTGTCGGAGGCCCAGCAGAAGGCCCTCGAAGAACTGGCGGAGCTTGAAAGGAAGCTCGCCGGGGTGGGTGCGAAAGCTGAGGAAGCCACCCTGAGTGCTCGCAACGCGCATAATGTCGCGGTTGAAGCCCAGTCGGTCGCGGATGACGCGCTCGCGAAATATGGGCCACTTGATAAGCGCGCTATTGACGCTCAGAAGGCCGCCAGGGACGCGCAGGCGAAAGCCGAACAGGCATATTCGACGGCTGAGGGAGTGAGTGGGGACGTAGCTCAGGCGAAAGCTGACGCTGACACGGCCAGGCGGGAAGCGACGGCGGCGCAATCGTCTGCTTCGCAGGCGCAGGCGAAAGCTGATGAGGCCCAAGCTGAGGCGAAGCAAGCCCAGTCTGTGGCTGATGACGCGTTAGCGAAGTACGGGCCACTTGATAAGCGCACTATTGATGCGCAGGCGAGGGCGGACCAGGCGAAGCAGGAAGCGAACCAAGCCCACCTGGAAGCATTGGCTTCGAAGTCGCTGGCTGATGCTGCGAAGAAGCGGGCTGATGACGCTTACGCTCTGGCCCAGTCGAAACTGTCTGGGGCGGAGGTGGATAAGCGGATTCTCCAGTCAGCGAATGGGAAGAACACGATCACGGTGTCCACGTCACCCCCGGGGTCTAGTAAGGGTATTGCTGGGGATTTGTGGCGCAGAGTCGACGCTAACGGGCATGTTTTTGCTGAGTGGACGCATGATGGTAAATCCTGGAAGCCTGCCGTGATCCGGTCGGACATGATCACGAATCTGGACGTGCACAAGCTCACGGTGTCCGGGTCCGCCAGAGTTGAAGACGCGGTGATTGAGAAACTGTGGGTCGACGGGTTGAGTGCCCGCACGGTGACTACATCACGTTTGACAGTGGCAGCGGGGAATATTTACCGTGACCCGAATCTTCTTGACGGTGAGCTGTGGGGGTCGAGGTACCAACCTGGTGGTGGCCGGTTTGGGGGCGCTTCCATCGTGGTGGAGGCGGGTAACCGTCAACGCGGAACCTACGACCTGTTTTTTCTGCCGGCAGGCTGGTCAACTACTGACAGGACGCGTGTGCGTAGTGGATCATCATACCGTGTGGGCGCGTGGGTGAGGACTAGCGCCTCTGCTACGGGCAATGGCGTGTGCATGTACGTCAGACAGTACAGTGAGGACGGGTCCCCACTGTCCCCAATGTTCACCCTTCCTGGTGGGAGTATTTCTCAGGGTGTGTGGACGTGGATTGAAAACGACATCACCGTGCGCGATGACGCGGTGTTTATTGCGGTCGGGTGCTTTCTCAATTCTGGTTACCCCGGGTCGGCGAGGTTCTCTGACCTGTCCGTGGTCCCGAAAGTGGGGGCGGTGCTCATTGAGGACGGGGCGGTAACGGCCCCGAAAATCACAGCAAGCCAGGAACTCACCGCGAAGATCGCCCAGTTCCTCACCGTCAGGGCGGGGCAGATTGAAGCAGACGCTATCGACGGTATGACGATTACCGGGGCGACCGTGCAAACCGCGAAATCTGGGCCACGCGTCGTCCTGAACACGGCTGGGCTGTCACAGTATGACGCCACCGGAACCAAAGTGGTGAACCTGTCGTCCGCAACCGGAAACGCGTCCATCATCGGTGAGATAATCACAGGCCGCCCTGGCAATTTCCGCACCACCATCACGCCAGACCTGTGGTCGAACATCACGATGAAAGACTGGGACGGGAACGACGTATTCGCTTCTGGTGCCGGCGTGCGCATCGGAAAAGACACCGACGCAGGCCGATACGGCGACATCGTTTTCGCAGAAATCTCGGGATCGTCCGGGCAGGTCATCGACCCAGAAACCGAAGAGCTTGAAGGCACCACCACCAGCACAAAGCCAGCATTAGTGGTCACAGGGCCGGGGCAGACCATGACCGACCGCGCAAACCTGGGACTCTACGGCGACGGGTCCGTACTCCTGCGATCGAAAGACGGCGCACCGCTCACACTGCGCTCGCAGACCAACCGGGGGGACTACGTCAGGCTCGTCGGAGACGGGTCGGTGAAGATCCGCTCCACCGGTGGGGCTGGGCTGTCGCTTACTAAGGAAGGCCAGGTGATCCTCAAGCCGGGCCTGGGAGGTAAAGATTCCGCTCGTCTGTACATGCATGACAGCGCGGTGATCCAGACCCGTGGTGGCGACTCGGCTATTCTCCGCACGGGTAATAACCGCGCCGCCCTCGAGGTGGGTGCTGGTGGTGGTGAAATCACCATGCGCGCCGATAGAAATAGGATCACCAAAGGGTCTTTGTTCTACCAATCAGCCCCTAAGACGGGTAGCTCGGCTAACGTGTTCATTGCTGATGATGGTTGGATGGCAAGGTCTACTTCGTCCCGCCGATACAAGCGTGACATACAGGGCTTCCATGTGCCGGATAGTTTGTTGGATGTTCCGTTCCGCACGTGGATTGATAAAGGCGAGTACGAACGCAACGGTGACAGTGCCGATGGTTTAACCCGTATTCCCGGCCTGGTCGCGGAAGAAGTCGCCCAAGCATGCCCAGAGCTGGTCATCTATGACGATAAGGGACGTCCCGACGCGCTCGCCGGCGACCGTATCGGCATGGCCGCTCTCACGCTTATACGTCGGCAACGGGACAGGATTACCCGGCTTGAAGAAAGAATCACCCAGATGGAAGGTGCGAAATGACCCAAGAAGCCCTCACGCAAGTGCTCACCGACTTAGCAAATGAGAACCTCCAGCTACGCCTCCACGTAGCGGAGCTTACGCACAAGCTCAAAGTCCACGAGGAAGCGGAGGCGAGCGGTGATTAAAAGCACGCCAATGTCGCAGATACTCGACATCGTTAAAGTAGGCATGACAGCCTACGGGGTCGGGTACATCATCCTCGGAATTACCTGGATAGCCCTCCCCACGCAATCGCGAGTATCCGGTATCGGGTGGACAGGCTGGCTCACGCCAGGAATCGTGGGGACGGCTTTCGTGATCGCTGGCACCATCGGCGCAAGCGTCGCAATCCTCCCTATACGATCCCCACGGGCCACGCAATTAGCGTGGCTGGTACTAACCGCTATGCCAGTGGTTCTGTCGCTGTACTTCCTCGTCGCATGGATCTGGTACCTAATCCCGACGGTGGCCTCCGGGTCTGAGCGGGGTATCGCCTCCGCAGTGTCGTACCTCATCATCGCCTGTGGTGCTGCCGGAATGTCGAGGGTCTCACAGATTGCCCATCGCCTCCAGGATAAGTGGGAGGGCGTATGACGTTATACGGAATCATCATCGGTGGCGCCGTCACGGTCATTGGCTCAATCCTCACCTATGTGGCGGCAATCGGGAAATCTAAAGGCGACGACCTTGATAGGGCCGTGTCGTGGTGGGAGAAAGCCGTGACGAGGTTGGAGGCGCGGGCGCAAGACCTAGAGGATCGGGTCGAGTCGCTAGAAAAATCCAACCAGAGCTTGGCGGACGAGAATCGCAGGTTTAGGCACGCGATACGGGAAGTGATCCGCTGGCTGACGGCGAATCTGGAGCATGAGAAGGCGGGCAAAGGCCCGCCTTTGCCGTATCCATTCGAAAAACTTTTAGGCAGATTACTTGAGGTAATCGACGAGAAAGGCACAAATCTATGACGACGGGGAGTAGGGCTGTCGCGGTAGCGAGGTCTCAGAATGGGGTGCGTGAGCGTGGGTTCTCCAACCGGGTGAAGTTCAATACCTGGTACTACGGAAGGAGTGTCAGCGGGTCCGCGTATCCGTGGTGTGCAGCGTTCACGTCATGGGTGTATGACCAGATCGGGTTGAAAGCGGGGCGTGATTTCCCGAGGTCAGCATCTGTGGCGATGTGCTTTGAGTGGTATCGAAAGCACGGCAGGCGCATTGACAAGCGTAAGTTACGGCCGGGTGACCAGGTTCGGTACACGTTTTCTCACACTGGAATCTTTGCCGGGTACCGAGGCGGGCGTGCCCTGGTGTGGGAGGGCAACACGTCTGCCAGCAACAGAGGGTCTCAGCGCGATGGGGGAGGTGTTCACCTGCGTACGCGGTCACTCAGCCTGATCCAGTACGGAGGCCGGCCAAAATTTCACGATGCGCCGCGGCACGCCATTAAAACGCCACCTAAACCTAGTCCACGCAAAAGCAAACAGAAAGAGGGCGACATCATGCCAGTCATAGCCACAGGCACCAACACGAGCAATCGAACGATCAAGCCAGGTCAGACAGTCAGGGTCAAGGTTGGAGAGTATTTCTCGATGACATCACTGAGGAAGGGTCAACATGTGCGCCCGACAGTCGAGATTGGGACTTCGGGTGCAGGCGCAATAGCCGTGTCTGCCAAGATCGTGGACTTCCTCAAAGGCGGCAAACCACAGGATCGCATTGTCGGTAATTTCTTCGAGCAGGACTTCGCTTCGAATAGGTCTGCGAAGCACATTTACACGCCACAGTCCTACGTTGTGAAACAGACCCCTCGTAAAGGGTCTTCGCTTCGCCTGCAACTGCAGGTGACCAACCGGGGCAAAGACCCAGTAGTCATCACGTCGACAAACTTTACTGTTGAAGGGAGAGACGCATGAGCATGCTTACACCACAGTTTTGGACAGCTACCACGGAACGGGCAGTAAAAACGGCTGCGCAGACGCTTGTCGCGCTCATCGGAGTGGACCAGGTAGGTGTTATGGAGCTGGACTGGCCGGCAATGTTGTCAGTTACAGCTACCGCCACTATCCTGTCAGTACTCACCTCTATTGCCTCAAGCCCCATCGGTGTAGCAGGCCCGGGGCTCTCGGCCGAGACCATCGAAAACACGACAGATATCAACACAGCAGACCAGTCCAACGCGCTCGACCAAGACGCATTAGACGCCGCGCTCGCCTCGGAAAGCCTCGATGATGAAGAAGGGTACGAGCCAGAGCCTGTGGGGGAGGAATCGTGAGTGCAGATCTTTCGAGTCTTTCAGACGGTGAGCTTGACCAGCTTCGTCAAGAAGTGGGGGTGGAGATTGAGCGTCGCAGGGTGCTAGCTGAGGCACCAAACCGGATAGAGGCGATCACTGAAGAGGTGTGGCGTGCGTCGGGCAAGGAAGATGGTGACGAGTGGGTTCAGCCTACCGGCGCGCATGATGCGTACCCCGTCGGTGTGGTTGTCACGTACGCCGGCAAGACATGGGAAAACATCACACCAGCGAATGTGTGGATCCCTGGTGAGTCTGGCTGGCGCGAAATCACTGACAAAAGCAGTGGCGCTGCGCCTGAGTGGGTTCAGCCCTCTGGTGCGCATGATGCATATAAGGTTGGTGATCGCGTGAGCTTTGAGGGAAGCGCCTACGAGTCCACGATCAACGGAAACGTGTGGTCACCGGCCAGCTACCCGCAGGGATGGAAAGTTGTAGCTGAGTAGAAAACGCATAACTGGTGTAGCCCCTCCAAAAACGGAGGGGCGCATTTTTGTTTGCTGGTGGTGATTTTCGTATCACCCATGTGTTTACTTGTTGAGGTCGGTTTTTGCCTCTCGGCCGAGCCCGTTGTCATTCCACGCCCCGCCCCTGCCATTATGGCGCACATAGCTGTTAAGATTCGGGCCACGCTCAGGCTCGAAGCGGTCCGTGTCCGGGTACCACGGCAACCGTGACCACCTCAAAGTGTGGCAGGCGCGGATGAAAGCCCGCGGGTGGAACATCAGTGCAGACGGCCTGTACGGGCCACGGACGCGGGCCGTAGCGCGGGCCTTCCAACGTGAAAAGCACTTGCCTGTGGACGGTCTCATCGGTAAGGCCACATGGGACGCCGCCTGGGACGCTCGCGTCACGTGAAAGCCATGGCAGTGCTCTAAGAACACTGGCCCCCACCATGTGAATGTGGTGGGGGTCTTATTTTTGTGCCTCCACCACACCAGCCACCACACCGGACACATTCCGATGCACCGACCTCCAACCCCGATCATAGGGGGCCAAAGATCGCGTCCCAGCATGCCCTAAACTCACTGACACATCACGCTCAGATGCCCCATGATCAAGCGCAATCGTCGCGAAAGATGCCCGCAAAATGCGAGGCGTAATATGCGGTATACCTGTCACTTCTTCGAGCTGTCGGCACGTGCGAAGTACCCACATTCGTAAAAATGAGAGCTTGCCCTTAAAGACCGGGCCACTTGCTTTATCGCCCACCACAGTGCCCCAGGCTTTGACTGTCCGGCCGGGTAGCGCGATGTGGTCACTATGCCCAAATTTCCGGTCAGGCAACAGTAGGATAGTGCGCCCGTCACGCTCGGACAGGTGCTCAACCCTGGCCGTGAGTGCTTCTGACGACCTCAGGCCATTAAGCGCGTAGAAGCAAAACACGAGGTGCGCCTCCGGGCTGAGCTTTTCAGCCGCTTCGAGCATCACGGACACTTCACTAGCCCCTAACTGCTCAAGCGAACTCCGCTTCGACCTGCCCACAACCCGCACCCACTTCGCTGGCGAGTCCTCAACATACCCGCGCCTGGCACACCAGGCATAAAATATGCGGAGCGTGGACAGTGACACGCTTTGAGTGCCGATAGCCACACCAGTCGCAACCATTGAGTTAATCCAGTCCTCTATGAGAGTGGGTGTCGCTTCAAGTGGGGGGACGCCCGCCGCCTGGCAAAACCTCACCCACGACCGGAGCTGTTTTATTTTTGCCTTCCTGGTGCCGGGGCGGTAGGGGTGTAAATGCTCGGCCACAAGATCATCAAACGTTACCGGCCCCACACGTGCACTCGTGGTTTCACCACCAGTGGCGCGTCGGCTGGCCCTTTGATGTAGGGCGGCACGAAGGTAGGCCGCCTGTCGGCCCGACCTGGGCCACACACCTGCGCCCGCCAATGACCCCGGACGAGGTGCCTCTTCTTCAGTCCCCATTTCTTCTCACCACCTTCAGATTTAGTGGCTGGTAACCCGGTTGGTAGGTTTTCGCGCAACATCACCTTCGTGACGGGGGAGTGAAGTGGGGCACGCCCCGTGGGTCCGGGTGGTGGTGGCTTAAATGTGCGCTGAGCCGCGACCGTCGGAGTGTCTGACAGAATGAGTGTGGTACCAAGCATCGCCCACAGTCTTGGTAGGTGCTCGGCTAACTCCGCCGCCGAATAGGAGAACGGTGGCGTCACGAGCGGTAATTTCGCGGGTGTGCGAAAAACATCTTGCGACCGCCCTAAAGGGAAGAACCTTGTCCCATTATCAGCGTGCACCCACACGATGCCTTGGATGACAAAACCCCACATCCGTGCCACAGGCCCCGGCATGGGAGCATTAAGCCCGGTCGACCCCTCCCAGATAATGATCCCGGATGATGACTGGGTGGCCGCGTCGAAGTCCCACTCGGGAAGATCGGGCGCGTACTCGTAAGCAAGGACCGTCATTTGCTCTGTCACCCACATGAGTAGCGGGTCTTTGGTAAATCTCGCGCCGGGCGTGTTTTGAGCCAGTGATGTCCGTGCGAGTCCCTGCTGGAGGTAGGGGAGTGTGAAAATGTTTAGCCTTTGGCTACGCTTTTTCATGCCCACTCAAGTGTCAGCCCCGGCACCCGCTCACACACGCGAATGCCCACCATTTTCCACCAGTCGAGTGTGACTGGTCCGGGCATGATGATTTGCGGGAGCATGTCGGGAATGTCCTCTGGCGTGCGCGGTATCTCCATGGGCCATTCGATTTCTGACTTGCTGTAGTGGCGGGCTAGATACTCCACAGCCTTATCTGTAGCGTCACTAAGCTCCTGAAGTTCCTCCACCACTCCAGCCGGGGGTTGGTACACCCCCTTGTCCCAAGCGCGGGCAGAATTCTGGCTCACTCCAAGGTAATCAGCAATTTCTTTCACCGAGTAGCCCAGGTAGGTGCGGAGTGCGCGGAAATGCGCACCAGTCATGCGTTCCATTTAATCCCCAAAAAGTGTTGTGCCCCAGCGGTGAGGCTGGGGCTTAGTTGCATTTAGGCTTCGTGCTTGGCTACAGCGTCCCAGAATTCGTCGTGGTCGATGTCCTCGCGTAGGCGGAAGCCTTGGCGGTTGAGGTTGTAGGCGTTACGTTCTTCTTCGTATCCGTCTACGTATTCGAGTACCTCGTCTGCGATAGCGTCAATGTCGTATTCTGCGTGAGCGTCTTTGACTACTCCGGTGGCTTCGATGGCTGCGACAATCTCGCGGTTAATGGCTTCATCAAGGGTGGTGTAAAGTTTCATTTTCGATCTCCTTATCGTGTGCCGGGAACTTTGTTTCCCTTGCTTTCTATACTCCTAGCATATACCCACTTTGGGGATAGTGCAAATCGGGTAGGAAAAAATCTTCCCGTGCCCACACTTTGCCCACAAACACCCACAAACAGGACTAACCGCCACACACCACGCACCAGCTCTCACCAGGCAAAACACAAAAACCAGACACCCCACCAGGGGCGCAGAAAGAACCACGACTTCTTCTCCGGCTCAGGTTCCTCGTACGTGATCGGTAAGGCTGAAAACACCGAAGACGACGACTGGGACTTCTAAACACGTCATGTGACATTCAAACGGCCGAGGTGCTACCACCTCGGCCGTTTGAATGTCAGCAGAAACAGGTGAGCGGCCGCAGCCGGGCGGCCAAAGACACCGGAACGTTAGCGAGCCAGCTTGTTACGCAGGTCCTCTTGTGCAGCCTTAAACTCACTTACCAGGTTGGCAACCAACTCCCGGGCGGGAACCGAACCTGTGATGTGCCCAATTCCCTGGCCTGAACCCCAAATTTCCTTCCACGCTTTTGGCTTTGCACGCTCACCGGAGGCCGTGGACTCAAAGCTCATCGCAGAAGGGTCAGATACCGGCAGGTTCTCGGGGTCCAGCCCGGCTGCCTGAATTGAACCACGCAGATAGTTACCGTGAACACCGGTGAACAGGTTGGAATAAACAATGTCATCGGCCGAGGAGTCAACAATCATGTTGCGGTAGCCATCAACCACATTGGCTTCAGGCGTGGACAAGAATGCCGAACCTACATACGCAAAGTCAGCGCCGGCAGCCAGCGCGGCCAGGATCGAATGGCCGTGCGCAATCGCCCCGGACAGCGCCAGCGGTCCATTGAACCATTCGCGGATCTCGCGGACCAGTGCGAACGGGCTCAACGCACCCGCGTGCCCACCGGCTCCCGCAGCTACAGCAATGAGGCCGTCCGCACCCTTTTCAACCGCCTTGTGCGCGAAGCGGTTGTTAATCACGTCGTGCAGAACAATGCCGCCATAAGAATGCACTGCTTCGATGACATCTTCACGCGCGCCCAGAGAGGTGATCACAACGGGCACCTTGTGGTCGACAACGACGCCGAGGTCGTGCTCAAGTCGGTTGTTTGTCCGGTGGACGATGAGATTGACTGCGAGTGGGCCCACAGGCGCACCGGGGTTAGCCGCGGCGTACTGGGCGTTGGATTCGGTAATGTCGGTGAGCCATTCGTCCAGAAGCTCCTGTGGGCGAGCGTTCAGGGTGGGAAACGAGCCGATGACTCCTGACTGGCACTGCGCTTTGACGAGGTCTGGGCCAGAGGCAATAAACATGGGGGAAGAAATGATGGGGGCCGCAAGAGGTGTGCGCAGAATGTCAGGGAGTTCAGACACGAGTTGTCTCCTTCGAAAACTTGCCGTGATAAACGATCGTTCGGTGTGCCTAGAACTATAATCTGCGTCACGTTCGCTGACAAAACGAGGCCACCCGTTGAACGGGTGGCCTCGTTGCACTTGTGCGTACTGCGTTTCGCGACTGGAATGTTTCGCTTTACGCCGCGCGAGGATTAGGAGTCAGTGAACTTTGGTTCACGCTTTTCGACGAACGCTCCCATACCTTCCTTCTGGTCGTTCGTGGCCAGAGTGGAGTGGAAGAGGCGACGTTCAAACAGCAGTCCCTGCTGCAGCGTGGTTTCGAACGAAGCGTTGACGGCTTCCTTCACCATGGCTGATGCGATGAGCGACTTACTTGCGATGGTCTTAGCGATGTCATACACGGTGTCCAGGAGTTCATCGTGTGGAACAACGCGGGCGGCCAGACCAGAGCGTTCAGCTTCTTCAGCGTCCATCATGCGCCCGGTCAAGCACAGGTCCATGGCCTTAGCTTTACCAATCGCACGGGTCAGACGCTGGGAGCCACCCATTCCAGGCAGAACGCCTAGGTTGATTTCTGGCTGGCCGAACTTCGCCTTTTCACTTGCGATGAGAATGTCGCACATCATCGCCAGTTCACAGCCACCGCCCAGGGCAAAACCGTTGACGGCTGCGATGATGGGCTTGCGAACTGCTGTCAGGCGGTTCCAGCCTTCGAACCAGTCGGCACGGTAGGCCTTTGCGAAGTCGAGTTCGCTCATTTCCTTAATGTCAGCTCCCGCTGCGAATGCGCGACCTTCACCGGTAATGACGATGACACGCACATTGTCGTCTGCGTCAGCCTGTGCTGCTGCTTCGGTGACTTCCGTGAGTACCTGCAGGTTCAGCGCGTTCAACGCCTTGGGGCGGTCAAGAGTAATGGTTGCGATGCCGTTGTCGGTTTCGAACTTGATTGTTTCGTAACTCATGAAAACACCTTGTCTTGTACGGGGGTTGTAATGATGGATTCGACTTCCTGAGGGTCCAGCTCGGCAAGCGACGCTGGGTTCCACTTTGGGTTACGGTCCTTATCGATGACCTGTGCACGGATACCTTCAGTGAGGTCAGGGTACTTGGCAATGTGCGTCGCGGTACGCAGGTCCTGTTCAAGAACGTCAGCAAGCGACATTGACGCCGCCCGGCGGATCAGTTCAAACGTCACAGCAACTGACCGTGGTGACTTGGTTTCAAGAAGCTCAGCGGTGGACTTGGCCTTCTCCGATTCGTGCGAACGAAGCGCTTCCACGATCTCTTGTGGCGAGTCCTTCGCAAAGCACTCAGCGATCCACGAAACGTCGTCGGCGAGCTCAGCGGCAGGTGCGTCCTGCGCGAACTGGGCAACGACCTCGGCGACATCCCCTGGGTTTTCCGCGAGAGCCTTAACCAGCTCAGGAACCGAAGCGTCCGGCACGTAGTAGTCAGCTAGCCCGTACGCGATTGCGCCGCCTGCGCCGATCGGTAGGCCGGTCAGACCCAGGTACATGCCCACGTGCTGAGGCATGCGCGCCAAAATGTGGGTTGCGCCAACGTCAGGGAACAGACCGATCGTGGTTTCGGGCATTCCGATCTTGGTGGAGTCGGTGACGATACGGACCGATCCGTGTGCGGAAATTCCCACACCGCCACCCATGGTGATGCCGTTCATGACAGCGATGACAGGCTTGGGGTATTCCGCAAGCGTGTAGTTCATGAAGTACTCGTGGCGGAAGAACTTCGCGTTGTCTGTACTGCCTTCGGTGATTGCTTTGTAGATCGCTTTGATGTCACCGCCGGCACACAGTCCGCGTTCACCGCGACCCGTGATGAGCACTGCGCGGACTGAATCGTCGTCCTTCCACGCGCCCAGCGCTTCGTTGACGGTGTTGATCATGTCCACGCCCAGTGCGTTAATCGCTTTGGGCTTGTTCAGTTCGATGCGTCCTAGACCGTTGTCGACGCTGACAATAACTTGCGGTTCGCTTGCTTCCGACATTTAGGCAACTCCTGTGCTCTTGCGCGAGATGATGACGCGCATGATTTCGTTCGTTCCTTCAAGAATCTGGTGGACGCGCAAGTCACGAACCAGTTTCTCCACTCCATACTCTGCCAGATATCCGTATCCGCCGAAGATCTGCAGGGCGCGATTTGCCACGTCAAAGCTGATATCGGTGGATTTCAGCTTGGCCATGGCTGACAGCAGGGTGGTGTTGGGGTCGTTGGCGTCATATGCCGAGGCTGCCCTCCACAGGAAGGAACGCGCGGCTTCGAGGTCGGCCTGCATTCCAGCAACTTCGAAGCGCAGTGCTTGGAACTGGTTGATTTCGGAGCCAAAGGCCTGGCGTTCGCCCATGTAGGTGACGGCCTTTTCGAGCGCGGACTGGGCTCCTCCCAACGCGCACGCTCCAATGTTGAGGCGCCCTCCGTCGAGTCCAGCCATGGCGATCTTGAAGCCAGTGCCTTCGTCGCCGATGCGGTCTTCAACGGGAACACGTACGTTGTCGAGCATGACCTGGCGGGTGGGTTGCGCGCGCCAGCCCATCTTCTTTTCATTCGCTCCAAAGGACAGCCCTGGGGTGTCTTTGTCGATCATGAATGCGGAGATGCCTTTTGCGCCGGCGTCCCCGGTGCGTGCCATGACCAGGTAGGAGTCAGAAGATCCCGCCCCGGAGATGAACTGCTTGACACCGTTGAGGACGTAGTGGTCGCCGTCCAGGCGGGCCGAGGTGGCAAGGGCCGCCGCGTCGGAGCCGGCGCCTGGTTCTGTGAGGCAGTAGCTGGAGAGTTTGTCGAAGTTGGTCAGCGGTGTGAGCCACCGTTGTTTTTGGTCGTCGTTGGCGAAATTGTCGAGTACCCAAGCGACCATGTTGTGGATGGAAATGTAGGCGGCCACCGCGGGGCATGCTGTTGAAAGCGCTTCGAAGATGAGAGCGGCGTCCATGCGCCCCAGTCCCGAGCCACCGGATTCTTCGGATACGTAGATTGACGCCATTCCAAGTTCGCCGGTCTGTTTGATGACGTCGACGGGGAAGTGGTGGTTTTCGTCCCATTCAAGTGCGTGGGGTGCGATCATTTCATCGGCAAAGGTGCGCGCCATGTTGGCGATTTCGCGTTGATCGTCTGTCAGTCCAAAAGTGAGTGCAGCAGCTGGGTGCGCCATGAAACCTCCAATTCGTGGTGTTGGTCACCATGGTATGCCCATTTAGTTGGACGTCAAAGTAAATGTGCTTGGCTCTTTCTGTGCTTGGCGAGTAGCTCCAGAGCACGTGTGAGATCGTCAGGTTCGAGGCCGGGGGAGGCGAAGACGTTTTCGTTGAGGGCGACGGTTGCCCGCTCAGAGAGTTTGCGCCCTTCTTCTGTGAGACAGACCAGGGTTGTGCGTTTGTCGTTCGGGTGGGTTTCGCGTGTAACAAGCCCGGCTTTTTCGAGGCGGTCAACAGCATTGGTGGTGCTTGTGGGGTGGACTTGAAGGCGCTGGGAAACCTTAGAGGTAGGAAGTTTGCCGGTCTTTGTGAAGCGAAGAAGCGTGAGGAGTTCATAACGAGCGAACGTGAGGTTCATGGGGCGCAGTACCGCCTCAACACGCCCCAACATGATCTGATGCGAACGCATGATCGACGTGACAAATGACATGCCGTCCGCAAACTCACTGTTTCCGTCGTCGATCCATTTGCGCTTAGCTTCTTCAAGCGGGTCAAAGTGCGTCACTGGGTAACCTCCTTGGCATTCCCACCCTATGACGAACGATCTTGCCACGAATGTTGTCCCGTGCCACGATCGACGTGTGTGTGGACGTTTAAACATGGCTTCAGACCCGGCTGACATTGGTCGCGAGCTGGGAGTTGAGCATGAGCGGTATATGTTTTCGCCACGTTTTAACGTGCCCCCGGGGTCGGCATTACCTATTGTTTGCGATTCGGTGAGCGATACAGGTGAAATCGTTAGGCGTTTGGAGACCGCTGGGTGGGGTTTGGTTCCTGGTTGGGCTAAGGACGTGAAAATTGGCTTCCGCGCCTTTAATGCTCGCAGTGAAACTGTCGCGGATAAACCCATGTTCCGTTCTGCTTTTGTGCGCCGCCGATGCGTCATACCTGTGAGTGGATATTACGAATGGGCAGTAGAAGACGGTGAAAAAACCCCGTGGCTCATGCACGGTGACGGCTGGTTGTTTTTAGCTGGCCTGTATGAGTTCGCAAAATGTGACGCCTTAGGTATTCCTGAGTCCGATCCGCGGACAACTGACGGCTGGTACGTCTCAACGACCATACTGACGATGCCGTCCCATGGTCATTTGGTTCCTGTGCATGACCGCATGCCTGTTGTTTTGGACCGTGCGGGGGTCGATCGCTGGTGCGAACCGGTGGAAACGAAGGCGGATGCCTTGGGTGTTCTCGATGCTGCGCTGCAGGCGGTTGATGTGGATCGCGTTGAACGGTACCGGGTTACTCGAGCCGTGGGTAACGTGCGCAATGACGGCCCAGAGCTCGCGGAACCCGTGGAGGATTAAGGCGGGGTTAAGGGACACCGAGGTAGTTTCCGGACCGACTGTCTCGTTGCGTTCTCGCAGTGTTGCGAGAGTCACGTCCAGCGGGCTTGCATGCCCGCTGTAAATGGCATAGATTATTTTCTTGTCGCCTCAAGGACGGAAACGACTTTGAGGTGAACATCCGGAAAGATTTTCAGGACTTGCGAGTCGCAAACTTGCTAAGAAATGAAATCTGTTCTAAAATGGAGAAGTTGCCTCGATCGAGGCAGAAGCCACCTTTAGCGTGAGCCGACTGTGTGTTGGTGAGTGTTTTTGTGTGTGTGTTCTTTTTCAACTCAATAGCGTGTTTGTTTGTTTTTGTGATGCCAGTTTTGTTTTATTTTTTCTGGTTCTCAGATTGATTTGGCTTGATTTTTTCTTGTCTTTTCTTTTTGGGTGCTGGGGTTTTTCTTTCTTTTTTGTGGAGAGTTTGATCCTGGCTCAGGACGAACGCTGGCGGCGTGCTTAACACATGCAAGTCGAACGCTGAAGCTTGGTGCTTGCACTGGGTGGATGAGTGGCGAACGGGTGAGTAACACGTGAGTAACCTGCCCTTTACTTCGGGATAAGCTTGGGAAACTGGGTCTAATACCGGATATTCTGCGTGATCGCATGGTTGTGTAGGAAAGATTTTTTGGTAAGGGATGGGCTCGCGGCCTATCAGTTTGTTGGTGGGGTGATGGCCTACCAAGACGACGACGGGTAGCCGGCCTGAGAGGGCGACCGGCCACACTGGGACTGAGACACGGCCCAGACTCCTACGGGAGGCAGCAGTGGGGAATATTGCACAATGGGGGAAACCCTGATGCAGCGACGCCGCGTGGGGGATGACGGCCTTCGGGTTGTAAACCTCTTTCAGTAGGGAAGAAGCGAAAGTGACGGTACCTGCAGAAGAAGTACCGGCTAACTACGTGCCAGCAGCCGCGGTAATACGTAGGGTACTAGCGTTGTCCGGAATTATTGGGCGTAAAGAGCTCGTAGGTGGTTTGTCGCGTCTGCTGTGGAAACGTGCCGCTTAACGGTGCGCGTGCAGTGGGTACGGGCGGACTAGAGTGCAGTAGGGGAGTCTGGAATTCCTGGTGTAGCGGTGAAATGCGCAGATATCAGGAGGAACACCGGTGGCGAAGGCGGGACTCTGGGCTGTTACTGACGCTGAGGAGCGAAAGCATGGGGAGCGAACAGGATTAGATACCCTGGTAGTCCATGCCGTAAACGTTGGGCACTAGGTGTGGGGTCCATTCCACGGATTCTGCGCCGTAGCTAACGCATTAAGTGCCCCGCCTGGGGAGTACGGCCGCAAGGCTAAAACTCAAAGGAATTGACGGGGGCCCGCACAAGCGGCGGAGCATGCGGATTAATTCGATGCAACGCGAAGAACCTTACCAAGGCTTGACATGCACTGGATCGCTGCAGAGATGTGGTTTTCTTTTTGACTGGTGTACAGGTGGTGCATGGTTGTCGTCAGCTCGTGTCGTGAGATGTTGGGTTAAGTCCCGCAACGAGCGCAACCCTCGTTCTATGTTGCCAGCACGTGATGGTGGGAACTCATGGGAGACTGCCGGGGTCAACTCGGAGGAAGGTGGGGATGACGTCAAATCATCATGCCCTTTATGTCTTGGGCTTCACGCATGCTACAATGGCCGGTACAGAGGGTGGCGATACCGTGAGGTGGAGCGAATCTCTTAAAGCCGGTCTCAGTTCGGATCGTAGTCTGCAACTCGACTACGTGAAGTCGGAGTCGCTAGTAATCGCAGATCAGCAATGCTGCGGTGAATACGTTCCCGGGCCTTGTACACACCGCCCGTCAAGTCACGAAAGTCGGTAACACCCGAAGCCGGTGGCCTAACCTTTGTGGGGGGAGCCGTCGAAGGTGGGACTGGTGATTGGGACTAAGTCGTAACAAGGTAGCCGTACCGGAAGGTGCGGCTGGATCACCTCCTTTCTAAGGAGCAACCACCTAGTGTTTGGGTGGGTAAGCCACATGTTTTGTGTGTGGTGCTTATTTTTGGGTGGAACGTCACAAAAACTCTCACAGTGCACTTGTTTGTGTGTTGTGTGCGTGTGTTGTGTGCTCTTTGGATGGGGTATGCAGTGGACGGGTGAACACGTTGTTGGGTTGTGGGGGAACAGGCACTGTTGTGTGGTTCTTCTTGTTGTTGTTTTTGTTTGTGAATAGTGGACGCGAGCATCTGATGAATGATCGTCGTGATTGTTTGTTGTTGTGTGTTATCTGGTTTGCTGCACGTTTTGTAAGTGTGGTGAGTGTGTAAGAGCGCATGGTGGATGCCTTGGTATCAGGAGCCGATGAAGGACGTGGTGACCTGCGATAAGCCTCGGGGAGTTGGTGAACGGACGGTGATCCGAGGGTGTCCGAATGGGGTAACCCCGCTGCATGTGATGTGTGGTGACCTGCCATTGAATGTATAGGTGGTAGGGGGGAACGTGGGGAAGTGAAACATCTCAGTACCCATAGGAAGAGAAAATAATAATGATTCTGCTAGTAGTGGCGAGCGAACGTGGATGAGCCTAAACCGTGTGTGTGTAAGCGTGCTGGTGTTGCATGCATGGTGTTGTGGGGTTGGTTTTTCTGCTCTCAGCATGGAGTGGTGCCGTGATATGCGTGTAGGTGAATAGTCTGGGATGGCTAACCGTAGTGGGTGAGAGTCCTGTAGCCGAAATGCGTGTGTTGTGGTGTGACTGATTCCCGAGTAGGACGGGACTCGTGTAATCCTGTGTGAATCTGCCAGGACCACCTGGTAAGGCTAAATACTTCCTGGTAACCGATAGTGGATAGTACCGTGAGGGAATGGTGAAAAGTACCCCGGGAGGGGAGTGAAATAGTACCTGAAACCATGTGCTTACAATCCGTCAGAGCCTCCTTTGTTGGGGTGATGGCGTGCCTTTTGAAGAATGAGCCTGCGAGTTAGTGATACGTGGCGAGGTTAACCCGTGTGGGGTAGTCGTAGCGAAAGCGAGTCCGAATAGGGCGCCATAGTCGCGTGTTCTAGACCCGAAGCGGAGTGATCTAGCCATGGACAGGGTGAAGCGATGGTAAGACGTCGTGGAGGCCCGCACCCACCTAGGTTGAAAACTGGGGGGATGATCTGTGGTTAGGGGTGAAAGGCCAATCAAACTCTGTGATAGCTGGTTCTCCCCGAAATGCATTTAGGTGCAGCGTTGCGTGTTGCTTATGCGAGGTAGAGCTACTGGGTGGCTGATGGGCCCTATCGGGTTACTGACGTCAGCCAAACTCCGAATGCGTGTAAGTGTAAGCGTGGCAGTGAGACTGCGGGGGATAAGCTTCGTAGTCGAGAGGGAAACAGCCCAGACCATCAACTAAGGCCCCTAAGCGTGTGCTCAGTGGGAAAGGATGTGGAGTTGCGAAGACAACCAGGAGGTTGGCTTAGAAGCAGCCACCCTTGAAAGAGTGCGTAATAGCTCACTGGTCAAGTGATTCCGCGCCGATAATGTAGCGGGGCTTAAGTACACCGCCGAAGTTGTGGCAACACCACGTATGAAGGCTTAACAGCTGTGGTGTTGGGTAGGGGAGCGTCGTGTGGCCGGTGAAGTCGCCGTGTGAACGAGTGGTGGAGGCTATACGAGTGAGAATGCAGGCATGAGTAGCGAAAGACGGGTGAGAATCCCGTCCGCCGGATGACAAAGGGTTCCAGGGGCAGGTTCGTCCGCCCTGGGTAAGTCGGGACCTAAGGCGAGGCCGACAGGCGTAGTCGATGGATAACGGGTTGATATTCCCGTACCGGTGAAAAACCGTCCATACCGAATCATGTGAGACTAACTACTGGTATTGACCGATCACCCTTTTAGGGTGTGGTTGTTGATAGTGGTAGGACCTGAGCGTGTTGTAGGTAAGCGTGTTAACAGGTGTGACGCAGGAAGGTAGCCAGGCTGCGCGATGGTTGTCGTGGTCTAAGGTTGTAGGCTGTCATTTTGGTAAATCCGGGTGACATGAAGGCTGAGAGCTGATGGGCACTCCACGTGGTGGAGTGATCTGGTGATCCTATGCTGCCAAGAAAAGCATCGACGTGAGGTTTGATCCGCCCGTACCCATAACCGACACAGGTAGTCAGGTAGAGAATACTAAGGCGAGCGAGATAATCGTAGTTAAGGAACTCGGCAAATTGCCCCCGTAACTTCGGAAGAAGGGGGACCATCCTGGTACTAGCCTTTTGCGGTGAAAGCTGGTGGTGGTCGCAGAGACCAGAGAGAAGCGACTGTTTACTAAAAACACAGGTCCGTGCGAAGACGTAAGTCGATGTATACGGACTGACGCCTGCCCGGTGCTGGAAGGTTAAGAGGACCCGTTAACCCTTGGGTGAAGCGGAGAATTTAAGCCCCAGTAAACGGCGGTGGTAACTATAACCATCCTAAGGTAGCGAAATTCCTTGTCGGGTAAGTTCCGACCTGCACGAATGGCGTAACGACTTCTCTGCTGTCTCTACTACGAACTCGGCGAAATTGCATTACGAGTAAAGATGCTCGTTACGCGCAGCAGGACGGAAAGACCCCGAGACCTTTACTACAGTTTGGTATTGGTGTTCGGTGTGGCTTGTGTAGGATAGGTGGGAGACTATGAAGCATGCACGCCAGTGTGTGTGGAGTCATTGGTGAAATACCACTCTGGCCATTCTGGATTCCTTAACTTCGGACCCTGATCGGGTTCAGGGACAGTGCCTGATGGGTAGTTTAACTGGGGCGGTTGCCTCCCAAAGAGTAACGGAGGCGCCCAAAGGTTCCCTCAGCCTGGTTGGCAATCAGGTTTTGAGTGTAAGTGCACAAGGGAGCTTGACTGTGAGACGGACGTGTCGAGCAGGAGCGAAAGCTGGGACTAGTGACCCGGCCGTGGATTGTGGAATCGCGGTCGCTCAACGGATAAAAGGTACCTCGGGGATAACAGGCTGATCTTGCCCAAGAGTCCATATCGACGGCATGGTTTGGCACCTCGATGTCGGCTCGTCGCATCCTGGGGCTGGAGTCGGTCCCAAGGGTTGGGCTGTTCGCCCATTAAAGCGGTACGCGAGCTGGGTTTAGAACGTCGTGAGACAGTTCGGTCCCTATCCGCTGCGTGCGTAGGAAATTTGAGAAGGGCTGTCCTTAGTACGAGAGGACCGGGACGGACGAACCTCTGGTGTGCCAGTTGTACCGCCAGGTGCATGGCTGGTTGGCTACGTTCGGGAAGGATAACCGCTGAAAGCATCTAAGCGGGAAGCCTGCTTCAAGATGAGATTTCCATGAGGTGCCCTACAGACTATAGGGTTGATAGGCCAGATGTGGAAGCACAGTAATGTGTGTAGCTGACTGGTACTAATACACCGATCACTCACACACACCACGTGCTAGTAAACCAGGTAACACAAACAACAAACACTGGTTATTACGAACGAAACTTTCATTAACTCGCGTCCACACAAACAACACAACAAAAAACATGACCGTACACACGCACTGTGTGCCCCCACTGTTTTTTGCGGTGGTTATAGCGTCAGGGAAACGCCCGGATAACCATTCCGAACCCGGAAGCTAAGCCTGACAGCGCTGATGGTACTGCACCCGAGAGAGTGTGGGAGAGTAAGACACCGCCGCAAAACCAACGTAAA
>NZ_JASPDO010000059.1 GCF_030230605.1 Brevibacterium sp. UMB1308A
GGTCGGCCCGCTTGAGCGAGCCGACCTCGGCTGAGTGCGTTATAGGTTGCGACTTTCTTAGTGCAGGTCTTCGAGAGCTTCTGGTGATTCGGGAAGAATCTGCCCACCGTCGACCACAATGTCTTGGCCGGTGATGTAACGTGCGCCGTCGGATCCCAGGAACGCGACGGCTTCACCAATGTCCGTGGGGTCGCCAAGGAATCCGAGTGGCACGGAACGGGCCATGCGGTCGAGGTAGGTTTGGCCCAGTTCCTTGAGCCCAGGGGTAAGTACGTTTCCGGGAAGAACAGCGTTGACCGTGATCTTGCGAGGTGCAAGCTCAATTGCAGCGGAACGAACGAATCCCATCTGTGCGGCTTTTGTTGCGCCGTAGTGTGACCATGCGGGGAAGCCCGTGTAGTTACCGGTGATGGAGCTGGTGACGACGACGCGTCCGCGGCCGGATTCGGTGAGCGCTGGGATCGCGGCCTGCACGATGTGTACCGTGCCCTTGACGTTGATGTCGAAGATCGTGTCAATGTCGTCGTCAGTCATCTCAGCGATGGGCGCCTGCGGGTAGATTCCCGCGTTGGACGCAAGTAGCGACAGGCCGCCAAACTTTTCTACGACCTCGGCGACCACGGATGAACACGCTTCCCGGTCGCGGACGTCGAGTACATAGGTGTCAAAACCAGCTTCGCGCGCTTGTGCGCCTTCTTCTTCTGTCACACCGGTAACGGCAACTTGAGCACCGTGCGCTGCCAGTGTCTGTGCGATACCAAAACCAATTCCTAGAGTTCCGCCTGTCACCAGCGCGGTCCGACCTTCGAGCAGTGCCATGATTCCTCCACATCCGGGTGTGTAACGGTTTCACTCACCACCTTATGTTGAAAGGCTCACATAAAGACCCAAACCGGTTAGGATACTTGTGGCGAAAGGACAGGTGTGACACCTAAACAGTCTGCAATTGAAGAAGCGCGTGAGGTTCTCAAAGCCGCGCGTAAAACAAGCGACCCGGAAGAGCACCGCAATCTGATTCGCGAGGCCAGGGTTTTGACCATGATGGAACAAGCCCACCAGCTCACCCGGATAGCAAATAAGCTGGAAGAGCAGTAGACTCTGCTCCGAACAATTTGCCCCCATAGCTCAATGGATAGAGCAACGGCCTTCTAATCCGTAGGTTGCAGGTTCGAATCCTGCTGGGGGCGCTTGTGTGATCAGTCGGGACATCGTTGACATTGTCAGTCGCGACATGGTTGACACTTTACGCCGCAGGGTTAGAGCAGTGT
>NZ_JASPDO010000060.1 GCF_030230605.1 Brevibacterium sp. UMB1308A
GAATTACAAACCCGTAGCCATCAATCAGTTCACAAACAATCATGCCGACTACCTTCTAATCGCCTATGCCATGGCACATGGGTACACAGTTGCCACCATGGAAAAGTCGCAACCGGGGGCACGAAAACGAATCCTCATACCCGACGTCTGTAAGGCAATGAAAGTAAAGACTATCGATACGTTTGGGATGCTCAGAAAGACCGGCGCACGGTTAATTCTGCAGCCTTAGTAAGTTGCGGGCGAGTACCTGCGCTGACGCTCCACCAAACGCATGAGCACACCCACAACCAAGCACGTCCCACCACCGCACCTGCTAGCCCCGGATACTAGGCGCCGTTAGTTTCTGCCCGTAATGGTGAGCAGCTCCTCAATGGGCACGATCCCACGCGATGATTCGCTGATTTCCTTGCCCTCATCAGCCCACAACGGTGGGTAGATTGAAAGCCCTTGATTAGGCGCAAGCGTAGCGACCTCTGCCTCCCAGCCAGGCCATCGCAGGTTCTCGAACATGCCACCGAGCTGTCCCTGCACAAGGGCAGAAATGAACTGGTTGTGACCAGCATCCAGTCCTTCCCACTGCAGGGTATCCAGGCCGAAATAGCAAATCTCACCAGGCTGAACGCCAAGCGCTCCACCGTCAATCGCGAATCGCCCGCCCAACGCATCGTGGCCGACATGAAGCGCACCAGGAGGGGCGGTCTGCGGGCTGTCATCAGAGAAACCGTTGACCCACGCAACGCTAGGAAGGTAGTCACTACCGCCCCCGTAAAGACGGAACCAACCGTTATCCGCGACGATGCCACCGGTGTTAAGAGCAATAGCACCGAGCAAAGTGTCGGCAGGCATCTGAAGTTGCCATAGGGCGCGCTGCCCTTGTTCCGGGGACGTTGGGAAAATTGTCGCGCCACTCGTTACAAAATATTCGTGCAGCGTTGGCCAGACCGGGTCTTGGACATTCATCAGTTCTTCAAGACTGCGCATGGAGATCCTTTGATTCATGGAAATTTCGAGCTCCATCGATAAGCCCGAACAGTTTCAGATTACCCGTTACATTCTTTTGTAGGTCCTCATCAGAGGATCTGGTCGCTGGTCCTGGTATGGCTTTTTTGCCCTGTCATCG
>NZ_JASPDO010000061.1 GCF_030230605.1 Brevibacterium sp. UMB1308A
ATTACCGAAACCAACGGAGACACAACAGAAATACGCGTAGGCGATTTGGGTCGGGTTGAGGTTGATGATGACCGGCTGATGGACCAGTTGACTCTGGATTTGATTACCGGGGCTAAACCCTCAACAACCCTGCGTGTCCGCGTGATCCCGACGGGTAAACACGCCCCCATCAAAGCCACCTACACCACAAACGCTTTCAGCCCAGGCACACCAGGCGGTCCAGGTGCGGACGATGCCCGTAGCGACGCGGGTGCGGAATCCGATGGTGTATTCGAAGCTGGCGTTCGCGGAATGGATACTCGTAGCGATGCGGGTGGTCCTGGGCGGGGTGGGTCTGGTTCTGTGTGGGCTGAGAAGTGTGAAGCTCGGCAGGCTGAAAACGTCTACGAGCTTGAGTTGTGCGTGTCCATGCCTGAAAAAGAAGAATGGTTACGCGCCCAAGCCGGTATCACCGTCACCATCCCGGTGCTGCACTTCCTCACGCACCTACCACCACCAAACAAACGTAAACACCCGGGGAAAGGTTCCGGGAAAGACCCCGGGGTGGACAGATCGGGGCACGAGAAACAAGGCCCCGGAAGAAACCAAACTGACGAACGAATACATGAGGACCAAGGGAGCAGTGCGCCACCAGGTGCTGGTAGTCCGCCGGGTGATGGTTCGGGTAGTGAGCTTGATTATGGGTTGCCGATCAAGGTGGACCCAGGTGCGCGGGTGCCGGTGATGATGAATAATCGGGTGCCGTTAGACGTAAAGACTGCTGATGAGCTGATCGCGCAGGCGAAATGGGTCTACCGAATGTTCACAGACCCTGAGACAGGGGTAGTCCTGGAGTCTGTACCGACGAAGTATTACATACCAGCAGCTTTGAAACGCATGGTTGAGGCCAGGCATCCTGATTGCAGTGCCCCGTGGTGTGCCACACCTGCCAGAGTGTGCGAAAAAGACCACATCGAACCGTTTAACCACGAAGACCCCGAAAACGGTGGGCTCACGGTGATGGAGAATCTGCACCCGTTGTGTAAACGGCATCATCAAGAGAAAACCCAAAAACGACTCCGCGTAGACAGGATGGATGAC
>NZ_JASPDO010000003.1 GCF_030230605.1 Brevibacterium sp. UMB1308A
ATCTGGGCCGCGGGCGACGTGACCGGGCACCCCGAGTTCGTCTACGTCGCCGCCCACCACGGCACCCTCGTCGCCGAGAACGCGTTCGCCGACGCCGACCGGTCCGTCGACTACGCCCGCCTGCCGCGGGTGACGTTCACCGGGCCCGCGATCGGCGCGGTCGGGATGACCGAGAAGGACGTCCTCGCTGCGGGGATCCGCTGCGACTGCCGCGTCCTGCCCCTGCACCACGTGCCCCGCGCCTTGGTGAACCGCGACACCCGAGGGTTCATCAAGATCGTCGTGAACGCCGAGACGTACGAGATCCTCGGCCTGACCGCCGTCGCCAAGGACGCCGGGGAGCTCGCCGCCGCAGGCGTCCACGTGCTCGGCAGGACCGTCGCCGAGGTCGCCAACGCCTGGGCCCCTACCTGACCATGGCCGAGGGCATCCGGATCGCCGCGAAGGCCTTCACCACCGACCCGTCGCTGCTGTCGTGCTGCGCATGAACGGCAACGCAGGCAATCGGGGAGATCTCATCCTGAAGAGATGCAGACGATGAGCGCCGATCAGGACCGCGACGAAGGGCGCGCCGGTCCCGTCGTCGCTGCAGGGACCGGGCTGCTCTTGCTGGCATGCTGCGCGCTTCCGTCGCTGCTCTGCTGCGGCCTGCCGTTCATCGCGGCGGGCGGAGCGGGAAGGAATCGTCGAAGCGCGCAAGGATAGATTGGAATCGACCACCCGCCGTTTGCTCGCGATGGATTCAGCCATCCGCGATGCAGCCAAACTGAGCAATCAGGTCTGGGTGACCAGCCCGATTCGCGCACACCACATCACCGCACACGCGAACAGTATTCACGACATCATCAACGCGTTCGCGCAGCATGTGCGGATGAATGTGGAGGATGCGGAACGTCTCCAGGTCCAGGGCCGGCGTCAATCTGTGATGTCGCGAGCGGGAGACACGGTCAATGCTGCGAATCGCGCCCGTCAGTCTGCGGTGGAACAGGCGCAGAAGGCCACCGAGAAAATTCGCGACATGAACGAAGACCGGCTGCTTGCGAAGGCCGCTGAAATCGAAGCCCGACGGGAGAAGGAGGAGCAAAAAGCGTTACGAGGATAATACTGAGGCTGGATCCCGGCCGTCGCGACGCGGTCTCCGCTTCCGCCGAGACGAGAAAGGGTTGTGGGCACCTAGGCTGGGCGGCATGAACGACCTGACCATAGCACCCGGCCCGGGGATCCCCGACGGTGCGGTCATCGCCGCCGCCGATCTCGCGGAGCGTTTCGCGAAATCGTCGGCTCCAGGCGGCCAGGGCGTCAACACGACGGACGGCAAAGTCCAGCTTTCCATCGATGTCGCCGAATACGCATCGCTTACCGACGCCCAGCGTCACCGTATCTCGCGCAACCTCGAGCACCGCCTAGACGGCTCCGTCTTTACCGTGACTGCGTCGACTCAGCGGTCTGTGTTTCGCTCCTGGTCCCCTCGCTTGCACCTGCGACACAGTCTCGTGCCCCCGGGCCGTAGCATTCGGGGGAGCACAATAGCCCCAGTCCTCATCACGTCCCGGGATCAAAGAGTTCATCGCAGAGGTTAAGCACTACACGTTAAACCGGAACTCGACCACGTCGCCGTCGGCCATAACGTAGTCCTTGCCTTCCATACGGACCTTGCCAGCGGCCTTCGCCTCGGCCATCGAACCCAGCTCATCCAGGTCCTCAAACGAGACGATCTCAGCCTTAATAAAGCCCTTCTGGAAGTCCGTGTGAATGACACCTGCCGCCTCGGGAGCGGTCCACCCCTTACGGATAGTCCACGCACGAGCCTCCTTAGGGCCCGCCGTCAGGTAGGTCTGCAAGCCCAGCGTGTCGAAACCAACCCTGGCCAGCTTGTCCAAACCAGGCTCATCCTGGCCGGTGGATTCGAGCATTTCGGCGGCTTCTTCCGGATCAAGCTCAATGAGCTCAGCTTCGAACTTCGCGTCCAAGAAAATCGCCTCAGCTGGCGCTACGAGTTCGCGCATCTTCGACTGCATAGCTTCGTCGGCCAGCCCGTCCTCATCAGTGTTAAACACGTAGATGAACGGCTTGGCAGTCATGAGCTGCAGTTCCTTGAGCTGGTCGACATCGATACCAGCCTTCTCTGCCCCCTGGAACAGCGTGGTGCCACCTTCCAGCAGCTCCTTCGCCTGGTCCATTGCTGCCAGGACATCCGGCTCCACAGCCTTACGCTTCACCTCTTTTTCAATCCGAGGTCGTGCGTTCTCCAGAGTCTGCAAGTCCGCAAGGATAAGTTCGGTCGAAATCGTGTCCATGTCGCCAGCGGGGTCTTTCGAACCCTCTACGCGCGTCACATCGGGGTCGCTAAACGCACGGGTCACCTGGCAGATCGCGTCAGCCTCGCGGATGTTGGCCAGGAACTTGTTCCCCAGCCCTTCACCCTCAGACGCGCCCTTCACAATGCCAGCAATATCAACGAAGCTCACGGTTGCAGGCAGGATCTTCTCTGAGCCAAAGATCTCAGCCAACCGGTTCAGTCGCGGGTCCGGGAGCGGAACCACACCCACGTTGGGGTCGATCGTCGCAAACGGGTAGTTCGCTGCGAGTACTTCAGCACGGGTCAAAGCGTTAAACATGGTCGACTTACCCACATTGGGGAGTCCCACAATTCCAATAGTTAAAGCCACGGGATGTAAGTCTAGTCGGTTGCGAACGCTAGGTTCTACCGCACTGGTCCAGCGCCCTTGGTGCGATGGCCTCGAGTGCATTTTTCCACGGGATTCTCTCCTGCTCCAAACGCACGTTACCTTCCGCTCGCACCCGCGCTAACGCCCGCTCCTCCGAACTAGTCAACCCCGCAACCGACCCAGTATGCGGCTTCGGCTCCTCTACCCACAGGTCGCGGTGAGCCACGAGCGTCTCAACGTCCATAAGTATCGAAACCGCGCCCGGCACCTGTTTTCTAAACTTTGCGAGAATAGCGAACCCATGACTATCCAGGTCACCCCAGTACACCACGCGCGCATTGCGTAACCACGGAAGCCGCGCAAGCAGGTCCACAGAATAACCGCCACCATGAATCACAACAGCTCCGGCACACCTCGGCATCGACAGCACCGACTCCAAGTTCTCAAACACGAACACTGTCTCCGGCTCAATCTCCATGCACGCTAACTCGTCAACGGGAGCCGTGACATCGCATAACGCCTCACACGGCGCGAGCTGAGGGTCCAAAAACCTCACGTGCAAACGAGGCTCCGGTTCAAGAACTGAAACGGCATCTTCCCTGCCATACGCCTTCAACAAGGCCGTCACCGCGGTTTTGTGCGTAGAAAACCACTTCGAGTCAACACCGCGAATAGGTAACTGCCGAGGTCGCAGCTGCCCCACCGGGTTGTCCCCTAACCATGTGACGACTTCGAGGACCCGGCCGAAATCTTCGTCGTTTAAGCCCACGAGGCGCTGTCCGTTCGCACGTATGGCCCCGGCGACCGTAGCAGAATCCCCGCACACCTCTCGAATACACGTAGCACGGTCTTTCATCCGCCTAAAACGCGACGCAGGTTCCCCACCAACAAAACGTGCAACGACCTCGGCGTCCTTCAACACAAACCGCACGGGCACACTTTGCCTACCTACCCGCGACCACGCCCGCTCTTCCCACGTCACAGCCCCCGCAAACTCAGGTTTATCACTCACGTGACGCCACTGAACGACCCAGTCAATGGCCGCCTGCTGATCGACAATTGCCTGTTTTTCCGTGGGCGGGTGGAGGGCAAACTTGATAGGCAAAAAACTGTCAGGCGAAGCAACCCACCCGGACATGTTCCGTTGAAGACGCTCCCGCAAAGTGGACCGCGCTTCCTCAACTCCGCGCATCACTGTCCCCTGCCGTGTGGCCTGACCAATCGATATTGGCAACCGTACTCAACTGCCTCGTGGGGTTATCAATCTCAGTCACTGCTCCCACATACGGTTCGATCGTCTGTAAGAGCTTCTGCGGGGTTGCCAACACCAAATGAAAACCAAACTCGACAAAAATATCCAGAGCCATCCGCGTGTACCTGGTATCTGCTTTGTCGAACGCTTCGTCCAAGATCACGGTGCCGTACAGGGGCACATCGTCGTCACGCTGTGCGAGCTG
This sequence comes from Brevibacterium sp. UMB1308A, assembly GCF_030230605.1. Taxonomy (GTDB): domain Bacteria; phylum Actinomycetota; class Actinomycetes; order Actinomycetales; family Brevibacteriaceae; genus Brevibacterium. Next base: position 4,127 of record NZ_JASPDO010000003.1, read on the forward strand.
GTACCGCAACGCGGCCGCCAAGCAGAACACAACCAACTTTTGCTGCTGGCCACCTGACATGGCTGCCCCAGAGTCGTACGTTGCTCTCACCGTGCCGTGTTCGTCGACCTCATCGGCCAGGAACTTCACATGCGTTCGCGTATCCAAACACTGATTCCGCCACGCCTTGTCAACGTGCTCACCAGAGTCAAACCGCCGCATGATTTCTGCCAACACCGCGTACTTGCTTTCTGCGGTCTGCATATCTTGGTCATCCCAACTACCGTCCACGATCGTGCGGAGTTGCCCCATGAAGTCTTCAACAACAGCGCTCCGTTGGGTTTTCACGCGCAAGTGCAAAAATCGGGCCTCATCGAACGGTTTCCGCGCCAGGGCCGAATTAATGGGCACCACCCGGTCCCTGATTTCGTTGGGCGCGGACATGATTTCGTTCAGCAGCTCGCCCACCAAGTCCTGCGAACGCTCCTGCAACAACTTCCTAAACCGAGTCTCATACGTAGGCAGCCCGTTCGTGAGGATTTCGTCCAGAATCCGCAAGAACCCGGCCCGGTCTTCCACCCCAGGCATCAAATCGCTGGCAACCGCTTCCCACCGTTCTTTAAATTCGGTCGTCAGTTGCGTCACTTGATGCGAAGCCCGGTCAGCAGCATCCCGCGCTGTGTCTTTTTCTTTCTGTAGCGCTGTGGACACACGTTGACCCACCTCGTGAATGTTGTCCAAGCGGATGGCCCGCTTTTCACGTCGCAGCCGCTCTTCTAACCGCGTAGCCGTGTCTTCTGGCACGTCTTCGAGTTCGCCTGCCGCAATCCGCGCTTTGATCTCACCGGCTTTCTCTTCGCACACTGCCAGGTCGCGTTCGGCCATGCGCACCTCGTGCCTCGTGTCCTCCGTGGCGCTCCTTGCGGCGTCGTAGGCCGCCTTCGCTTTCTGCTCTGCTTGCACTGCCCGGCTGAGAGTCGCGTCTCCCGAGGTGAGAGTCCGCAAACGCTGTTCAATCGAGTCGACTTTCTTCTGACTTGAAACAGTGTCGTATTCCGCCCATGACCCGTCAAGGATGCTTTCAAGGCGACCTCGCCGAATATTGCGTTCCTGTTCTTGCCGGGTTGCCGCGTCCACAACCTCTTGGGCTGCGTTGAATTCCTCCTGTGCTTCTTTCAAACGGTCTGCGAGCGCAGAGAGTTTACCTGCACGGTCGCCCAGCACCCAGTGGCTACGGTCGTTGATGCCCCGGCGGTCATCTTTTTCGTAGCGCGTAGCCGAGGTTTTCATCTGCCCGCGGATCGTAACTGCCCGCGAGTGGTCCCCCAGATCGTCGGGAGTTTCTACACACACGTAGTTGTAGCGCACGGAAAGCGCCCACGAAACCCACGCGCCTACTGCTGAGTCTGCTATTTCGATGCGGTTGATGAGCGAGTCGCGGTGAAGCACCGGCTGCGGTCGTTCAATGCCGTCAGCAACTTCTTCGTAGACGAGTCGGCCACGTATTTCGTTGTTATCTACCCACTCGCGCACCGCTGGGAGATACTGGCTCCGCACCAGCATCGTGAGCGCAAACGGACGTAGAACCCGCTCAATCGCGCCCGTCCATTCTTTGAAGTGTGGTTTCACTTCAATGAGTTCCGCTGCGAACGGCATCGATTCGGCGGGAATCCCGATACGTGTTGCAATGGCTTGGCGCACACGTTGCAAGTTGTCTGGAACTGTTGAACCGGACTGCCGGAGCGTGCGTATCTGGGCCTCGATTTCACGAACGTCACGCCTCGCTTTCGCAAGCCGGTCATTGTCTTCGTAAGACGCGCCTACCGACTGCTCTTGAGACTTGGTTTCGGCAGCAATTTCCGTGTGGAGTTCAGCAAACTCGTCTGCGGTCTGTGGCATGCGCATGATCCCAACCGACTGCAGTTGCGCTTCGAACCGACGTCGCCGGTTTTCAGTTGCACTGTGATCGTTCCTGGCGCCGTCCAGTGTGGCCTGCAGGACTTCAACTTCTGCACCACCGCTTTGTCTAACAACCCGTGTAGCCGTGTCAAGTTCTGACTCCGCCCTACCTTCTTCCGCGCGATTCTCTTCGAGTTGCGCTCGTTTCTGCGCGAGCGTACGCCGTAAGTGCTGTTGCTGCTCGTTGAGCATCGCAAGTTCGCGCCGCTTTAAGAACGGGCTGAGTAAGTCGTTCAGAGTGTTGAGGTCAACATGTTTGGCCCAGCAGGTGTCGTACTCTTCCGAGGCGGTGCGCAGTTTGAGGAGAAGATCTCGCTGTTTCCGCAGTTCGACAACGTGCGCGTGAGCGTCCCGCAGGTCACCAAATTGCTGAACGGCAGTGTCAGCGATTTCGAACGTGTCCGGCACAGGCAGCATGAAATCGCGGAACAGCCGGTCAAGGTTGTCGAGGCTTTTTGCTGATTGTGTCCTGTGGAGGAGTTGCAGGGCAGATTCGTTTTCGATCCCGAACGCACGGCGTAACCGGGCATAAAACTTCGTGTGTGTGCCATTGGACGTGACGATAGCGGCGGGATGATCGGCTTTGAGTTTTTTGGTCTCCAACCCACCCGCGGCGTACTTTTGCAGGTCAATCAGGTCAAGCTCAGTCTCCTCAAGGACGCAAATATCGCCGAGGTCGCGCGCACTGACGCTGGACCCTTTGAGGAAGAAAAGGCGGGCGAGGCTCAGGGTCTTGCCCTCACCGTCGTGAAAGCGCAACACGATTCCGCTCCACGTAGAACTGGGTCGCAAATATTTACTCACAACCCGGTCTTGGTCGTCATCCGTGACTCTGGTCCACGCACCTCGGACGTAGCTGACCAAACTGCGTTGATCGGAACGCGAGGTTGACCCCTGTGCTGCCAAGTTAAATCGCAACCACTTGTCCGGGGTGAGCACACACGCGATCGCATCCAACAGGGACGACTTACCCGACCCAGACGGGCCGGTGATCAGGTGACCTTTGCGCGCAATATTGACAATGGAGATCTGCTTGTCGAACGTTCCCCAATTGGCCAGCTGCACTTGAGCCAGGCGCCACTGTCTGGGTTCCGCGTGCTCACTCACTGTGCCTCACCTTGCTTTTTTGACTTTTGATTTTCACGAGCGATTCGTTCATACGTCTCAGTGAGTTCCTTCACCCGGTCCTCATCAACGAGGAAACGCACGATCGGTGAAATCTCATAGCGGTCCTCACTCGCCTTGTGCAACACGCGCACAGTGTTGATCATCCGCCTCCACGAAGCGTTCAAGTTTCGCTGAAAGGTTGTTTCGTCACCTGTCCGGAACACTGAAAGCTGTTCGTAGATCTCACTCTGATCAACGATCACACGGCGAACACCTTGCGCGGCCAGCAACCGTTGGCGCAAAACTAAGAGCATGGCAGTGTCAAGAAACTTGAGGTTTTCAGCTCGTAGTGCGACCGGAGCTTGGATCTCATTGGTCACAACCCGCCGGGTGAACGCAAACGAAGCACTGTGGTCTATGACAAGGTCCACGAACACATCGTTCAAACGCGACCTAATCAAACCTTCATCTGCAACTAAAGCCGCCCACAACTGAGGTTTCTGTTCCCCTGAAACGTAGGGCCCCTTCAACAGTTCGAGAAGCACCCGGCGAGTGTCGAACGCCAGCTGTCCTTCGTCACCATTCCACAGACCACCGTCTACCGTGTCTTCACTCATGCACGGATCCTTTCGGTAAAGTGCCAACGCGCGACAGTGGCAGAGCGCGCCACGTCGTCCAATCCAACCCACTCCAGAGTGTCACTCTCACCTGGCACAGACTCACCGTGGTTGACCGCCAAGGACACCAACCCCACCACGCTGGCAACCCCCTGGGTGGCCGGAAACTGGGATAACACCTCGGCGACGGTCACCGGTCTGCCTTCTTCCACAGCCGCATTGACGTTGCCAACGAGCTCAACGATATCGATTTCAGACTCACGGGCCAGCGCAACCAAAGCGCGGTAGTCGACCTCAGTAGCCTCAGCAACACCTAGTTCGTCGCCAATGATGTACTCGTCAGGGTCGTGAAGCTGAATCTCACCCACACTCGTCATGCGCACTGAAGGCAACTCAAGCGTGATGCCAATGTCCGCCGTTGGTTTGCACACATCCGTAATGCTGGCGGCCTGCGACATCGCCTCCCTAGTGAGAGCCAGAAGCACCCGGTCTGTTTGAAACTCACGCGAAAACACATAGTTGCGCAAGCCTCGCGTGAACTCCGACAGCGTTTGTTGAACGTCCCGCGCCCCAGTCTTCATGTGTCGCATGAGCAGACGCAGAGCTTGCCGTTCATCGCGGTTAAGTTGTAGTGCGAAGTCCCGGTCCAAAATGCGCGAAATGTCTTCGTCAAAGGACGCGGCATGCTCCGGTTCCCGCAATAACGTAGCAAAGGCCGCGAACGTCCGGCCTTCATCGGATGACGCGATCAAGTCGACACCACGAAAAATCTCGTCAAGGACCCGCGACTGCGACTCGTCAGACTCCAGGATTGACACCCGCAACTCGTGATTGAGTTCCTCGAACCGCGCTCGCACTCGGGCAAAGTCACCCGGGAGCCCGGCTGCCTGTTGCAGAATATCGCTCACACGCTCACGCGCCATACGGTTATCCAGCATCGTCGTATCACCGTCGCCTCGGTGAATCAGCTCGATCTGCTGCTCGATGCGACGTTTCTCTGCCTCCAGCTGGCCGAGCCTGCGTGATTGGTCGGGGTCGGTCTCAAGGGCCAGGTTGTGGACGGCTTGCGAAAGGCTCACCAGCCGCGACTGCGTGGTGGTCTGGGGTGGGGTTCGCAGCTGGTCAAGAATGCGGATTGCGTCAAATCCGGCCGCGGACAGTTCGTAGATTTCACCCCGGACGGCTGTTGCGGGACGTCGCACCAGAATGCCTTTTCGGCGCCAGTCGTCACAGAATGCTTTTCCGCGCTTGTCACCTGTGTCAAAGTAATCGCGAAGCTCTTCAAGGTCCGCTTCAATTCGTTCGTGCAGTTCGTCTGTGGGCATCACAGCCCCTGGTTTCCCGAGGTGGGCGCCCAGGATTGCCGCCATGATGGGTAGGTTGTCTGCCCGGAGCATGCCCAATGCACTGTCGGACTCCATGAGGCGTTTAAACGCCAGGGCAGAGCTGAGCACACGCATAGTGACAGTATGACAAATCAGGGACGGTCATGAGCCGGATTTCTAATGTCTTGACTGTTAGTTAGACACAGTCTCTTTTTCGTGACAATGACACAATCAGAGCATGGTCACTTCTGCCATTCGTGAGCGGATCGCGCAACAGCTTCGCACGCACAAGGACACACTTCTTCCGGTCATCATTGACTACGTGCGTAAAGAGTGCCCGCTCTACATCGATGTCACGGACAGGGAGATAGAAGAGTCACTAGAACAAAACATCGAAATGTGCATCCGCGCAGGAGTGACCCGTACCGGAAACTCGGATTCGCACTTTCTCAACTGGGCGCAGATCTCACGATCCCGCTTCGAAAAATCAGTGCCCATGGAAGAAATCTTCCAGACTTACCGCTTCAGCATTGAGCTCATCGTCGCGGAGTTAATCGTTCTGCTCAACGACTCCGGGTGCACCGCAAGCGAACAGACATCTGCAATTACCAAGGTCTGGCAGTCGGCAAATGCGTACACGGTCAAACTTGCTCAGGTGTACAACCACCATCAGCACATGCAAGCCTCACAGGATCAAGCGCAAAAGGCGATACTTTTTGACGCAATCAAATCGGGGGCTCAGCTCGATCACCACGTGTGCCAGGCCGCCGATTTCTTCCAGCTCAATGACCGGACTCCCTACAGTTACTTCATCGTGGCAATCCCAAAGGGCTCGACGCTACCGGCACATGAAGTCTTACGGACTCTTGAGTCTCGCCTCACCAATGGACGTGGAGTGTGCATGGCTACCGGCTCAACCATCGAAGGGTTCTCAACCGATGCCATCTCTTTTCCTCACACAAGCATCGCGATTGGCCCACCACGAACCCTAAGCGAGCTCCACTACTCCTACAACGTGGCTCATCAGATCTCCCGCACGTCCGTGGGTCAAAAGCTGGGCACCCACTTCATTTCGGATGTTGGCTGGCGCGTCGCTGTTCTCTCACACCCCGAGGTGCTCCTCCCCTACAAAGAGAAGTATGTAACTCCGCTGGAGCGCTCAGGCGCGGACGTCTCGACACTTCTTACGTCACTTGAGGCTTATCTTGCCCACGATGCACATGCCACAGATGCCGCACGCATCCTGCACTGCCACCCAAACACACTCAGGTATCGAATCACGCGCTTTGAGGAATTGACGTCATGCTCGGTCGATCACTCTGAAACCCGCGTTGAGCTCGCCTGGCTGTTCGAAGCGTTAAAAGTGCACGAACTTCACCAGTTGTCATGACACACAAACACCGCCTGTAAGTTTTGTGCGTTGGGACAAGGTTTACAGGCGAAGTGACTCCTAGCATTGAGACGACGTTGATGTAGACGATCGATTGCAAAGGAGCAACCGTGAGAACCCTCTCGAGAAGCCTCAACATACTGGTTGAAAAACACTTACCAAGCGCGTTTCTTTTTGCGCTGATCCTGACAATTATTGCCGCAGCGATGGGCGTGTTTTTAGGCGGCGCCAGTCTCCCAGAAGTTGCCAACATGTGGTACGCCGGTTTCTGGAAGTTCCTCGAATTTGGTATGCAAATGGTGGTGGTTCTGGTCACCGGGTATGCCCTTGCCAAAGCTCCTTTAGTCAACCGGCTCCTGGCTAAGTTCGCCACTATCCCGAAAACCCAGTTCGCTGCACTCACAGTAGTGATGGTCGTCTCTGCGATTCTCGGAATCATCAGCTGGGGACTGGGCTTTGTGGGCGGAACCATCATCGCGATCGAAGTAGCGAAGCGCACACAGACAGCTGATTTCCGCCTCCTGGTCGCCTCGTCATACTCAGCGATCATCGCTACTCAGCCCATGTCTCTAGCGCTCACAGCGCCTCTTCTCGTGAACACGCCGGGCCACCCGCTCGAAGAGAAAATCGGCTTGATCCCGGTGACAGAAACAATCTTTAGCCCCACCATGCTACTGGTGTCGATTGTGGGCTTCCTTGGCATCTATGCGGGCTTCGCTTTTATGGCACCCAAGCCCAACGAGGTCATTCCACTGAACGGAGACATCGCCGAACCACCTGCAGATCCAAAGCCTCAGACCGCAGCCGAAAAAATCGACAACAGCATCATCGTTAACACCATTGTTGTCGTATTCGGAATCCTCGCCATCAGCCTCTACTTCATCGCCAACGGCTTCAACCTCGAACTCAACATCATGAACTTCATCTTCCTGGTGGTTGGAATTGGGTTGCATGGTAGCCCGGCAAAGTACGCGAAATGCATCACTGACGGCATCCCTGCCGCTTCCGGAATTGTCCTCCAGTTCCCGTTCTATGCGGGCATCATCGGAATCATGGCTGGCTCAGGCCTCATCGTCATGATTGGTCAGTGGTTCGCTTCCATCTCCACCGAAGCGACGTTCCCACTTTTCACGTACATTGCCGCGATGATCGTCAACATTTTTGTTCCATCTGCCGGTGGCCAGTGGCAGGTGCAGGGGCCGGTCATGATTGAAGCGATCCAAAACATGAACATTAACCCTGCCACCATTGTGAACGCCGTTTCCGTTGGTGACATGACAACCAACCTGCTCCAGCCGTTCTTTGTGCTCCCCACCTTGGGTCTGGCAAAACTGGGCCTCAAGGACATTTGGGGATACTGCATGACCGCAATGCTCATTTTGATGGTCATTTCCGGAACAATTTTCCTCCTCGTACCCGTTCTAGGATGGTGATACACATGACCGACAACACCCCGACCCAGTTCTGGTCCCCCACCCAAGAATCCATTGACCGGAGCCAACTCGCGCGCTTCACACGGTTTCTCAACGACTCCTACGGCGCCGCCATCAACCTCGGCGACTACCAGGCACTGCACACGTGGTCTGTTGAGCACAGCGACCGCTTTTGGTCAGCTGTATGGGAATACTTCGACGTTCGCGGGCAACGCTCCGATACACCAGTGACGCAAACCGTAAGTGACACAGAAACCACGTGGTTTAGTGGCTCACAGATCAACTACGCTGAGAACATTCTGCGCTGGACCCACGAACGCCCGGATTCTCCCGCACTCATTGGTCTCCACGAAACAGCGCAACGCGAAGAGATCAGTTGGAAAGAACTCGCAGGCCAAGTAGGTGCGCTCGCACAGCATTTCCGCTCCCGAGGTGTCCGCCCAGGTGACGTTGTTTGCGCAGTTTTGCCGAATATCCCCCAAACGGTCGTTGCTCTCCTAGCCACCGCATCCGTTGGCGCGATCTGGACCGTGGTCAATACAGACTTTGGTACCCACGGAGTCAAAGAACGCTTTGAACAACTCCAGCCAAAAGTACTCCTCACAACCGACAGTGTTCACTTCGGAGGAAAGGTCGTTGACAAAACGGCGCAGCTCCCTGAACTTCTCGAAGCACTGCCTACTGTTAAACATCACGTCCTCGTCGACACAGACGTAGACAGTGACGAAACATTGCCAGCAGCCTCTGCCCGTTTAAGCGACATCCTCGCGTCACCCCAAGAACCGGATTTCACCCGCGTGGAGTTCAATTCGCCCTTGTGGGTTCTGTATTCTTCTGGAACAACGGGTAAGCCCAAGGGAATCGTGCACTCTCACGGCGGTGTCGTGCTTGAGTCGCTCAAAGCGAACGCGCTTCAGTACGATGTCCGCCCCGGCGACCGTACACACTTTGCGGCTTCAACCACGTGGGTCATCTGGAACATGATGATCGCGACACTCTTTGTGGGAGCGACCGTCGTCACCTACGACGGCTCCCCTGCCCACCCAGATACTCTTCAGCATCTGAAGATTGTGTCAGAGGAACAGGTTGCCTTCTTTGGCACGGGTGCCGCCGTTTTAACCATGGGAGAAAAGTCTGGCCTGTCTCATGCCAACAACTGGGACTTCTCACATCTGCGATTCGTTCTCTCAAGCGGTTCGGCACTCCCGCCTACAACGTGGAAATGGCTCCGGGAACAGATCGGAACGGACTTTCATTTGGGTTCCGACTCAGGAGGCACCGACATCGCTACCGGCATCATTGGTTCAAACCCGTGGGATGTACAAAACATCGGGGAGCTTCAAGGCCCGTATCTGGGTGTTGACGCACGGTCCGTTGGACCTGACCAGGAAACCGTCACTGATGAAGTTGGCGAGCTTATTATTGCCAACCGGATTCCGAGTATGCCCATCTACCTGTGGGGCGACACCGACCGTTCCCGCTACACCGAAACCTACTTCTCCACCTACAAAGGAATTTGGCGCCAAGGAGACTGGGTAACAAACACCTCGGCGGGAGGGTGGATTGTGCACGGCCGCTCAGACTCAACCATCAACCGCGGTGGAGTGCGCATGGGGTCTGCCGATATCTGCCGGGTTGTCGACGAAGTCGACGGAGTGACGTCCTCCATGGTCATTGGCGCAGAACTCAAAAACGGCGGCTACTACATGCCCCTGTTCGTCGTGACAACGCGTGATGAGGCTGAACACGACGCGTTAGAAAAAGAGATTGTGGCTGCGATCCGGCAAAAGGTGTCTCCGCGGTATGTGCCCGATGCCGTCATTTTCGCACCTGATGTGCCCCTCACGCGGACCGGCAAGCTCATGGAGGTTCCGGTTAAGCGCCTGTTCCAAGGGGCCTCGCCCGACTCGCTGAACCGCACGGCAAGTCAGAACCCCGAGGTGCTCAACTGGTATTCGGAGCAGGCCACCAAGTTCGCACAATGGGAGGACTGACGTCCAGACTGGAAATCAAAAACTGTGTCAGTGCCTCATGGCACAGTGAGAACATGAGCATTTCAGTTGTCGCCGTAGTGTTTGGGGCACTTATTCTGGGCCTTGTTGCCGGGGCCGTGTTGGGTCTTTTAGCAGGCTCAGCACGGGCACGGTCACGTTACTCTGTTGAACTTGCACAAGCTCAAACAAAAACAGAGCTCCTCACCGAACGGACTGCCAACCTCGAAGCAGACGCAGCAATCGCCGCTGAGCTCACCGCCGCAGTTGGCCCTCTCGCCGCGAGCGTGCGTGATCTCAAGGCTCACATGCACAAGCAAGACCACGAACGAATCGACCAGATCGCTCGGCTGTCAGAAAACATCACATCCCTGACACAACAAAACGCTCAACTCCACGCATCAACCACACAACTGTCAAACGCTCTACACTCCACGTCCGCGCGTGGTGACTGGGGCGAAGTACAGCTCAAACGCATCGTCGAATACTCCGGCCTACTCCCCCACGTCGACTTCGACACTCAAGTCTCCACGCAGCACGGTCGCCCCGACATGGTCGTCCACCTCCCCGGCGGAGGCACCATCGTCGTCGACGCGAAAGTCCCACTTTCTTCCCGGCTCAGCGAGAACAACAAGGAATCAGCTAAACAGCACGCTCAAGCGCTTCTTCGACACGTCGACGCACTCGCCAGCAAAACCTACTGGAAGTCCTTCGACCAGTCCCCCGAATTCGTCGTGTGCTTCATCCCCACTGACGGCCTCCTCTCCCACGCCGCCGCCACCTACCCGGCACTCATCGAACAAGCACTCAGCAAAAACGTCGTCATCGCCTCACCCTCAACCCTGCTCGTGCTCCTCAAAACAGTCGCACTCAACTGGCGCCACTACAACATCTCCACCTCGGCAGCCCAAGTCCTCAAACTGGGCACCGAACTCTACGAACGCACCGGGCTTCTCACCGAGCGACTGACAAAACTCGGCGCCACACTCGAGCGAGCCACCCAGGAATACAACAGCTTCATCGGATCATTCGAAACCAGGTTCCTCGTCACTGCTCGCAAACTCACCCAGACCGGAATCACCAACACACAACTCGACGAACTCAACGGCATCACCACCCCCACCCGCAACATCACCGCACAAGAACTCGCCTACCCCACCAGCCCAGAAACCCTGCCACAGCACCGCAACACAGGAACGTGACCTGCCACGCACCTGCTCCAACCAACGCACCTACCGCGCACAAAAAGGCGCCCCCGAAAACTCGGAGGCGCCTCTAGAAAAGCTATACCTATTAGGCCTCAGTTCCAGAAGAGGTCCGCGAACCCAACTCTGCGTCCAAACGCAACAGGCCGTTACCATCGTCCCCAGCCAAAACAAGCTGATCCACGATCTCACCCACTGTTGCTTCTTCCTCAATCTGTTCATCTAAGAACCAGTTGAGCAGCGGACGTGAATCCAAGTCGCCTTGAGCATCGGCCGCACGGTACAGCTCACGAATCGCTTCGCTCACCTTCTGTTCGTGCGCCAAAGCAGCCTTAAAAAGGTCCAACGGCTTCACATCAACACCCACCTTGGGCGCCGGAATGTCGCCGATCTGCACATGACCCCCACGGTCAACCACGTGGTCAATGAACTTGTTCGCGTGCACAATTTCCTCATCGGCCTGCGCCCGCAACCACTGCGCCATGCCCGGAAAACTCTGCACATCCGCGACAACCGCCAACTGGCGATACGTCATCGATGCCTCAAACTCCAAGGTGATCTGCTCGTTAAACTTCGCTTCCAACGCGTCAGCAAGCTTCATGTTTCCTCCTTAAGAAACCCAAAATCCACTGTCCAATTACCGCAAGTCGTGCTCGCGGTTGGCCCCATTCTTCTTATTCGACGTGTTCTCACCAGCGGCTTTCAAATCAGCACGCAACTCACGAGGCAAGCTAAACATCAAATCCTCCTCGGCAGTCCGCACTTCTTCAACATCGGCATAGCCGTATTCAGCCAAAAGCTCCAACACACTCTTCACCAACAAGTCCGGAACACTCGCGCCACTCGTCACACCAACAGTAGCCACGCCGTTAAACCAGTCCTCGTCAATTTCACGCGCAAAATCCACGCGGTACGAAGCCTTCGCCCCGTGGTCCAATGCAACTTCAACAAGCCGCTTCGTGTTCGACGAATTGTTCGACCCCACCACAATCACCAAGTCACACTGTGGCGCAATCTTCTTCACCGCCACCTGACGGTTCTGAGTCGCATAACAAATGTCGTCACTGGGCGGATCAATCAGTTGCGGAAAACGTTCACGCAGAATCGACACCGTCTCCATCGTCTCGTCAACACTCAACGTGGTCTGCGAGATCCACACCAGCTTCTCTGGGTTACCCAGATCAACCTCTCGGGCCTCGGCCGGGTCCTGCACCAGCACAATCGACTCAGGTGCTTCACCCATGGTGCCTTCGACCTCTTCGTGGCCTTCGTGACCCACCAACAAAATGGTGTAGCCCTGCTTAGCGAAGCGCACGGCTTCCCGGTGCACCTTCGTCACCAACGGGCACGTAGCGTCAATCGTCTTCAAGTCCCGCTCAGCGGCTTCTTCATGCACTGCAGGAGAAACACCGTGAGCAGAAAACACCACTCGCTCACCGTGCGGAACCTGATCAGTTTCTTCAACGAAAATGGCGCCCCGTTCGGTCAACGTCTCGACGACGTGACGGTTGTGCACAATCTCCTTACGCACATACACCGGCGCGCCATAGTGCTCCAAGGCCCGTTCAACAGCGATGACAGCACGGTCAACACCGGCGCAGTATCCGCGAGGTGCCGCCAGAAGAACCTTCTTCTCACCATCTGGCTGTTCAATATCTTCAGGTGCTTTACGGGTTCTGGGCATCGAAGGCATTGGCATAGTTACAGTAGACACAACACCATTCTAAGAAACCCTGGCACTAAGAGCCAGGTTAGACTGCCCACACGCGAACAATCACACCACGAACGGATAAGTCATGGCCCCACGGATCAGCGGCACACCCGGCACAGTCGGTGGTGAACCTCCCAGCAGCCTGCCCGCCACCGCGCTTGAAACAACTCCTGAGAACCCGTGGCCGGTCTCGCTTTTAAGCAAAAACATCAAGCGCTACATCGAACGCATGTCCGTGGTGTGGGTCGAAGGTCAAATCATCGAGTTCAACTCTCGCGGACGAGCCTCCTACCTCACTATCCGCGACCTCAACGACCAAATCTCACTACCCGTTCAAGTGTTCTCTGACGTGCTTGACAGGCTCGAAACTCCCGTCAAAGCCGGTGACCACGTGGTCGTACAACTCAAAGCGAACTTCTGGATGAAAATCGGTCGCCTCTCTATGCAGGCCCGCGACATCCGCCCGGTGGGACTCGGTGAACTTCTCGCCCGCCTCGAACGTCTCAAGCGGCTGCTCGCTGCCGAGGGCCTTTTCGACCCGGCCCTCAAAAAACCAATCCCGTTTTTGCCCACCAAAATCGGGCTCATCACCGGCCGTAACTCCGATGCAGAAAAAGACGTCATCCGCAACGCCACACTGCGCTGGCCATCTGTCGAATTCGACGTCATCAACACGGCAGTCCAAGGCACGGGGGCCGTCACCCAGATCATCGCTGCACTCGATCAATTAGATGCAAGACCAGACGTTGACGTCATTATCATCGCCCGAGGTGGTGGCAGCTTAGAGGACCTCCTCCCCTTTTCGAATGAGTCCCTCATCCGAGCTGTAGCGGCCGCTAAAACTCCAATCGTTTCGGCAATTGGTCACGAAGCAGACCGCCCGATCCTCGACGAAGTCGCAGACCTCCGAGCTTCCACCCCCACCGACGCCGCTAAACGGGTCGTGCCTGATTTCTACCAAGAAGTCATGGACATCATGCAAGCTCGCGCCGTTATGACAGGCATTCTTGAGCGCTTCATCACTAACGAACAAAAGGGCCTCGACAGTGTCCGGAGTCGCCCCGTATTGGCAAACCCGCACACCATCATCGCTACTCGCGCCGAAGAGATCGCCGACTGGCGGGCGCGTGCCGCTTCATTGACTAAGCGCATACTCCAACACGGAGACGCCACCGTTGAGCACCTCCGCACACAGATTCGTGCCCTCAGCCCGCTCAACACGCTGGCCCGCGGTTACGCGATCGTGCAGGACACCTCGGGAACGGCAGTCCGGAACACGCAAGATTTAAGCACTGGCGACAAACTCACCGTCACAGTCGAACAAGGCACTTTCGACGCCACTGTCACGAAAATCCATCCACACCGGCAAACTACGCCCCAAACAAAGGACACACCATGACGCAGATCAACGAAATGAGCTACGAACAGGCCCGCGAAGAACTCATGAACACGGTCAAGGCTTTAGAAGCCGGAAACCTCAACTTGGAAGAATCTCTGACCCTGTGGAAGCGCGGCGAACTCTTAGCTGACCGGTGCCAAGCTTGGCTCGACAGCGCCCGCGAGGCTCTCGACAAAGCTCAAGCAAAACAAGCGGGCGAAAACGAAACTAGCTCAGAGCAAGAAGCAGAATAGGCTCGCCGCGTCACGCGCACACCGCGCCTAATGCTTCTCCAGAGCGCGCCCTACAAACATGTCAACAGACTCAGCCGTGGCGACCGCCTGAACCACAAACCAGGTCCCATTGGCTTGACCTACGAACGCCTGTTCGCGGTTCTTGCCTTCATAGGTTGCGAACTTCACACCTTGAATGTTCTGCTCCCCAACAGGCGCGAACTCCTTGACAAATGACTTCGCCCAATCTTCTTCGGCCTGTGCTTGACGGATCGACAACCACTGCTCATCGGGACCCACATATGAGGCGTACCACGTCTCTACCGACGGCTCCCCCATGGGCCCAAGCCGAGCCTCGTTCGAGTGCCAACCTTCCGGAGTTTCAAACCACGCAACCGGCCAATCAACTGCGTCATCTGCCGTTTGACCAATTCCCTGAGCATCCACCTTGCGAATGGGGTCACCCTTGGGCTGAGGTGCGATCATGAGCGCTAGCACCATGATCAGAACACACGCCAGCAGAGCGATCACCATGTTCATCCAGTTGGCTTCCAACCGGAGTTTCCGCATCTCTGCGCGCGAGCCGGGCTGAGGTTGGGCAGATTTTTCAGTCACCCCAGTATTGTGCCCACACTGTTCGCAACTCACAAACGCACGGTGAAAAAGCTCACCTGCCCATCTTCTCTCTAACCCACCGCAAACTGAAACGTCGTTAGTGGCACAATGAAGATATGACAGAGCTGAATGCGTCACAAGAAAAGGCTCACCACAATGGCGGGCGTGCAGAAACCGAACCCGTTGCTGTGACCGATGAGTGGTCCCAGCGACTCCGCATCGAAGAAGGCGAACCCGATCGTAACCTCGCGCTCGAATTGGTCCGCGTGACCGAGGCGGCAGCAATTGCCGCTGGACCGTGGGCTGGTCGCGGGGAAAAGCTCGCTGCCGACGGCGCTGCCGTCGCAGCAATGCGCAATGTCATCTCGACCGTCCGCATGGATGGCACCGTCGTCATTGGCGAAGGCGAAAAAGATGAAGCCCCCATGTTGTTTAACGGCGAAAAAGTGGGTGACGGGACAGGCGCCCACGTAGACGTCGCCGTCGATCCCATCGATGGAACCACTTTGACGGCTAAAGGTATGCCCGGCGCGATCGCTGTGATGGCAGTGTCCGAAGGTGGTTCCATGTATGACCCTTCAGCCGTGTTCTATATGGAGAAACTCGTCGCCAGCGACCAATACGCTGACGTCGTTGATCTGCGCTTGCCCGTAAGCGAAAACATCCGCCGTGTGGCCAAGGTTAAAGGAAGCACCGACGACGCATCAGCCGTCACTGTCGTGATTCTGGACCGTCCGCGCCACAAGGAACTCATCCAAGAAGTCCGCGATGCCGGAGCCCGCATCAAACTGATCTCAGACGGTGACGTCGCAGGGGCCATTGCGGCGTGCCGCCCCAACACCGGAACCGATCTCCTCATGGGAATCGGTGGAACCCCCGAAGGCATTATCACAGCATGCGCAGTCAAAGCGATGGGCGGAGTCATTCAAGGTCGCCTATGGCCACAGTCCGACGAAGAACGCCAAGGTGCAATCGACGCCGGTCTGAAACTAGACACGGTTCTTTCCACTGATGACCTGGTCAAAAGCGACAACACGTACTTCGTCGCCACCGGTATCACCACCGGCGACCTCCTGGACGGAGTGCGTTATGAGGGCCAGCACGTCATGACCCACTCGCTTGTCATGCGTTCCAAGTCCGGAACTGTGCGCAACGTGTACGCAGAACACCGCATTGAAAAGACCCACTCGTATGAAGAAGCTGCCCGGGAAGCAGCTCGCAGGGGTCTTGTTTAATGCCCAACTCCCGTACATACAACACCCCACAAGCGGCATTTGACCGTCTGATCGACGGAAACAAACGCTTTGTGACAGATACCCCGGAACATGCTCAACAGGACGCCACGAGGCGGCGCGAACTCCGCACTTCGCAATTGCCTTTCTCGACGCTGTTCGGTTGCTCTGACTCTCGTGTTGCAGCTGAACTGATCTTTGACGTAGGCCTAGGCGAAATGTTTGTGGTCCGCACAGCCGGGCAGGTCACCGACTCTGTCACGATTGGCAGCCTGGAATACGGTGTCGAACAACTAGGAACCCCGCTCGTCGTAGTTCTGGGACACGACTCCTGCGGCGCTGTCACCGCGTCCGTCGACGCCTACCAGAACGGAACGTTCCCTGGCGGTTTCGTTGACGACGTCGTATCCAACATCCTTCCCGCAGTCGCCCGCGCCCACTCGCAAGGCAAGAACGACATCGGGGCGGCAGTGGAACAGAACACCGTCGACACCGTGGAACGGCTCTACGCACGTTCCTACACCATTCGTAAAGCAGTAAATGAAGGCCGTACCGCACTCGTGGGTCTCACCTACGCTCTGGCGGACGGAAAAGTAAATGTTGTTGCCGTTCGCGGCGAACTCAACACCGACAGCAAGGAGACACAGTGAGCCAAGAATTCCGCATTGAACACGACACCATGGGTGAGGTTAAAGTCCCCGTCAACGCCCTGTACCGCGCTCAGACCCAGCGCGCAGTTGAAAACTTCCCCATCTCTGGCAAACCACTCGAAGCTGCCAACATCGCCGCCCTGGGGCACGTGAAGAAGGCGTGCGCACGAGCCAACAACGACCTCGGCGTTCTTGACGACACCCGTGCCAAGGCGATCATCGCCGCAGCTGAGGAAGTCATCGCTGGGACCCACAACGGCGAATTCCCTATTGACGTGTTCCAGACCGGTTCAGGTACCTCGTCAAACATGAACACCAATGAGGTCATTGCAACCCTGGCCAACCGTGCTGTTGAAGGCCAGGACTCTGAGATCCACCCCAACGACCACGTCAACGCGTCACAGTCGTCCAACGACGTCTACCCCACCTCGGTACACGTAGCCGTCACCCAGGCTCTAGTGAATGATCTGGTTCCTGCCATGGACTACCTGGCGAGCGCGCTGGAAGAGAAGGCCACTGAGTTCCGCAACATTGTGAAGTCTGGCCGTACTCACCTCATGGACGCCACCCCAGTGACCTTGGGTCAGGAGTTCTCCGGTTACGCCGCCCAGGTGCGTTACGGCATCGAACGTATCGAAGCTTCGCTGCCGCGTGTTGCTGAAGTTCCTATGGGTGGAACCGCAACCGGTACCGGAATCAACACACCTGAAGGGTTCCCGCAGGCCGTTGTGAAGTACCTGGCCGAACAGACCGGTCTGCCTATCACGGAAGCACGTAACCACTTCGAGGCTCAGGCCAACCGTGACGGTCTGGTTGAAGCGTCCGGTCAGTTGCGCAACATCGCGTACTCGTACATGAAGATCAACAACGACATCCGCTGGATGGGTTCGGGCCCCAACACGGGTCTGGGTGAACTTCACATTCCTGATCTGCAGCCTGGCTCGTCGATCATGCCCGGTAAGGTCAACCCGGTTATTTGTGAGGCTGTTATCCAGGTATGCGCACAGGTGGTTGGTAATGACACCGCCGTGTCGCTGTCCTCGACCAACGGCGCGTTCGAGCTCAACGTGGGTATCCCAGTCATGGCTTCGAACCTGCTGGAGTCGATCCGCCTGTTGGCCAACTCCAGCCGCGTTATGGCCGACAAGATGATCAAGGGTCTGGAAGCCAACGAAGACCGTTGCCGCTTCCTCGCAGAAGCTTCCCCTTCGATCGTGACTCCGCTGAACAAGGTCATCGGTTACGAAGCTGCCGCCAAGATCGCTAAGCACGCTGTTAACAACAAGATGACGGTGAAAGAAGCGACGGTGGAGCTGGGCTACGTAGAAAACGGCACCATCACGGAAGAAGACCTGGATAAGGCGCTTGACGTGACCACCATGCTGGGTGAGTTCAACCGCTAGTAAAAGACCGCCGAGGTCGTAGAAAGTCCGGCGCCCCACACCAGTTTGGTGTGGGGCGCCGCTTCGTTAGCGTGAGGTGGTGCGTTGGGAGTTACGTGTGCATGTCGAACTCTTCGAGCACTTGGGTTACCAGTGCCGCAATCGCAGAACGCTCCGAACGTGTCAGAGTGATGTGCGCGAACAGCTTGTGTCCTTTGAGTTTTTCAATGACGGCTGAAATACCGTCATGGCGTCCCACCCGCAGGTTGTCACGCTGAGCTACATCGTGCGTGAGTACCACCCGGGAATTTTGCCCCAAGCGTGAAAGCACAGTGAGGAGGACGGTGCGTTCCAGCGACTGCGCTTCGTCCACGATGACGAACGCGTCGTGCAATGAGCGACCTCGAATGTGCGTGAGCGGGAGAACTTCCAACATGCCACGGTGAATCACCTCGTCGATGACGTTGCGGGAGACCAGTGCTCCCAGAGTGTCGAATACTGCTTCTGCCCACGGGTTCATCTTGTCTGACTCATCGCCAGGCAAGTACCCCAGGTTTTGACCACCAACTGCGTACAGTGGCCGGAACACCATGATTTTTTCGTGCGTGCGGTCCTCTAGAACCGCCTGCAAACCAGCCATGAGAGCCATTGCTGATTTACCAGTTCCAGCACGCCCACCCAAGGACACAATGCCCACTTCTTCGTCGGTGAGCATGTCCAAAGCGATACGCTGTTCAGCCGACCTGCCGTGGATGCCAAACACGTCACGGTCACCACGAACCAGCTTGATCGTCCCCGTGCCTGCCTGCTCGTTAAGCGCTACCACGCGCCCTAACCCGGAACCACGCGAAGAGGACAAAACCAGCCCGGTATTTAACACCTCGGCGCCGGCGGCCTTGGTTTCAACGAAACCTGAGTCAAACAACTGAGCCATTTCCGCTTCATCCAACATGAGTTCACTCAGACCCGTGTAACCAGAATCCACGGCCTGTTCAGCCAAGTACGCTTCCGCGGCCAGACCAAGCGCGGACGCTTTGACACGCATGGGCACATCCTTGGTCACAACAACAACCGAATGCCCTTCAGCCTGCAAATTACGCGCAACAGCGAGAATCCGCGTGTCGTTTTCCCCCCGGTCAAAAGCCACCGGCAAACCTGACGCGTCAACGTGGTTGAGCTCGACACGCAACGTGCCACCTTCGCTGCCAATCGGAATCGGTGCGTCTAAACGCCCAAACTCCTCGCGCAAATCATCCAGAATTCCCAACGCTCGGCGCGCTGTGAAACCCAATTCCGGATGATGCCTTTTCGCTTCCAGCTCACTTACCACAATGAGCGGGATCACCACATCGTGTTCATCGAAGCGGTAGATTGCGCGCGGGTCAGAAAGAAGAACAGAAGTATCGAGTACGTACGTGTGAACAGTGGTAGTCATGGGCTCCCCTGTACTTAAGGTCCAAGGTGCCCTACTCAATCCTTCCCCGACGAGGCTGACACCTCGGGTTGGTCCCTCACCAACTGTTTCCAACCTAACGTGAGAATCCATGCCCGAGGTGGGGCCCGGCTCGGCGGGTCGATGACGTTTAGGTGAATGAGTTGTGAACTGGCTTATTTGCCGTAGCGGCGCTGTCTTTGCGAGTAGTCGCGCACGGCTCGCAAAAAGTCGGTCTTTCTGAACGCAGGCCAGTAGGCTTCACAGAAGAAGAACTCAGAGTATGCGCTTTGCCAGATGAGGAACCCACTTAACCTTTGTTCCCCTGAAGAACGGATGATGAGGTCGGGGTCCGGTTGTCCCTTGGTGTACAAGTGTTCTGCCAGGCTTTCTTCTGTCAACGCGTTAATCGCGTCTTCCATGCTGGTGCCTGCGGCGGACTCTGCTCGCAAATACGACTTGATTGCGTTAACGATTTCCTGGCGCCCGCCGTACCCCACGGCCACGTTGACGTGCACACTGGGCTGGCCGCCACGTGAGCTCTCTTGCGCTTTTTCCAGCCTGGCACGTAGCGGTTCAGGCAGAACGCTCAAATCACCCACCAGGTTCACGGCGTATGTGTCTGACTGGGCGATCTGCTCAACCATGTCAGAGATGATGGCGACCAAGGCTTCAACTTCATCCGGAGTGCGCTGCAGGTTTTCGCGTGACAGCACGTACAGGGTGACGACTTCGATGCCAATTTCATCGCACCACCCCAGGAACTCAACGATCTTTTGCGCCCCGGCCCTATGGCCCTGTTCAGTGGTTGCGCCGAACTCTTTGGCCCATCTGCGGTTGCCGTCGGTAATCACGCCCACATGCCGTGGAATCCGGTCTGACGGGGCGAGTTCGCGCACGATCTGACGGTTGTACAACCGATACAGCCAGCCTGCGATTTGCCTGCGCACTCGCCCTCCTCCAAATCTCTACCACTACTGTATAACTTGATTATGGACCGAGTCTGAGGCTCAGAGCGCACCGCCTAGAATAGGTATATGGGCGCTCATGACACACTCGATCCGGTCAGTGACAGAAATCGCGACAAGAAACGTGACAGAAAACTAGCGGCGGCGAAGTCTCAGCACGCCCGCCGGTTGCGCAATTTGCGCGTCGACATCACGCGCTTTATGGAAATACGCCCCAGTTGGCGTGGCTGGATTCACGCAGGTGCGTTCCCCCTGGCCGTCGCTGGTGGACTTGCTGCTGTCATTTTGTGTCCCACGATCGCTTCACGCCTCGCGTCCGCGATTTTCGCTATCACGGGCATGATGCTGTTCGGAACGTCTGCCATGTATCACCGAGGTTCGTGGCGGGTGCGCGTGCGCATCCTATTGCGCCGACTCGACCACGCCAACATTTTCCTCATCACCGCTGGAACGTACACGCCACTTGCGGTGTTGCTTTTGGACCCGCCTGCGTCGTGGTGGCTTCTGGGCATCATTTGGACAGGCGCTATTTTGGGCGTGATTTTCCGCCTCATCTGGATCAGTGCCCCGCGCTGGCTTTTCGTCCCTGTGTACATTGGCATTGGAATCGCCGGAATTGGTTTCATCCCGTCCATGTGGATGCACAACTTGGCCGCGGGAATCCTCATTGTGATCGGTGGCGCCTCCTACATTACGGGCGCTGTCATTTACGCGTTGAAGCGCCCCAACCCGTTTCCAGCGCAGTTCGGTTTCCACGAAATTTTCCACACCGCAACCGTGATTGGTTACGGGTGCCATTTAGCGGCAATTCTCGTGTCGGCAGTAGCCGCGCTCTAGGGGAGCAAAGACCGCCGAGGCGGTTCCCGGTTAGGATTCGTCCTTCTGGTTGCGCTGTTTTTGCTCCATGATCGCTTCTGCTTCTTCTCGCGACTGGCGGGGATCCACGCGCACGGGCAGAGCGTTCGACTCAACGGCCCCATCACGGGCTCGTAGCTTTCGCACTTTACGTGCAGCGAGGTTCGCCAGCACGATTCCGGCAACGACTACCGCAAACGTGATGAGGAATCCGATTGTCCCAGGTGTTACGAGTTCTTCGTCGGGAATGGGTTTTTTAGTGGGCGGTGCGGTCGCTGCCCATAGGGCGATGGTGGTCATTGTCATGGCTGTCATGACTGTTCTCCTGAACGTTGGGCACACGCTTGCTTCAGTTCGTCTTCGCCAATGACCGTGCCGTCTTCCAGAGTCACTCCTGCGAAGAGATCACTTTCGACGAAATCTGCACGAGGATCAAGTCCACGACCCGTGTTGTCGACTGCGAGTTCAAACTCCTCTGTTGGCCAGTATTCCGAGGCGAGCTTACGGATGTCAGAGAAGAAACCGCCATTGGGGTCGATTTGGGTTGCGTGAGCGAGAAGTGCCCGGCGTGCCGTATCCATAAACTCCTGCGATTCGATACGTGCAGTGAGCCAGGTTTCGCGTGCGGGTCGCTCTTTATACTTTTTCACCATGCCCGCAAGTGGTGATTCGAGCCCTTTCTCTTCAAGGAGAGCATGAACCCGCATCCACTTAGCGGGAGATAGATCCTGGTTGTAGTACACCTTTTGCACATTCCACGGTTCTCCCAGTTCAGGGTGTTCCGTAGGATCAGCCGCCGCTTGAATCGCAGCCATCGTCACCGTGTGCGTGTGGATGTGATCGGGGTGTGGGTAACCGCCCAGTTCGTCATATGTGGTGATGACATGCGGCTTAAATCGCCGAATGATGTTGACCAAAGGACGCGCAGCAACATGGGCAGGGACCCGGTAGAAGCACCCGTGAGGAACCTGGGTCTCAAAGTCGCCGTCGGGAAGTCCCGAGTCAACAAACCCTACCCACTGGTGATCAGCACCCAGAATCGACGCCGCAGTGGCCATTTCACGGCGGCGTAGTTCCGCAATGTCACGTTCTGCCGCCGGGGAGTCGGCTAGGGCAGGATTGAGAATGTCACCGGCTTCTCCCCCGGTCATGGTTGCAATCAAAACTTGGGCGCCCAACGAGGTGTACAGAGCTGTTGTGGCCGCACCTTTAGACGATTCGTCGTCTGGGTGTGCGTGAACGGCGAGCATCCGAAGGGCCGAATACATGCATCTCCTTAGAGATCTATATGATGAAAGCAACTATCATAGATTAGTCGTTTTGCCTCGCGTTTACGAAAGCTCCCATGGAATCACTTGACTCTCGGTACGGTCGCCAGGGCGTTAACAGACGCCCACTTCTGTTGGCACTGACCTGCGTCGTCGTCATTTTGATTGCCGGAGCGGCATTTCTCGCATTTAAACCACGTACCCACCCGCATGCACCTCAAACGTCACACTTCACAGCTCATGACGCCGCTAACGCCTCTGTGACTTTCTCCATAGTCCCCGATCCCCAACGGGATATCCGGTGTGCAGCTGTCATTCGGAACCAGTTCGAAGCAGTCGTGGGCTACAAAGAAGTCACGATTCCCGCAGACCCCCAAGCGACCTCGGCATCTATGCACCACGACAGTGTCGACATTCGCACTACCCAAAAAGGAGCACAAGGAAACGTGGAATCTTGTGCCTATGTGGGATAAGATAGCGGTTTAAACTATCCCGAGTTCCACCAAAGGAACCCGGGATATGTTTTGTTCCAGCTAGCCAAACGACCACTGGCGCAGCATAGAAAGGCACAATTATGACCGCGGAAAACACCGCAGACCAGACGTGGCTCACGCCCCAAGCGTTTGAACGTCTCACCAAGGAGCTCGAGCATCTGTCGGGACCCGGTCGCACGGAAATTGCCGAGCGCATCGAAGCTGCTCGTGACGAAGGCGATCTCAAAGAAAACGGTGGCTACCACGCAGCACGTGAAGAACAAGGAAAGCTCGAAGCGCGTATTCGCGAACTCGAGCACCTGTTGCAAAACGCAAACGTGAGCGAAGCGGATGGCGATGATTCGACCGTTACTCCCGGCAAGCTCGTCACTCTGAAGATGGGACGTCGCAAGATCGAGTTCCTGTTGGGCTCGCGCGAAATCATCTCAGAAGAAGACGACATCGACGTCTTCTCTGAAAAGTCACCTTTGGGTGCAGCCGTGAACGGTAAGAAGGTAGGCGACAAAGTGGAGTACGAAGCTCCTAACGGTCGCATGATCGAAGTCACTATCGAATCGGCAAAAGCTTACTGATTCGCGGGGCGTGAGAAAAGCCGTGGAACCTTCTGGTTCCACGGCTTTTCTCATGCCCCGCACCTACTTCTCAGCAGTCGTTTCCGCTCCGTGTTGTGGCTCCTCAGCCTCCGCATCCTGCTTTGCCTTTTGAGCTTCCACCTGTTCTGAAGTGGCTTTTTTCGCTTTCGTTAAAGCTTCGCTATCTCCTTTGATCTTCGCCAACGCTTCGTTAGCTTTCTTCATATATTCGGGGTTTCCGCTCAAGGTGAGCACCACCGTGTTAAGCATGGCGACAAAAGGAACAGCGAACAGCGCACCTGGGATACCGTACAACACACCGCCACCGGTAACTGCCAAAACAACAGCCAACGGGTGAACCGCAACGGCCTTACCCATGAGGAAGGGTTGTAACACATTTCCTTCGAGTTGCTGAACACCGACCACCACAATGAGCATGATGATGGCAGTGACTAGGCCTTTGGAAACGAGAGCCACGAGCACGGCGATAACGCCGGTCAGCACGGCACCTACCAGAGGAATGAAGGATGCCAAAAACACCAGCACCGTCAGCGGAAAGGCCAGCGGAATACCCAGAGCAAAGGCACCGATACCAATACCTACAGCGTCAATGCCGGCAACGAGCACTTGGACGCGTACGTACTGAACAAGTGTGTTCCATCCGTTGACTGCAGCGGCAACCGACTTCGGTTGGGCTGGTTTGGGTAGCAGACGCACAAACCACTGGAAGATACGTCCGCCGTCATACAAGAAGAAGAACGATGCAAACAGGGTGATCAACATGCCGGTGACAAAGTTGCCAATACTCGATGCGGCCCCCAACGCACCGGAAGCGATCTGGCCCTGTGACTGCTGAAGCCAGTCGAGTGCCTTGGTGCTGAGCTCGTCGAGATAGTTTGTGATGACTGTGGAATCAACACCAAACGGGTTGTTCTGAACAAACGCGTTCAGTTTGTTGACACCCAGAACGACCTGGTGAGCAAGGGCAGGAAAACCGACCACAATCTGCTGACCTGTAAATGCCAGAAGCCCCAAGACCACAAGAATAAAACCAAGAAACGTGGTGATCACGGAAAGCATGTGCGGCCACTTGTGGCGGTCAAGGAAACTCACAACTGGTGCCATCAAGGCCGCGAGAAGAAGCGCAATCAAACACGGCAGCACCAAAATTGAGACCTTCGACAGCCCCCAGAATGCCACCGCAACAGCAGCAATAACGACCAGGGATCGCCAACTCCACGCCGCAGCCAGCTTCAGTCCGGGCGCAACGTACGGGGGTTTCTGGCTTTCTTCGCGTGCTTGCTCAATTTCACGGTCATTAAAATCGTCCAGGCTGATTGCCTGTGTGGGTTCCGGCTCTTCTTCGCGAACCTTGTCCACATTGCGCAACCACCTACCCAAAATGGGTTTGCGACGGCTCTTCGAGTTCATGACAAATAGCTTACCGTTGCTTTTATTCATAGACTCAAACCGATGAAAGCATCCACGAAACTTCTTGTTACATCGCTCACCCTCCCGCTTATAGCTGGGGCTGGGGCAGCGCTGTTGCGCATGCAGTCAAACCGGATGCGCGCCCTGTTCGAACGCGACCTCACGTTGCCTGGCGAAGACATCGCCATGACGATCGGCCCTGACGACACGTCCGCGGATGCGGGAACCACCTCGGCGCCCTTAGACACTCACTCCGAAGACTTGCCGGCGTTGGCAGTGATTGGGGATTCGTGGATTGCCGGAATGGGACCGGGCGCCCCATCCCCGGCCGCCCTCATGGGCCGAGGTCTTTCCACCTTGCTAGGACAACGCGTCCGGGTGCGCGCCTGCACCCAGCCCGGGGCCCGAGGTGAAGAGATGAGTGAACAGATTGCCACAGTGTTGGCAGACTCGAGGATGCGACGTTCGCGTTTGGGTTCAGCGGGGCCACGTTTTGCGGTTATCTCGATGGGGTCTGCGGACCTTGTTCGCCCCAGTGTGACCCGTAGTGGTGTCGCTGTTTTTAGTAGTGCTCTCAACCGTTTGGAGCGTGAAGGCGGCTACCGGGTTGTGGTTCTCACGTGCCCTAACCTGGGGCTACTTCCTGGGGTGCGTCGCCCGCTTCGCACCATTCTTCGTCGTTCTTCACGCGTGGTGTCTGGTTCGCAGTGGCTCATGGCGGTGAGTTCGCACGCGCTTCCCATTTCTCTTAACCAGGTGCTCTCAGGCACCGCGCAGGTAGGGTTGCTGGCTGATTCGCGTCGTAGCCCTTCTCCCCTGGGATATAAGCAGATCGTGGCCGCTGTTCTTGCACGCATTTCAGCCGATCTTGAGTCGCAAATTTCGTCTACACCCGATTCGGAGGAGCAAAAGTGAGCACTGTCACCACCGTCCTTGCTTCGAGTTCGCCCAGCCGACTGTCCCTGTTGCGGCAAGCCGGGATTGAGCCGGTTGTTATTCGCCCGCAGGTCGACGAGCACGCTGTT
This sequence comes from Brevibacterium sp. UMB1308A, assembly GCF_030230605.1. Lineage (GTDB taxonomy): Bacteria > Actinomycetota > Actinomycetes > Actinomycetales > Brevibacteriaceae > Brevibacterium. Next base: position 30,379 of record NZ_JASPDO010000003.1, read on the forward strand.
GTTGACGAGCTTTCTCCTCAGTCCGTGATCGACGAGGTCGCTCTTTTGGCGCAAACGAAAGCGCGCGCGGTCACCACGGCTCTGGCACAGGACCTGCACGAAAACCTTGTGGGTACGGCAGACACGTGCGTTCTGATCGCGTGCGATTCGCTTCTGGAGTTAAACGGTGAGTCGGTGGGCAAACCGGGTAACGCACCGGCCACGGCCGAGGTGTGGAAGCGTTTACGTGGAAAGTCGGCTGTTCTGCACACGGGGCACAGTGTTGCTCTGTTGCGCAGAGGGCGCGCGGGTTGGGATCTGATTGACCAGGCTGACGCTGTTGGTTCAACCACGCTTCACACCGCTGACATCAGCGACGAAGAGATTGCAGCCTACTGCAAAACAGGCGAACCGTTCCATGTAGCCGGCGCCCTGACGATCGACGGGTACGGGGCGGCGTTTGTTGAATCACTCGAAGGTGATCACACAAACGTCATTGGGTTGAGTATTCCGCTTGCCCGCACCCTGATCACTGGTTTAGGCATCAGCTGGCCAGATCTATGGAAAATAACTTCCACGTAGTTTTGTAGCGTGTCTACAAAAGATTTGGAGACGGTAGCAAGCTCTCATAGATTTGCCTCGTCAGATTTTCGTGACGGGAGATTGAATGAGCGCCCAGTTTTCAAAGGTTCTTATCGCCAACCGCGGTGAGATCGCACTCCGGATCGTGCGTGCATGCCGTGACCTTGGACTGCAGTCGGTTGCCGTGTACACCAGCGCTGAATCCAACGCCGATTTCGTCCGGTTTGCCGATGACGCTTGGCTCCTGCCAGGAACGGGCGCAGCGACGACCTACCTGGATATGCGGGCGCTTATCGACATTGCGCACCGCTCCGGTGCTCAAGCGATTCACCCTGGGTACGGCTACCTCGCCGAAAGCCCTGAGTTCGCCCGCGCAGTCACTGAAGCGGGCCTCACGTGGATCGGCCCGGCCCCAGACGCTCTCGAAGCTCTTGGCGACAAAGCTGGGGCTCGCGCTGTCGCGGAAGCCGTTGGTGCCCCAACAACACCGGGCTCCGGGCGTGCGGTCAAGGACATCGAAGACGCACTCACCATTGCCGACTCGATTGGCTACCCGGTCGCAGTGAAGGCCGTTCACGGTGGTGGTGGACGCGGTTTCCGCACCGCAGCCAACCGCGAAGACCTTCCAACGGCGCTCGAATCAGCCAGCCGCGAAGCGGTGGCCGCTTTTGGCCGTGGCGAATGCTTGTTGGAAAAGCAGATTGTGCGACCACGCCACATCGAAACGCAGTGCCTCGCAGACTCGCACGGCAACGTTGTGGTGGTTTCTACCCGCGATTGCTCACTTCAGCGGCGCCACCAAAAAGTCGTTGAAGAAGCACCCGCACCTTTTTTGAGCGATGAACAGAATCAGGTTCTGGTTGAAGCCTCCAAGAAAATCCTGTCTCACGTGGGGTATGTGGGGGCTGCCACGTGCGAATTTCTTTTGGGCCAAGACGGCATTATCACCTTCATGGAAGCCAACGCCCGTATTCAGGTTGAGCACACAATCACAGAAGAAGTCACAGGGGTCGACCTTGTGGCGTGGCAACTCAAGATTGCCCGCGGCGAACAGCTCCCTTCTTCTCTGCCCGCTCCACGTGGGCACGCTTTCCAGTTCCGCATTAACGCGGAAAACCCAGCTAACCGCTTTATCCCCGCAACTGGCCGGATCGTTGAACTTCACGAACCAGCAGGCCCTGGTATTCGGATGGACTCCGGTGTCAAAGAAGGCACTGTTGTAGGAACCGACTTTGACCCCATGCTGGCCAAGCTGATTGTGACAGGTGAAGACCGCGAACAGGCGCTTGCACGTGCTAAGCGCGCTCTCGACGAGTACGTTCTCCACGGGGTCGCTACCCTGCTTCCTCTGCACCGCGAGTTGGTGCGTACCCCAGCGTTCACCACTGACTTTTCGGTCTACACGCTGTGGTTAGAACAAGAGTTCATGCCATCTTTCTCAGCGCCACAAGAACTCACTGCTGAAACCAGCCCCGAAGACACCACCACCGACGTCGTGGTGGAAGTTGACGGCCACCGTCTCACAGTGAAAGTTCCAGCGAGCCTCACCACCGGTGGGCAACAGGCCAAGGTGAAACCACCTCGGCGACGGAAAACCACCCGCGTTGCTACCAACTCCGGTGACCTCACTGCCCCCATGCAAGGCACCATCGTGGCTGTTGACGTACAGCCCGGAGACACCGTGAACGAAGGCGACCGCCTGGCAGTCATCGAAGCGATGAAGATGGAGCAACCACTCACCGCCACCCGCACCGCCACAGTCAGCGAAGTGTGCGTAGAAGCTGGTTCGGCTGTGAAGTCGGGAGCACCCCTGGTGAAGTTCCAATAGACACACAGTGAAGAAAACAGTTTGGGCCCGGAGTTGATCCGGGCCCAAACTGTTTGTTGCTTTTTAGTCGCGGAATTCGCGACGGTGGTGCAAGCGACGGGTCGCTTCTGACAACGAACCACTCACCGACGGGTACACCATAAACGTTGACGACAACTGATCGACCGTCAGACGGTTTTCGACCGCGAGCGCAATAGGCGTGATGAGTTCGCTAGCCTTGGGCCCCACGACCACTCCACCGAGTACTGATCCCGATCCACGGCGCGCAAACACCTTAATGAAGCCTTCTTCATTACCTTGCATCTTGGCACGCGGATTCGTCGCTAGCGACACCATGGACCATTCGACGTCGTGACCCGTAGTCGCAAGATCAGCCTGGGTGAACCCCACCGTGGCGATCTCCGGGGCCGTAAACACGTTCGAAGCCACGTTACGCAATTTCAGTGGCGCAACCGCGTCACCCAGAGCGTGCCACATGGCTATGCGTCCCTGCATCGCAGCAACGGATGCCAACGGGAATACGCTGGTGCAGTCCCCTGCCGCATAGATTCCCGGGACCGAGGTGCGAGAAACTCCGTCGACAATAATGTGTCCGCTGTCCTCCACGTGGACTCCGGCGGCCTCCAGCCCCAAGTCAGCCGTGTTCGGGATGGAACCGACCGCCATGAGGCAGTGGCTCGCGCGCACCTTACGGCCGTCGGCAAGAACCACCTCAACACCGTCGTCAGTGCGTGTCACCGAATCGGCGCGCGAACGCGACAACACGTTCATGCCACGGCGACGGAAAGCCGATTCAATCACCTCGGCAGCATCTTCATCCTGCCCCGGAAGCACCCGGTCACGGCTAGACACGAGCGTCACTTCGCTGCCCAACGCGTTGTACGCAGACGCGAACTCTGCACCTGTCACACCTGAACCAACAACGACGAGGTGTTCAGGAAGTTCCTTCAAGTCATACAACTGAGTCCACGAAAGAATACGTTCGCCATCAGGCATCGCAGACCCAAGTTCACGGGGGTGCGCGCCCACCGCGATCAGAATCGTGTCAGCGGTCAGTTCATACTCAGTGCCGTTTGTTTCCGTCACATGCACTTCAGACGCGCTCGTGAGGCGACCCTCACCAGTAATCACTTTCACGCCCTCTGACACCAAGGAATCATGAATGTCGCTGGCCTGCGCGTTTGCCAGTTTCATGATGCGGCGGTTCATCGCGGCGAGGTCAACCCACACCTGACCATCCAGGTCGGCTTCCCCTTCACCTACTCGCAACCCAAGCTGCGAGGACTCGGTGAACTCAACCATGACCTCGGCGGTTGCGATCAAGGACTTTGACGGCACCACGTCAGTGAGAACAGCTGAGCCACCAGTACGGTTCTTCTCAATGAGCATGACGTCGGCACCAGAACGAGCAGCGACCAAAGCGGCCTCATATCCGCCCGGTCCTCCACCAATAATGACGACACGATTTTGCGAGGGGTCAAGAACGTTTTTCACAGTTCCATTGTGTCAGCCAATGTGACTAATCCAAAGACCAGGGTTACTGTAAAAGAGTTGAATGCGACTCAAGGCACGCTTAGCCGTGATACGCAAGAGTTTTGTGCTGTCAGAAATTTCACACTGCAGACCCCTTGTATCAGGCTTGCCATTGTGTGAATCTTAGGTTAACCAAGAATTTTCTTCCCAACCCCGTGCACGCCGACCATGAGCCATATGCACGCGGAACACCTGAGAAAGGACACCATGGACTGGCGTCACCGTGCAGCTTGCCTCAACGAGGATCCTGAACTTTTCTTCCCCATCGGCAACACCGGCCCAGCCCTGCTCCAAATTGAAGAAGCGAAAAGCGTGTGCCACCGCTGCGAAGTTGCCGAAACATGCCTTCAGTGGGCTCTTGAAACCGGACAAGACGCAGGCGTATGGGGAGGCTTGAGCGAAGACGAACGTCGCGCCCTCAAACGCCGTGCTGCGCGTGCACGTCGCGCAGGCTAACGACGCTCGGGGCGCTGAGCTTTACGCAGTTCGCCCGTTCCTACGTTTCTGGATGCTACGTCCCTGACCGTAACGGGAAGTCCAAAACCACCTCGGTCCCCCCGCCCTCCCGGGAACGCCACTCAATAGTTCCATCCAAATCGGTTGTCACCAGAGTCTTGACAATCTGAGTGCCCAAGCCATTTCCAGGGCCCTCGCCATCGCCGATCCCAACACCGTTGTCTGCGATAACGACTTCGAGCCGATCGTCGTATCTGCGTGAACGGATCCACACATTGCCATGCACGGGCTCATCTTCTGTTTCGCACACAAACCCGTGTTCAATCGCGTTCGTGACCAGCTCGGTCACAGCCAAAGCAAGCGATGTTGCATCAGCTGAGGAGATCGTCCCAAACTTCCCAATCTGCTCCAGCACAATATGTTTGTTTGGGTTCGCCAAAGTGGGCCCCAAGCGCACACCCTTGCTGACAACTTCATCGAAATCGACCTCGGGGTCCACCCCCTGACTCAGCACGTCGTGAACAACCGCAATCACAGAAACCCTGCGCATCGCTTCTTCCAAAGCTGCCCGCGCTGCCGGGGACTCCACCCGCCGCTTCTGCAGACGCAAAAGCGCCGACACTGTCTGCAGATTGTTCTTAACTCGGTGATGCATTTCCCGGATCATCGTGTCCCGGGACAACAGATCACGCTCACGCCGACGAATCTCAGAAATGTCCCGCACCAGCAACAGCGCCCCAGTACGGAACTCCCCACGACGGAACGGAATGGAACGCAGGGCCACCGAAACCTTCTTCGACTCCAGCTCTGTGCGCCACGCAGCCCGCCCGGTGAGAACCAACGGAAGGATTTCGTCAACCGGTCGTAGCTTCGACAGCAGATCCGACATCAATTCCGCTAAATAACGGCCCTCGAGCTCGCCTTTGTACCCCAAGCGGTACAAAACCGAAATCGCATTGGGCGAGGCATACCGCACACGACCTTCACGGTTGAGAACGAGCATGCCATCGCCCACGCGAGGCTCACCACGTCGCACACCCGACGGGGCTTCCACATCAGGGAAGTACCCTTCCGCAATCATCGACAAAAGCATCACGCCGGCCGAACGATAATTGCGTTCCATGCGCGAATAGTTAGCCTTGCGCTCCACGTCCGAATGGATCGTGAGAACCGCGATCACTGAGCCGTCACGCACAACTGGAACGGCCTCGGCTCCTTGCAACAGGCCCTCATCCGAACCGTACTGGCGGGTTTGAGCGGACTCCATCGCATCAGAAATCAGCGACCTTTCGGCATCGTTTGCCACGGTCCCGATCTCGTCATGTGGGTACACTGTCGACCCCGTGTTGGGTCGACAGTGAGCCACAACCGTGAACGTGTCGCCCTCTTTCACCCACAAGACAAGGTCAGAGAAGGCCAGATCAGCGATCATCTGCCAGTCTTCAACAAGCAGATGCAACCACTCGATATCGTCTTCGTCGGTAATTCCCTTACTGTGCAGCAGATCAGCGAATGCGCTCATCTGCTAGTCCAGCTGAGACTGGTACACAGTCGAACGCACCAGCGAACGAATCATGCGCAACAACACGGACAGAGGCGCCTGGTCAACGTGGTCGAGTGCAAAGACCTCGAGCGCGGTTTCGCGGACCTTACGCAAGGACGTTTCGTTGTGAACCTGCCATTGAGCAAGACGGTCATCCGAGCGGTCCTGAGCCGTGGCCCTATCTGAATGCGTCGACTCCAGTACCGCATCCACAATCGCCGCGGCTGCTTGGTAGTAATCGTCCCGCAACGCGCCACGAGCAAGCGCCGTCCACCGCGATGAGCGGTCCAGAGCGCCAATGTTCTCCAGGATCTTGACCCCGTGGATCAGCTCAGTCACACCGAAGTAGATTTCGGCGACCTCGTCTGCTTCTGCTTCCGAGGTTGCCGCAATTTGCGCGACCGTGAGCAACGCGTACTCGTCGAGCATTCCCGCTGCACGGTACGACAGCGCGGTGGGAACACCGCGGCGCACAAAGTCACCAACCCGACCTTCGAGCTTGTCACGGTCAGAGCCTCGCACCAGAGTTGGCAACTGTGGGCGAAGCTCAGTCACCGTTGGCCGGTAACGCGCAATCTCATCTTCGACTACGAAGAAGTCCGGCGCCTGGTTAACAAACCAGCGCGAAGCCCGGTCCAGAAGACGAATGTAGTTGTTCTGCAAAGCAACTTGAGTCGCAGTGTCGACCTTGTTGTCCAGCGCAAAGATCTCGTCGAAGTGTTCATCGAGGTCGAACACTTCACTCACCGTGGTGAACACGCGAGCGATGTGTGGAATCGACGCACCGGTTTCTTCCACGAGTCGGAAGATGTATGTCAGGCCCCCTCGGTCAACCATGCGATTCACCAGGTGTGCCGTCGCAATTTCCCGGAACAGCGGGTGCTCGGTGAGCTGTTCAGCGTACTTCTCCGTGAGCGTTTTGGGGAAGTACTGCAACACGTGCTTCTTCATGAACGGTTCGTCTGGAACGTCAGAAGCAAGAATCGCATCGGCCGCGTTCATCTTCACATATGCGAGCAGAACGGCCAGTTCTGGCGAGGTGAGTCCTACACCCTGTTCAGCTACCCGCTTGTTGAGTTCCTTGCTAGTTGGGAGGAACTCAACGATCCGGTCTAGGCCTTGGTTGTTCTCCAAGTACTTCATCAGACGGCTCAGTGTGCCAGTGAGACGCAGGCTGTTACTGCGAGCCTCACCCATCGCCACGTTCTGTGAGTAGTTGTTGGCAAGAACCAGATCAGCGACTTCGTCAGTCATTGATTCCAGAACGTTCACACGGTCTTCTGCCGGGAACTCGCCGTGCTCAATCAGCGTGGACAGAAGAAGCTTGATGTTCACTTCGTTGTCCGAAGAGTCCACTCCTGCTGAGTTGTCGACAGCGTCAGTGTTGATCTTCTGACCGTTCAACGCTGCTTCAATACGACCCAGCTGCGTGACACCCAGGTTTCCACCTTCGCCTACCACACGGGCACGCAAATCCGCTCCGTTGACTCGGACCGCGTCGTTGGCCTTGTCTCCTACTTGCGCGTGGGTTTCAGCCTCCGACTTGATGTACGTTCCGATTCCCCCGTTGTAGACCAGATCAACCGGGGCGCACAGAATTGCACGAATCAGATCGGGTGCCGTGTACGCACCAGCTTTCATCCCCAAAGCTTCAGCTGCTTCAGGTGAGACTTCGATCGATTTCGAGGACCGCGAGAACACTCCACCGCCAGCGGAAATCAGGTCCCGGTTGTAGTCCTGCCAGCTAGAACGCGGCAGTTCAAACAGGCGTTTCCGCTCGTGATACGAGGTCGCCGCATCCGGGCATGGGTCGATGAAAATGTCACGGTGGTCAAAGGCCGCCACCAGACGGATGTGTTCGGAACGCAACATTCCGTTACCGAACACGTCACCGCTCATGTCACCGATACCTACAGCAGTGAAGTCGTCCGTTGCTGTGTTGACACCCAGCTCGCGGAAGTGACGTTCAACCGACTTCCACGCACCGCGGGACGTAATCGCCATGGCTTTGTGGTCATACCCAGTTGAACCACCCGAAGCGAAGGCATCTTGGAGCCAGAAGCCCCGGTCCACCGCGATCTTATTCGCGACGTCAGAGAACCTGGCCGTGCCCTTGTCGGCTGCGACCACAAGATACGTGTCGTCTTCGTCGTAACGAACCGTACGTTCTGGGTGCACCGTCTTCTGTTTACCGTCTTCAACCACCAGGTTGTCGGTCACGTCCAGGAGCGAACTGATGAAGACTTCATAAGCAGCCTGCCCAGCCGCACCCCACGCATCGCGGTTCACAGCAGGATCTGGCAGGCGCTTAGGGTAGAACCCACCCTTAGCTCCTGTAGGCACAATGAGCGCGTTCTTCACCATTTGAGCCTTCACCAGGCCCAACACTTCAGTGCGGAAGTCATCTCGCCTGTCAGACCAGCGCAGACCACCACGTGCCACGCGACCAAACCGCAAGTGGACACCCTCAACTTCAGGCGAGTACACAAACATTTCCAACGCTGGGCGCGGCTTAGGACTGAACTCGAGAAGCTCCGGCTTGATCTTGAATACGTTTGCCGGGCGAGGATCACCGTTCTCATCACGCTGGAACACGTTCGTGCGTACGGTAGCCGCGATCACCTCGGCGGTGGCACGCAAAATCCTGTCAGCGTCCAAGGACGTCACCTGAGCGAGTGCCTCGTAGATTTCTTCCGTTTTCTCTGCCACTGCGCTTTCGCGGTCCTGTGCAAAGTCCGGATCGAACTTCGCGGTGAACAACTCGACCAAAAGTCCCGAAATTTCAGGGTGGCTCGAGTAGACATCCCCCATGTTCTTTTCTGACAAGGAGAAGCCACTCTGTCTCAGATAGTGCGAGAAACCACGCAGAAGCGCGACGTCTTGCCACGTCAGACCAGCCACAATGAGCTTGTCCATGCGACCGTGTTCACGCTTACCTTGCCACCCGGCTTTGAACGCGTCTTCAATCCGTTCAAAGTCAGATTCGGAAACGTCTTGTGAGAATTCCAGACCAAAGTCGTAAATGTACCGGCTGGTGCCGTCGGCGAGTTCTAGGTGGTACGGACGCTCATCGACGACCTCGGCGCCCAAGTTAGCCATGTACGGCAAGATGTCGCTCAAGTTGGCAGGCTCAAAGCGGTACAGTGCCAAGCGGATGTGACGGTTGGACGAACCCTTAGCCCGCGTGACGTGCACATACGGCGTCTCATCGCTTTCCATGGCTTCGAAGCGCTGAACATCAGCAACGGCGTCGTGCGGCGTGAAGTCGTCTTGGTAGGACGGCGGGAAGGCTTGTCCCCACAGTCCGCCCCGTTGCGCTACAGCATGGCTCAAACGTTCAGAGGACGGCGACAAGAACTCGCGCACATCTTCATTCCACGACCGCAGAGCACCCCGGATCCGGTTCGACACCTGCCCTGAAGGAATCTCTGGCAACAGGTCCTTGGGGTCAACCCGCACAACAAAGTGCAAACGAGCCAGAGCTGAGTCAGAGAGCAACACGTCAAAGTCAACACTGCTTGCCCGGTAGAGTTCGCGCAACACATTTTCGACCCGCGTGCGCGAAGCGGTGTCGTACAGATCGCGTGGAACATACACCAACACCGACACGTAACGTTCATATGTGTCCCGGCGGATGAAAACGGATGCTTCACGCTTTTCTTGCAGGTTGACCACCGACATTGCGATGTCGAGGATCTCTTCCTTCGTCGCGTGGAACATGTCGTCACGCGGATAGGTTTCGAGAATCGATGCCAGTTCATCCCCCGAGTGCGTGTTGCGTGAAATTCCGGACTCCCGCAGGATCCATTCACACTTTTCACGCACCACCGGGATCGTCAGAACCGAAGCCGTGTACATCGACGAGGTGTACAAGCCTACAAAACGGCGTTCACCGATGATGCGGCCATTTTCGTCGAATGTTTTGACACCCAAGTAGTCCAGGAAACCACGACGAATGAGTTTGGAGCGCGAGTTCGCCTTGGTGAGCACCAAGACGTGACGGTCCGATGCGTGTGACGCAACTGCCCGTGACAGTGGGGACGTTTTGGGTTCGCGCAGAGCGCTGATACCGCGGGCTGTTCCAGGAATTGGTTCAAGCGAGGTAGTTTCGCCGTTGTTTTCCAAGCGGTATTCGCGGTATCCCATGAACGCGAATCGCCCGTCGAGCCAGTCCAGAAGATCGGCCGCCTGGGCTGCTTCTGTCCGCAAATCGATCCCAGGAGGTTGGTTGCGAAGCTCCGTTGCGATTTCTTTAGCCTTTGCCGCCATGTCTTCGCGGTCGCGGTCTGCCGCACCTACGAACTCAATGGTCTGCGCGATCTTCTTACGCAAAGTGTCAAATTCGGATTCGGGGATCGCCTCAATTTCAATGTGCGTCCACGACTCCAGTGTTTCGTTATCTTTGGTGGCGTCGGCGGTGATGATGGGCAGGACCGAGGTGGCTGTCTCCGTGGTGTGTGCCGTACCCTGGGGCGCGATGATGCGCAGGTCGTCACCGGTTCGTTCGGTGATGATTTGGGGGTGGTGAACGGCTCGAACAGCGTAACCTTCGCCCGTAAGGTCTGCGGTCAGGGAAGACAGCAGGTAGCGCATGTCACTGACCACAATGTCAATTACGGTGCGACTACCAGAGTAGTCAGGGTCGGATGGTTGAGGGTTGTGGATGTCGATAACCGCTTGTTCACCAGTGTATTGACCGGCCACTTCCCAATGGTGGAGCGCTACGGCAGCGAGCGTTTTAGCCCCGAAGGTTTCGAAGTCCGAAGAAGCTATGCGCGGGTAGTAGGTTTCAAGCAAATTGTTGGGCGGGGTGTGCCCTGTCAATGAGTGCCATGCTTGGGCGATCTCGGCCGGGTAGACCTCGGTCACTTTTTCACCTCTTATGTAGGGTTGTTTCCTCGTGTTCATCCTTGAACTTGTCTCTACTGTACGTCGAATATGTGCTTGGTTCGAAGTATTGGGCCTGGTCTTCGTCAGAAATAACTCAGACGTGTAACACTTGCCTCATGAAGTCCATTCGCATGCATCAGAACTATGACCGGTCGCCTCAAGAACTTCTCGAATTACTTGCTTCTGAAAAGTTCTGGAAGGAACACGATTTTGAGTTCTCGCGTGAAGGTGGCGTTGATTCCGGTTGGCACGTACGTGTCGCGTGTCCCGTTGATAAGGACCAGGTTCCGTCCCAGTTCGCACAGTTCGTCTCACCCAATGTGCGCGTCACGCAGGAGGCCCGTGTTCCCGCTGCGAAAAGCGACGGCGGAGTTGTCTCATATCAAGCGTATGCACCTGGCATTCCAGCCAAAGTGGAAGCCCACATCACGGTCGAGGGCCAAGAAGGCTCATCAACGGTTACAGTCGATGCCACTCTGGGGATCAACGTTCCGTTTGTTGGCCCTGCGCTCGAAAGCAAAGCTGAGCCCACTGCCCGCAAACTACTTCAGCGTCAGCTCGATAAGCTCGCGAAACTCTGAGGCGTCGTACCACACCAAGGACGTGTCGCGCAGAATCGACAGATTGGCCTGAGCGTCGCTGCCCAGTCGGCTCAGTTCGTCCGGGTCGTCGATATGCGCACTGACCACTTTGGACGGGTCGAACTGAGCGGGTTCAAACGCCAACACGTTACCCCCAGCGTCCGTTGTGTTCTTGGGTGCTGGGATGTCAGCTGCCAACACCACGCGGCCTTCGCCAGCCTGGGCTGCGTGTTCTTCAAGAGCTGCGGCAGCGTAGCTCATCGCCAACCATTCGACTTCGTCGAGTGCGTCGCCTTTGAGGCCGTGCGTGCGCGGGTGTGGGGTGAACGCGATAGAGGGCGTGACGTTGGGCCACGCGCGAAATTCGGAAACTGTCAGTGGGAAGTACGCTCGAACGCTCATACTGCCATCTTCCGCTTTCGCCTGCGTGTGCGCGAAGGTTCGGCTCGGCGTGGCGCAAACCGTTCGCTCAGTTCTGTAATGGCTAGGGAAAAGGGCGCCCGAGGTGTCAGTTCCGTTGCCGTCCGACCGGCAAGTACCGCTCGGTCGACGTCTTTGACGGATTCGGGGATAAAAACAGGGTCGTTGACATGCGTGAACTTTGACAGTGTGGCCGAAAGCGTTTTCTCTGGTGACTGTCCAACCGCGCTCGCCCGAACCCGGTTAATCACAGTAGTGAAATCGGGGAGGTTGCGGATGCGGTCACTGTCCAGGAGTTCTACGAGTCGCTTAAGCCCCATGGGGTCTCCCGTTCCCACAACAACCGTATGGTCTGCTCCGTCCAGAACTACTCGAGTCGCGCTATGCCGGTCATAGTACGGGTCGGCAAAGTCGTCGTCGGGATCAATCCTGTCCGATATATCCACCACGACCCAGGTGTAGTGGGCGCGCAAAGTCTGTAACACCTCGGCCAGGTGCGCCGGTTTCACTTCCGGCCACCTCACTGCCCGCGACAGACCTGTCACCACATGAAAGTCTGGATCAAGCACGGTGACAGACTCTTCGATTGTGTTGGCAGTCAAGTTTTCGACATTCCGACACAGGGTGACCAGTTGAGGAGTGTCAGACAGAATTCCTAAGAGCGCTGCCTGAACAGAGTTCACCGTATCAGCGTCGACGAGAACTGTTGAGTCGTGTTGTGCAAGAACATGCGCCAGATTAGCGGCGACCGTTGAACGCCCCGGCGCTGAGCCTGTCCCCCACACCGCAATGACTTTTCCTTGTGCGGTAGGTGAAGGTGCGGGGGCGAAATCAGGTTTGGGCGGAGCTATCACCGATGCTGAAACACGCCTCAAAGCCGCAGCGAGTTCATTGGGCGATGCCCACGGTGACACATGTTCGTCTACATCCCACGCTGTAACTGCTGAATCAGCTTCACCGAAGCCCAACACCTTTCCTGAGTTCCCGCGAATCCGACGGACCAACTCACGGTCGGCTCCGGTGAAGTACTCACCCAAGATGACCACATCGCCAGTTCCCGCAACAACTGCCGCTAGGAGCTCGGTTTCGTCAGCAGGGCGGGCGTGAACTGAAACTCCGTCAAGATCGTTGAGAACAGACACCAGTTGCGCTTCGAACTCCACGTCGACTGCAACAATGACGTGAATGGTCATGAGGTTTCCTTGGGGTACGCCACGATCGAGACCCGGTGATCAGTCGCGACGACTTCGAGTACCTGTTGGAGCTTGTCATTAGGCACATAGATTTCAAGGCGCGTGCCAGCAGTCGAGGTGAAACCGCCTTCGTCACGTCCCACCGCATGCACATGGGCACGCGAAAGCACCTCAACAGGTTGAGCTTCTTCGTCTTTCGTATCCGTTGCCCACACGTCGACAAAAGCACCCACTTGAACTGTTTGCGGCAGGTGTCCCGGGATATCCAACGCGATCACGCGGCCTTCCAAACGAGCAGGATCAACGAGAACAGACGCGGGAACCAGTTCACCTGCAGCGACTGAACCAGTGACAGACATACCGACAGGCGAGGACTGATCTGCGCGCACATACTTGTCCTCTGTATCTGGAAGTCGCACTTCAACTGCAGTGAGTGAGTCGTGGTCAATGGTGCTTCCCGAAGCAAGTGGTTTAGACGCCGCCCACACGGTGACGGTGTTTGCAACGCGCGTGATGACAGCCCACGTACCTAAGAGCGAGGCGATCACGAGGATGATTCCCACGAGAACTCGCGGATCTCGCATTCGAGGGAGAGTAAATCTGGGTGTTTCTTTCATGGTTGTTCTCCGTTGAACTACATGACAGTGAACGAAACTCCAACGTCAAATGGTATCATTTGATATCAAATGGCATTTTTTCGTCCATTTGCATTCATTCTATGTACGTTTCACACGAAAGGGAACCCTCATGGCTATTGAAACTCGATTCCTCCCCCTCACCGATGTAGCAGAAATACTGAGCGTTTCGATCGCACAAGCTCGCGCTTTGGTGCGCTCAGGCGAACTGCGCGCAATTAAAGTCGGGGGACGCGGACAGTGGCGCGTCGAAAAAGGAGAACTGGAAGACTACATCCAGCGCATGTATCGCCAGGCTCAAGAAGAAGTCGAATCGCTTTCACGGAACTAGTCACTATTCGGGAAGCGCCCACACTGCGCGAATCCCAGCCAGTGGCACAACATCAAACTCTCCACCAGACCGCAATTGCACATAGTCGCGGCCCACTGCATCAATACTCCCCTCAGTGAAACCGCCAGCAAATTCCACGCGCACAAAAACCCTCTCACGAGCCCACGCACGTAACACCGACATCGCACTCATCATCCCCGGCTCACCGTGGACCCGCGACGCCATGCGAACAAGTTCCACATGAGCAAGCATCACCAATACCGCTCGTGCCTCCTGCACCAGCACGACCCATGTACTGCCGCATCGGTCAACGACTCCGCTAATCCCCCGCTTTTCGACCCACAGCGTGACCTTTTGCCCATGAGCCCCGGACAGCCTCTCCGCTAAGCTCCGTTCGGCAAACGCCTCCTCCACCAGATCAGCCTGTTGCCCCATGCGTTCATACGCATCACTGGAGTCTAGGCGTGCCGCCATATCGTCAAAAAGCTGGTCCCATCGATCTGTCATACCGACATATTGTCATACCCGAAAAATAGTTATTCGAACATCATTGACTTTTAGAGTCACGCCATGGGTATATTCAATTATTGGTGTTTCAAGGAGGAAACATGCTTCGTCGGATAATCGGTGTCTCAGTAGCTCATGTGGCTCTCTGTTGTATGGCTGCCCTATGGCACCAACCCGCCCTTCAAGCAATACGATCGGGCGATCTGAGTATGGCGCTCATCGCTGTTTGCGTAGGCTTAGCAATTGTTGCCGGTATCCGGCTTCAGCTCGCAGTTATGGCGGTGCTCACCGCCTGGTGCGTTCGCCACTTTGCTCCTCAGCGCGGCCACGCACTGTCCCAACTCGCACTCTGGTTAGCCCCTACTCACTTCAAAAAAGGTATCGCTGTTGCTGTTGGACTCGTCATTGCGAGCGCGTCCCAGGCCACCGCTTCACCCATGTGGCCCACCAGCAGTCCGCCCTCGCATGCGATAGAAGCACCTGAGCTCACGACTCCGTCACCCATATGGCCCACAAGCACTTTGGCATCACCCCACGTAGAAACACCTGGACCGCCACTTCCCTCACCCACGTGGCCCACCACCAACTCTGAACGACCTCGGGAAAGTGCGCCACCCGCGCACTCACCGGCACGCACAAGCGAGCCCGCCCTTAAGAAGAAACCAGCACCCAAGGAACAGCGAACCTACACAGTTCGCACGGGCGACTCGCTATGGAAAATCGCGCAGAAGATGCACGTCGACCCCGACGCGCTGTTTAACGCGAACCGCACAACAATCGGAAAGAATCCCAACTTGATCTTCCCCGGACAGGAACTGATCGTGCCATGACCGCACAACTCGATGCGCCCGTCATTCGTAAACCACACGCGCGCACATCACACACCCGCCCCACTCCAGCAACTCCTCGCGAACCACGCGTGGAGACCAGCGGAGTTGACAACGTGGTGACGGCTCTGGCCGTTGCGTGCGTTGAAATCCTCCAAGGGCGCCGCTCCGCTTCAACGCTCGTCAGATGGGCAACCCCTGAACTCATTGACCGCTTACGCAGGTTTGCCCAAGTACGAACCAAACTGGCTCGCACGCGCCCGGCACCGGCAGCCCGTATTTCACCAGGCGCCGTCCGAGTGTGTCATCTGAACCCAAACGTGGTGGAAGCAAGCGTCAATATCATGAGCCCTGACCGCAGACGCGCAGTTGCGTTGCGCCTAGAAAGCACGTCCGGGCGTTGGGTTCTGCACGAACTCGTAATCGTCTAGCATGGCCACGCACACTGGCACAGCCTCACACGAGCTAGCTGTTGCTGGCCATGAGGTTGTTGACGTGCTTTGGGGGTGGCGACGTAAGCGGCTACGATGAGTCGTATGTCGAGCCCTGAATCGGACACTCAGGGGCTTTCGGTCACGCCGTCAGCCCCTCACCTCAGCTGAGCCCCTAGCTCCCTGCTGCCCGCTACGCGCAGCATGTCATTCGGGTGCTCCTTGGGCGCTGACCGTGGTGACGAGACGATCTCCTGTTCGTACTCTCGCTTCGGAGCTATCTCGATGCCTTTCGCTCTTTATCTTCTTGCCCTGGTGGTCTTTGCCATGGGTACTTCCGAATTCATGCTCGCCGGCCTCGTGCCCGACATTTCCACATACTTCGGCGTTTCAGTTGGGACCGCTGGTCTCCTGACGTCGGCGTTCGCCGCAGGGATGGTAATCGGTGCACCTGTGATGGCCGCGTTCACTCGTCGCCTCCCTGTAAAAGCGACACTCCTGGGTTGCGTGATCGTTTTCGCGCTGACCCATATCATCGGGGCTCTCACCCCGGACTTCACTGTTCTGTTTATCACGCGCGTGATCGCGGCGATCGTCAATGCAGGCTTCTTGGCGGTCGCGTTGGGTGCGGCAACAAAACTCGTAGCACCCGATGCCAAAGGTCGGGCCGTGGCGGTTCTGCTGGCGGGTACCACCGTCGCCACCGTCGCAGGCGTCCCCGCGGGTACGCTACTTGGGACGGCACTCAACTGGCAGTCGACGTTCTGGGCGATCGCACTTCTCTGCATCCCCGCTGCGATCGGCATCGCTGCGGGCTTCACCACTCAAGCCGACGACTCGTCAAAGGAGGAGTCGTCCTCGACCTCGTTGCGCGTGGAGCTGGCGCAGCTGTCCTCCCCGCGCCTCGTCCTAACGATGCTGCTCGCTGCCCTGGTGAATGCCGGCACATTCGCCACGCTGACCTTTCTCGCGCCGATCGTTACGGACACCGCCGGCCTGACCCAGTGGTGGGTGCCGGTGGCGCTTGTGCTCTTCGGCGTCGGCTCCTTCATCGGCGTCACCGTTGCGGGACGGCTCTCGGATGCCCGACCCCGCATCGTCATCGTGGGCGGTGGCAGCGTTCTGGTGCTCGGGTGGGTCGCGCTGGCGCTCTTCGCAACGAACCCCGTTGCCCTGCTCGGTCTCGTTTTCGCTCAGGGAGTGGTGGGGTTCGCCGTCGGGAGCACTCTGATCACGCGAGTGCTTTATGCCGCGGCGGGTGCGCCCACCATGGCGGGGTCATACGCGACAGCGGCACTCAACGTGGGCGCAGCCGTCGGTCCCGTGCTCGCCTCTGCCGCACTCAGCGTTATGCCGGGCGCGCTCGGACCCGTTTGGGTAGCCGTGCTCGTGACCACCACGGCACTACTGCTCGCAGTTCCGCTTCTTCGGCTGATTGCACCCGTCGAGAGCGAGGTGGTCAAGTGACGCACGCAAACTCTCCCCTGACGGTCGAAGGTCGTCGTCGACTCGTCGCGCGCTGTCGGACTCGACCCATTTCTCATGTTGCCGCCGAGATGGGGGTCTCCCGTGCGACCGCCTCGAAATGGGTCAACAGATACAAACGATTCGGGAAGGTCGGCCTACTGGACCGCTCGTCGTCTCCTATCCGACAACCATCTGCAACGCCTGGCCGCCTCGTGCAGCAGATCGAGTCAATGCGACGAGAACATAAATGGTCGGCGTCGCGTATCGCATTCGAGCTCGAGCAAGCAGGAACACCGGTCAGCCGGCGCACCATCACCCGGCTCCTCGCGCAGCTGGGCCTGAACCAGCGCAAGTTTATTGACCCCAACGGCGAGACGAACCGGGAACCGCAACACATCACCACCAAACGTCCCGGCCACATGGTGCACCTGGACGTGAAGAAGGTCGGGCGCATCCCCGACGGCGGCGGGTGGCGCGTGCACGGCAAAGGCAGCGAGAAAGCCAAAGCTGTTGCACGTAAGAAGACCCGCGGAACAAAGACCGGGTACGTCTATCTGCATTCGGCCATCGACGGACACACCCGACTCGCTTACACCGAAGCGCTACCGGACGAGAAAGCCGTCACTGCCGTCGCGTTCCTCGAGCGGGCCAGAGCCTGGTTCGCCGAGCACGGCATCACCCGGATCGAGCGCGTCGTGACCGACAACGGCTCCTGCTACCGATCCGCAACTTTCCGCGACGCAGTCGGGACCAGCCGACACCAGCGCATCACCCCATACACGCCCCGACACAACGGCAAAGTCGAGCGCTACAACCGGATCCTCGCCGAAGAGTTTCTCTACGCTCGCACCTGGCACTCAGAAGACGAACGCGCTACCGCGCTCGAAGTGTGGAACCGGCACTACAACTACCACCGTCCCCACGGCGCTCACGACGGGCAACCGCCCGCCTCTGCGACACCGACACGAGTCAACAACCTCATGACCTCATACAGCTAGCGCTTCTTCTTTTTCTTCGCCTGCCTGCGTTGCTGACGGTTCTTCGGAGCTTCATCCTGGGGTTCGTCTTCTGGGGTCACTTCGGTTCCGCCGTCTTCAGAAGGCGCAGACAAGAGAAGTCTAGTCTTCTTCTGCTTGAGCTCTTCAGCCTCGACTTCGACAAAGTCATCGGACGGATCTTCTAGATCCTTCCCTGGGTTGACGGTCACCTTAACCTCGAGCGTGTTGGTCAGACGAACCACGTCTTCCTTGATGCCTTCTTGCATCTGGTTGAACATGTCGAAGCCTTCACGCTGGTACTCCACAAGAGGGTCGCGCTGTGCCATAGCGCGCAGGCCGATCCCGTTCTTGAGGTAGTCCATTTCGTACAGGTGATCACGCCACCGCTTGTCGATCACGCTGAGGATAACTCGACGTTCCATTTCGCGTGCGCCTTCTTCGCCCAGCTGCTCCTCGCGGTCGCCGTAGGCCACTTCCATGTCGGACAAAAGCTCAGTGAAGACTTTGTCGCGCGTCAAAGAAGCCTTACCGCCGGCGTCTTCCACAAGCTCTTCAGCTGTGATAGTAGGCTCGTAAAGTTCGCCAACGGCGCTGAACAGTTCGTCCAAGTTCCAGTCTTCTGGGCTGCCCGAGGTCGCACCGTTCACATATGCCTGCATAACGTCTTCTCGGAAGTTCGCAACCTGTTCGGCGAGGTCTTCTCCCTCAAGAACCTTGTTGCGCTCACCGTAGATCACCGTGCGCTGACGGTTGAGAACATCGTCGTACTTCAAAACGTTCTTACGCTGTTCAGCGTTACGCTGCTCGATCTGAGTCTGAGCAGACAAAATCGCGCGAGTCACCAGCTTCGATTCAAGCGGCTCATCTTCCGGCGCTTTTGTCATCGTCAAAATACGCTCAGCCGCATTTGCACCAAACAAGCGCATCAAGTCATCGGTCAGTGACAAGTAGAACCGCGATTCACCTGGGTCGCCCTGACGGCCAGCACGACCTCGGAGCTGGTTGTCGATACGGCGCGATTCGTGGCGTTCAGTACCCAGAACGTACAAACCACCGAGCTCACGAACCTCTTTAGCTTCTTCCTCTACGCGCTCTTCAATCTCAGCCAGGACATCCTGCCACGCTTCTTCATAAGCTTCAGGGTCCTCGTGCTGGTTGTATCCGCGCTTTTCCATTTCGGCAACAGCCAGGTGTTCAGCGTTACCACCCAACATGATGTCTGTACCGCGCCCGGCCATGTTGGTGGCCACGGTAACCGAACCCTTCCGACCGGCAAGTGCGACAATCGCAGCTTCCCTTTCGTGGTGTTTAGCGTTGAGAACCTCGTGGCGAACTCCACGCTTGGCGAGCAAGCGGGACAAGTATTCGCTCTTTTCCACGCTGGTGGTACCCACCAGGATGGGCTGTCCTTCTTCGTGACGCTCAGCGATGTCGTCGACGACCGCGTTGAACTTCACTTCCATGTTGCGGTACACGATGTCTGTGTGGTCGACACGCTGATTGGGTTTGTTGGTGGGGATAGGAACAACACCCAGTTTGTATGTGGAGTTGAACTCTGCCGCTTCGGTTTCTGCAGTACCTGTCATTCCCGACAGTTTGTCGTACATGCGGAAGTAGTTCTGCAACGTGATGGTGGCAAGCGTCTGGTTCTCAGCCTGAACTTTCACGCCTTCTTTAGCTTCAATTGCCTGGTGCAAACCTTCGTTGTACCTACGGCCTTTAAGAATACGTCCCGTGTGTTCATCAACGATGAGCACTTCACCGTCAAGAACCACATAGTCCTTGTCGCGGGTGAACAGTTCTTTTGCCCGAATCGAGTTGTTGAGGAAGCTGATGAGCTGGGTATTGGCTTCGTCATACAGGTTGCCAATGCCCAGGTAGTTTTCCACCCGTTCAATACCGGCTTCCATCACACCTACGGTGCGCTTCTTTTCGTCGACTTCGTAGTCACGGTCGCGCTTCAAACGCTTCACAACGGTTGCGAAATCGCCGTACCAGCGGTCGGCATCACCCTCAGAAGGGCCAGAAATAATCAATGGTGTACGGGCTTCGTCAATCAGAATTGAGTCAACCTCGTCAACGATCGCAAAAGAGTGGCCACGTTGCACTTTTTCGTCGGCCGTCCACGCCATGTTGTCGCGCAAATAGTCGAAACCAAATTCGTTATTCGTGCCGTACGTGATGTCAGCGGCGTACTGCTTACGGCGAACATCAGGCGTTTGTTGAGCCAAGATGCACCCCGTTTCCATTCCCAAGAAACGGAAAACACGGCCCATCAGTTCAGACTGATAGCTAGCCAGATAGTCGTTCACCGTCACCACGTGAACGCTTCCCCCGGTCAGGGCATTGAGATATGCCGGCGCAGTCGCAACCAGTGTCTTACCTTCACCGGTCTTCATTTCAGCAATGTTGCCTAAGTGTAGGGCGGCACCACCCATCAACTGCACGTCATAGTGTTTAAGCCCCACCGTTCGGGAGCTGGCTTCACGGACGGCCGCGAACGCCTCGGGAAGAATCGAGTCCAGTGATTCGCCGTCTTTGAACCGTTCTTTAAAACGATCTGTCTCTTCACGAAGTTCGGTGTCTGACAGCTTTTCGAACTCTTCCGACAGTTCGTTGATCGCCGTGGTGTAGTTACGCAGTTTTTTGAGTGTGCGTCCTTCACCCCTCCGGAGCAACTTCTCCAGGATATTGGCCACGATTCTCCTCGACTGTTAGGCGGACGGTTTACCGCATGATAAATCCGCGCCTCAGTTTAGCGCGGTTAAATGGCGAACACACAATGTGGCCGGCTCTTTGGCCGGCCACATGCGCAGAAATTACTCTTCAGTCAGTTCTGGGTCCAAGGTAATAACGCCGTAGCTCCACCCGCGACGCTTATACACCACTGACGGCTTCTTATTTGCTTCATCGATGAAGAGGTAGAAGTCGTGTCCCACCATTTCCATGCGGTTGATCGCTTCGTCTAGCGCAATGGGGGTTCCGGCGAAAGTTTTTTCGCGGAGAACCACAGGTGAGTCACCCTCTGATGGAACGCGTCCACCCGTCTGGTCGATGTTCTGGGGTGTTTCGCGCTTTTCGTCCGTCTCGTCTTCAGAAGGAATGATCGGGTCGACGACTTCCATGCTGGCCAAGACTTCTGCCGTCGAAGCACTCCTGTGCTTACCCTGGCGCGAAATCTTCTGCCGGTCACGTGCGCGACGCAAACGTTCAAGCAGCTTCGCCCAGGCGAGGTCCAAAGCGGCGTATTTGTCTGACGCTGTCGCTTCTGCACGCAAGACTGGCCCTTTAGCAATTACCGTGATTTCAATGCGCTCGGTGTTTTCCGGCTGACGCACGTTGGGGTCGTGAGTCAGAACAACTTCAACGCGGAGTGCGCGAGGTGCGAGTTGTTCAACTTTGGAGACTTTGTCCTCTACATGCGACCGGAAGCTTTCAGAAAGGGTGACGTTGCGTCCTTTGACTACGATGTCCACGATGCTCTCCTTTGCACCTCGAAAACTGTTCACCATAAATGGTGATAGTTCATTCTTCCCTATTTTCTTCGCAGTTTCTATTCTCTGAGCCCGTAATCCCGATACTTGCAACAGCGGCGATATCAATGTGGGATTCGCGCAAAACCCTCGCTGATTCAGCCACCGTCGCCCCAGTCGTCACAATGTCGTCCACAACGATCACCCGGACATCCCGTGGCCACTGAGCAACGACCTCGGGATGGGAAATTCTGTGGGTTCCCCGCACATTCCGGCGCCTCCCGTGCGCCCCTGATCCCACCTGATCGCCGCGTCCACGGACCGCCAGAACCGGCGCTACACGCATGGGGAAGCCGTCACGAATGAAGTGTTCAGCGGCGTTGCGGGCGAGTGTTTCCACATGGTTTCCGCCGCGTTTTCGGGCCGAGGTGGCCCTAGCTGGCACAGGCACCAACAGTACCGGTGTGGAACTCACAGGAGCCTCTGCAAGAGCGCTAGCGATTGCGCGTGCAAGCATGAGCCCAAGAACAGGGGCGAGGTCGCGTCGGTCGTGTTCTTTGTAGTTGACGATAACGTTGCGCAACACGCCTTCGTACGAACCCGCCCCGTAGGCTTTGACCGTTCCGTACCGTGGCATGGTGGCGACAGGTTCGGTGTCGAGGCTCCTCACACAAGCTGAGCACAGGGACACAGTTTCACAACCGCACCCGGCACACACGCGCGGAATCAGAAGGTCGACGAACTCCGAGAGCATGTGTCACCCGGGGTAAGCGGGGTCCTTGATGTTGGAGTCGAGCAGGCGTTGCCACGAGCCTGATGTGTACGTGAAAAGTTCGCCGTTGCGCGTCCCCACGCGCACGGACGACGTGTCCGCGCCAGAAGTGATGGAAACACCTTCGGACACGGTTCCCAGCGCTTCAGAGTTTCCTCCAACTTTCTGAATGTACGGCTGGGCGGGCTCGTCTTTGGTGCGGGCCGCCAGCATCGCCAAGTCTTGGGAACCAGCCCACGAAACGTCCTCGATTTTCTTAAATCCGGTCGCTACCTTTAGCGTTCCGTTGCCGGTGAGTTTGGTGGGTTTGTTTTCGCTGTCGCGGGCAATTCCCACAATGTCGATGTGTGATTCGTCGTTACTGTGGGAAAGAACCATGAGTCGTGTTCCGTCTGGGGAAACACGTATAGCTCGGATGTCTTTATTCTTGACGAACCCAATCTTGATGCGCGCTAGCTCACCTGAAGCGCGGACTGCCATCAGATCGTTTCCGTCACGTTCTGCCGTCCAGATCCACCCGAAGCGGTCAAAGCTGGGGGCAAGAAGGTCACGTCCTACAAGAATCTGAGTGGAGGATCCTTGTGCGCGGTCAAAGTGATTGATTTCTTTGCCCGATTTGCTCAACCACGCAACCGCGTCTGCGTCCATGCTCAAAGCTGGCGCGCGTCCCCCGTCCACGCGCGGTGATTTGTCGATGGTGTTTCGTTCGTTGCCATTGAGCAAAACCAGGGAGTCGTTCGATATGGCAACAGCAACCGGTTCGCTGGGAACTCGAGCGTTGACCGACACTCCGCCAGTGAGGGTCGCGTCGGGGGTTTGAAGTTGAAGCGAGGTCACGGATCCCAACGAGAGGAGCGTCGTTTCGAGTTGGGTGAAAATCCGTTCGCGCGTTTTGTTGTCTAAGCCAGTTGCACTGAGTCCCACCTCGGCCTGGCCATCGTGGATTGTGACTGACTGAGGTGTCAAGGAAGTGTTGTCGGGAATGGGAGAGACGACAGCGCCGGCCAGGTATTTGGCGGGGCCATCCAGGGTTGCGCGCACCATGTCCGTTGTGGTGGAGGAAGTGCGAAGGAACCACCGTAGGTCTGGGACTAAGTAGTTGAAGTCGGGGGTGTAGAAGTGCAGAGGGATCGGGCGGAACATGTTGTCAAAGTTGGTGCGGGACACCAACAGCCCGTCAGGTGCTTCGGAGATACGCCATTCACCGTTGACTTGGCGTAGGTGGAATTCCATGGTGGCCGAGGTGTCCGCTTCGTTTTCGTGGAAGACTCCCCTTTCGTCGAGTCCGGCGCTCACAGGGATCTCGAATGACACTGTTTGTGAGTCGGTTGCGATGTTCGTGGTGACTGAGTCCAGGCTGACTTCGCGTTTGACGATTTTGACGCTCGATGTGGGGTTCCATTCTGCGGCCAGTGAGTCGGTGAGGAAGGAACGTGCGACGCTGAAGTTGTTGTTAAAGCTGGCGCCTGCGGTGATGAAGCCACGCACAATTGCATCCGGCCCGTCACCTGGTTTGGGTCCTTCGGCGTCTACTCGGGTTTGGGCTCCCGATTCGGGGTCGACAGTGATCGTTCCCACTTGGCTGTCAGACGGAATTCGGGCACAAGCGCTGGCTCCTGCAAACAGGAAGATGCAGGCGAGCACTGCGAATAGTCGGCGCATCAGCTGTCCTCCTCTTCCACCACAATAGGGATGCTTCCAGTGTGCACACGAACGGAGCCGTCCGAGGTGGATGGCCCGGCCACGATTGACGCACCTTGTACACGGGCGTCTGCAGGGGGTAGGGGTAGCGGTGAGCGCGTAATGGTGCTTCCTGCTCGTCGCGGAATGGTGAGCCGGAAGCACGTTCCGTTTCCTTTTTGGGACCACACTTGGAGCCATCCGTTGTGGAGGTGGGCATCTTCGAGTGAAATTGCAAGCCCGAGTCCAGATCCGCCGAGTGTTCGTTTGCGGGAGGGGTCGGCTCGCCAGAATCGGTCAAAAACGTTTTCTAGTTGGTCATCTGTCATGCCGATTCCGTGGTCGCGCACTGAAACGGCGACGGCTTGTGCGTTTGATCCCACGTACACGTCGATCCGTTTTTGGTCGCCGTGTTCTACCGCGTTGACTACTAAGTTGTTGACGATCCGGGTGATACGAATTCTGTCTGCTTCAGCCATAACGGGTGCCGATGGCGCGTGGATGAGGATTTCGGTGTTCGCCTGGTTGGCGACCATAGACACACTTTCAACGACCTCGGACACGATCTCAGTGATGTCCAAAGGCTTGGCGAGCAGATTTGCCGCCCCAGCGTCATGGCGAGAGATCTCCAGAAGATCTTCGAGTAGAACTTCGAAACGTTCGACTTGCGAGTTAAGCAGTTCGGCTGATCTGCGGGTCGATTCGTCGAATTCGTCGCGTGATTCAAAGATCATGTCCGAGGCGATGTGGATGGTGGTCAGCGGCGTGCGAAGTTCGTGAGACACATCGGAGACGAACTGGCGTTGCAAGACAGTGAGTCGCTCCATGCGTTCAATCTGGTCCTGCAGGTTGTCGGCCATGTCGTTAAATGACTGTGCCAGTGTTGCGATTTCATCATGACCAGAGACAGGCATGCGCTGATTGAGGTCACCGTCAGCAATTTTGCGGGCAACTTCAGACCCAGCTTTGACAGGAACCACGACGAATCGGGTCACTAGCCATGCGACTCCACCGACCAGAATGCTGAGAACCACGCCGGAAACCCCTAGGGCACGTTGCACAAAGTCCAGGGTCCCTTGTTCCTCTGTCAGGTCTGCCACCGTGTACAGAATAAAGTCGCCTTGCCCGTTAACCGTCAGACGCTGCGCGACGATCAGCCCAGGGGCCTCTGTTCCGGCCAGTTCAACTGACTGAAACTTTTGGTTGCCCGCGGGTGATTCACGGATCGATTCGCGTAGCTCAGGGCTGATGTCCGACATGGAAATCGGTTCATACCCAGTTGTGATGGCAACGAGGGGTGGCACTGTGGAATTGCTTGCTGGCTCAAGTGCGATGGCTTGTAGTTGCAAGGACGAGCGCGACAGCATGGAACGCAACTGTGCGTTCAGGGCGTCGGCGGCTTCTTGAGAATCCGACAAGCCTGACAGGGCTTCCAGTTCTGCCACATAGCCGTTTGTTGTGGCTGAGACATCGGACTGTTTGGACTCAAACAGTCCGCGCGCAATTTGTTGAGACAAGTACGCGCCCACTCCGTAAATTGCGACGATGGTGAACACCACGGTCACCGCAACGACGCGAACCTGGAGTGAGTGCGTAAAGGTCCGAACTACTCCTCGAAAGAGAATGCGGATCCACGCCTGAATCCGGCGCAGACTCACTGGCTGTGACCAGCCTTGTAACCCACACCTCGGACGGTAACAACGATGTCAGGCTTCTCTGGGTCTTTTTCAATTTTGGACCGCAGACGTTGCACGTGAACGTTGACCAGACGCGTGTCAGCTGCGTGACGGTAGCCCCACACTTCTTCAAGGAGGGTTTCCCGGGAGAACACTTGCCACGGTTTCCGTGCCAGGGCCACCAGAAGTTCGAACTCCAGTGGCGTGAGGCTCACGGGCTTGCCTGCTTTTTCTACCGTGTGACCGGCGACGTCGATCGACACGTCGCCTACCTTCAGAATTTCTGGAGCGGAGGGTTCACTCATGCGTAGGCGTGCGCGCACGCGAGCCACGAGCTCTTTGGGTTTAAACGGTTTGGGGACGTAGTCGTCGGCTCCGGACTCGAGGCCCTTCACAACGTCCATCGTGTCGGACTTCGCAGTGAGCATCACAATCGGCACACCGGATTCTTCTCGGATTTCACGGCACACTTCCAAGCCGTCTTTTCCTGGCAACATGAGGTCCAACAGGATGAGGTCGGGACGCACGGATCGGAATGCTTCTACGGCACCGTCACCTGTTGCACAAAAGTGGGGCTCAAACCCTTCACTTTTCAAAACGATACCGATCATTTCAGCAAGTGCGGTGTCGTCGTCTACGACCAAGATTCGTGCGTTCATACCCCTATTGTCCAATACTGTGTGCGCGTTCCCAATTGTTTAGATACTTTTCGCGTGTGTGGCAACATTTTGCGCCAACTTTTTACTGAGTCTCAAGTTGCATTGACCTGAGTCGCTTTACGTGCATTTATGCTGAACGCGTGCCCTGAATCTTTGTGTACCCTTGAGGAAGATTTGTCAGTAGAACACCAGAGGAGGCGCCGTGTTTAGTCCCCAAAGCGCCTCATGGTCTGTGTCTACGGACTGGCGCACAGGTCGTCATACCCATGAGATTGCCCAGCCCCTGTCTGATGCGTGGACTCCCCCTGTTGCGGCGGGGGTCATTCCCAAACGCCCCCTGACTGTGGGCGAAATTCTGGACTGTAGTGTGCGTTTGATGCGCACGTCTCCGGCAGTGAACTTTGGGCTGCCCGTCATTGTGTCCACTTTGCTGGCGCTTTTAGCAGGAGCGATTGGGGCCGCGTTCTTGTGGCTCACGTTCGACTACCTCAACACACTTTCTGAAAATGACTATGCGACCAGCGGCGCGTTCGTCATCGTTCAGACCGTGGCGGCTATGGCCTCGTTCGTGTTCTTGACCATCATTCAGTTCTTCGCCGGAATCGCTGCCACGTCCGGCCGCGACGCTTTTGACGGCAAGAAAGTGCCACTGTCACTTGCCTGGAAACGCGCCCGAGGTCGTCGCTGGGCTCTCGCGGGATTTACCGTTGCGTTGTTGGGCGGGTTTATCGTTTCAGCCTGCGCTTTCTTTGCCCCGTCGATTGTGCTTTCACTTATGGTGAACGAAATCGCTGGAGTCCTGGCGATCGTTGTAGGTGGTGCTCTTTGGGGTGTTTTGAGCGCGTTCTTCTTGGTCAAGTTCGCGTTTGTGGGCCCTCTCATCACATATGAGCGGCTTTCAGTCAAAGATGCTGTGAAGCGGTCATGGAAACTTACCAATCAAGGTTTCTGGCGGATTCTTGGCGAGTTAGCTTTAGGATATTTTCTGTCCAGCCAGGTGGTTCAGATCATCGTGACGCCGTTGGTCATCCTGGTCCCAATCATCATGGCCATTCTGACTATTGCGACCGGGTTCGGGACAGCCGCTTTTGAATCGGTTGTCCTTGCCATGTTTAGCCTGTTCTTCATCGCGTTGAGCATTGCCGTAGCGGGGCTCATGTACGGCTATTGGTCAGCGCTTGTAGTGGTCGTGTTCTTTGACCAAAAGATTCGCCTAGAAGGGTTCGATCTGGTGATGTTGCGCGAGGCAGAAGATGAGATTCGGGCGCGCACACGCAACGAGGGAGAATCGGTGACAAAAGATGAGTGGCTCACGATCCCGCAGGAGGCCACGTGATTTGTTCCCCAATTCTAACTCTTACCCCCGGGCGTGATGAGGCGCGCCGGTGGGCAGAAAAGGAACTGGCAAAACCGGAGTATCGCGACTCTGACATTTCGTTCTTTGAACGAATTGGTCGCGCTTTTCAGCGTCTAGTGAATGACGCCGTCGATAAGGCGCTCGATCTGAATAACCCGTGGCTCATCATTGTTTTCGCTCTGGTCATTGTGGGCATCATTGTGTTTTTTGTGTGGCGAGCGAATCGCGGTACGGGCGATGCTTTCTCACCGCAGCTGTTCGACAAAACTGACGTCGCTGGAGTTGAGAAACCCAGTGAGTATCGGAAACGGGCTGCTGATGCGGCGTCCAAGGGCGACTGGAATACCGCGGTTCAAGAAATGGTGCGTGCCAGTGTCGCCCATTTGGCTCGGGCTGGAGCCGTCGAGCTCAGAGCTTCGTCCACAGCACACGAACTCACGCAAAGCGCCGCCACAACCTATCCACACCTCGGGCAAGACCTCAGCGAAGCCTCCAACCTGTTTGACGCGGTGAGTTTCAGCACATACCAGGCCACCCAGGAGGACTACGCTTTTACCCAGGCTGTTGACGCCAAGGTCACTCAAGTGACTAAAACGACGCCAGAAAAGGTTGACGCATGAGCGCACATCTTGACGTTGCAGTGCGCGGAACCGTTGGCGACACCTCTGCGAGCGCAGGTCAAAAAATCGCTGCTTTCGGTAAATCCGCTGTCGTGTGGATCGTGGTGGTTGCGCTCGTCCTCATTGCCGCGATCATTGGTTTTTTAAGCTCCACGGACGCTGGAGAGGAACGCTACCTGCACTACGACAACACGGGCGAAGACGGTACGGCGGCACTTGCAGGTGTGCTCCGGTCTCACGGAGTGAAGGTCTCGACGACCGAAGACTATGAGAAAGCGCTCGCTGGCGCTAAAGACCCAGACACTACCGTATTGGTTTTCAACCCCGACACAGTTGAACAGGCCAAACGCAACAGAATTCGTGACGCAGTCAAGGAGCATGGTTCACATCTGGCGCTGGTCGACCCTGGTTTTGAAGTTGCCGGCTATTCCTCGCACGTGTTATTCGCGGGTGACTCGACCTATACAAACACCCACCCCGAACCGTCATGTGACTTTGGGCCTGCGTCTAGGGCGGGAAAAGTCGAACGTAATGGTGCTGGTTACCGAGTTCTTTCCGGGAATGGCTACGAAGGCTGCTACCCCACGGACGGGGATGCCTATTCGCTCATTCATGCCCCAGAAGGCAAAGGGTCTGTCACGGTCTTGGGCGAAAGCACATGGTTCACAAACGCAAAACTTCGTGAAGACGGCAACGCTGCCCTGTCGGTTGGAACCGCGGGGCTTAAACCCAATGTGGTCATCTACTTTGCGATGTACGACTTTGACGAAGGCGCCGACCCGCTAAGCACTGTCCCTGGATGGTTCTTCATGACGCTTCTGTGGCTATTGCCAATTGGCCTCGTTGCAGTCATCTGGGCAGGGCGCCGGTTTGGCCCGCTTGCCGTTGAAACTCTTCCAGTGACAGTGCCACCCATCGAAACCGTCACCGGTTTGGCTGGACTCATGCACCGCACGGGTAATCGCAGTGAGGCTCTCAGGATTCTTCGCGCATCTGCACTCGTCAAGATGGGGCGAACCCTGGCAGTTCCGGCCAATGCGGAAAGTGCCGAGGTGTGCCAGGCTGTCGCTTCCCGCACCGGGTACGATTACGCCGAACTTGAGTATCTTTTCATCACAGCTGTCCCCGAGAACGACGCACAGCTATCAGATCTTGCAACTCGAATCGCGAATATCGAAAGAGAGGTCCGCGCACTATGACCACACCTGAAAAGCCACAGACCCCCCCAGGTCAGCCAGCTCAGGGCCAGCCATATCAGCAGCAGACGCCACAGCAAGAGCCGTTTAACCCAGAGCAGGCTCCATATCAGCAGTTCCAGCAGCCACAGCAGGGAACGGATTACCAGCAGTTCCAGCCCCAGGGGCAACAGTATGCTCAGCAACAGATGCTTCCACAGGAGCAAGCACACCCGAACGCGCACTCAGAACAAGCTGACCAGCGCTGGGCCTCTGAGCATCAGCTCGACGAAACGGACCGTGAACTTCGTGAAAGCTTCGAAAAGGCGCGCGCAGAAGTAGGCAAGGCGGTTGTCGGGCAGACCGAGGCGGTTGAAGGGATTCTGGTTGCCCTCCTGTCCGGCGGGCACGTGCTTCTCGAAGGTGTGCCAGGTGTTGCCAAGACCTTGTTGGTCCGGTCGATCGCCAGCGCTTTGGACCTTGAATCGACACGTATCCAGTTCACGCCAGACCTCATGCCTGGTGATGTGACGGGGTCCATGATTTACAACGCGCAGACGTCGAGCTTCGAATTCCGCGAAGGACCTGTCTTTACCAACATTCTCATCGCTGACGAAATCAACCGAACACCGCCCAAAACCCAGTCCGCTCTTC
The DNA here is from genome assembly GCF_030230605.1 of Brevibacterium sp. UMB1308A. Classification (GTDB taxonomy): domain Bacteria; phylum Actinomycetota; class Actinomycetes; order Actinomycetales; family Brevibacteriaceae; genus Brevibacterium. The sequence goes on from NZ_JASPDO010000003.1 coordinate 60,646, forward strand.
TCGAAGCCATGGAAGAACGCCAGGTTTCGGTTGACGGTCTCACCCGGAAGCTCGACGAACCGTTTTTGGTAGCAGCTACCCAGAACCCGGTCGAATACGACGGAACCTATCCGTTGCCTGAAGCGCAACTGGACCGTTTCCTTTTCAAGCTCATTTTGGACTTGCCTCCACGGAACACCGAAGTCGAAATCCTCACCCGCCACGCAGCCGGTTTCAACGCCCACGACCTCTCCCGCATCGAACCTTCGCTGAGCCGTGACGCTATTTTGGAGGCCAGCCAGCGTGCTCAAAACGTGTACTGCGCACCAGAAGTGCTCGAATACATTGTGGATTTAGTGCAGGCTACCCGCCGCGCACCGTCTTTCGCTTTGGGAGTTTCTCCCCGAGGTGCCACCCGCCTTCTCGCTGCCACCCGTTCACGTGCGTGGTTGCACGGTCGCGCGTTCATCACACCCGACGACGTCAAAGCGCTCATGGGCATCACGTTCCGTCACCGTGTCCAGTTGCGCCCCGAAGCTCAAATGGACGGCATTGGAATTGACCAGGTGCTCGACTCGATTGTGTCAACCGTGGCGGTCCCCCGCTAATGGCACTGACGTGGCGTTTTCTGGTACTCACGGTCCTGCTCACGTTCCCCATTGCGTTGGGAGGATCGTGGGAGTTCCTTGTTGCCGGATTAGCGTTCCTCATTTTGGTGGGAATAGGTGACTTCTTTTTAGCCCCCTCTACCAGATCCATCCAAGCCTTGCGCTCCCCCGGTTCCAGAATCCGCTTAGGGGCTCCCACCTCGGCGACCTTGACCCTGGTCAACACGGGAAAACGCACGGCCCGCCTGCACGTCCGCGACGCATGGGCGCCCACTGCCGGTGCCAGTGACAACCGCTTCCGTGTGGTCATCAAACCCGGTGACACCTTTGAGAGGGTTCAGCACCTGCTGCCTGTCCGCCGTGGCGTCCTGCCAGCCGACAAACTCACCTTGCGGTCTACCTCGGTGCTGGGGCTGGTAGCGCGGCAAAAGAGTTTCGACGTTCCCGCGAACATCAGGGTGATGCCGCCGTTCCATTCGCGTAAGCACTTGCCGTCGAAGCGACAGAAACTGCGTGAACTCGACGGGCGAACGGCACTCATGGTGCGCGGAATGGGAACTGAGTTTGATTCGCTACGCGAATATGTCCGTGGCGATGACATCCGGTCGATCGACTGGCGAGCTACCGCGCGAGCTCAAAAACTCATGACGAAGACGTGGCGGCCAGAACGTGACCGGCGGGTGGTCATTGTGATCGACTCGTCGCGCTTAGCCGCACGCCGGGCCGACACCGGAACCGTTTTCGACGCAGCAGTCGAATCGGCCATGTTGCTTGCCGCTTTGGCAGCTGGAGCCGGTGACCGGGTCGATGTCATCGTCGCCGATGCGCGCGTCCGCTTAAGCGTGGGTCCCCTTTCCGGAAAAGACCCCCTAGGAGTGCTCACCAACAAACTCACCCCTATTGATCCCGAACTCATCGATACAGACTGGGCGGCTCTCACCTCGGCGGTCATGGAAACCTCCCCCAACCACGCATTCGTCGTGTTCGTCACCAGCCTGGACGCGCTCACAATCGCCGAGGACGTGCTCCCAGCTATCCCGCTTTTGCGTTCGCGTCACACGGTCGCATTTGCCAGCGTCGAAGACCCGCAACTAGGCCCCATGAGCCAGAACACGTTTACCCCAACGCAGACATATCAGGCAGCGGCGGCCGCTCAACAGCTCATGACTGAGTCCTCACTTCAGGGTGCGCTCACCCATTTAGGGATTCATACGGTAAGCGGGTTCCCCGAAGACCTTCCGCCACGTCTGGCAGACCTTTACATTCACTTGAAGTCGATCGGTCGCTTGTAGAAGACCTGGTCGTTTAGTACACCCACAGGGCCCCTGCGCAACAGGCGAGTGCAATGCAGCTGGCGATGGTTCGCACGAGGTGTGCGCGTTGCCACGCTTGCGAGAACGCACCCCAGGCTTCTTGGGGCGGGCGTTGTGTGCGCGCCAGTTCCTCGTTGAGTGGAACGTTCATTGTCCTCGTCACCACGATGACTCCCAGGAGCTGAAGCCCTGCGGCAAGACCGAGCAAAATGGAAGCGACGGGAGCGCGTTCTATTGCGCATGCGATCGTTCCTACAAGACAGACCACTGGAGACGCGAAGAAGGGTATGAGGAACGCCGGAGTCAGTACTGATTCGTTGAGCGAACGCATCGACGTGACAGCGGCTGCAGGTGACACCTTGTCCAACGCGGGTAGCACGATGATTCCCCACGTACACCAGAAGCCTGCCAACACGGCAGTTACACACGTCGCGAGAAGAATAACGACCAGAGTCATGACCGTTTTACCTCAACCGGCTCGAAAACCACCGTTACGCTGCCGTCACCACGCGGTAGCCTGCGCGACTCTCTTCCAGGTCTCCCGTCAGACCCTGCTTCACCGCCGGGCGACCCAAGCCAATTGCGTACGCACAAATTCCCACTGTGAGGAGTGCGCCAAAGAACATCTTGACAGGAAACGGCATGTTAGAAGGCGTGACGAAACCTTCGATGAGACCCGAAAGAAACAACATGAAAATGAGCCCCACACCCACGGTAATGAGGGAACGCGCAGCGTGAGCCAGTGACTCCATGCGCGACATGTTGACGGGAATCATCCACGACGTAAAGATCTTGAGCCCGGCTGCCGCCGCAATCAGAATGCATGTGATCTCCGGAACGCCGTGAGGCAAGATGTACCCGAAGAAATCTCCGACACGGTCAAAGTGAAACATCACTGCACCGGAGATTCCCACGTTCACAGCGTTCATGACAAGCCCGATGATCACGTAGATTCCGGTTATCCCCAAAACAACCCACTGAAGAGCAATCCACGCGTTATTCGTCCACACGCCAACAGCGAACACACTGTTGGGGTTCTCTTTGTAGTAGTTCACGAAATCGTGTTCAGCCAGCCGTTTTGCGTCCTCGTACGGCACCATGGTGAACAGGGTCTGGGTGTCGTTAGCCAGCCACACGGTAGTCAGAATGCTGAGCCCTACGAACCCAATGAACACGCCCACAAAATACCAGCGAATCGAATACAAGGCCGCTGGGAGTGAGGTCGCAAAGAAGTCGAGCACAGTAGCTTTTGCTCCCCGCGGTACACCCGTGAGTTGCATACGCGACCGGTGAATAACATTCGACAGTCGCACCGCCACATCTGAATCGGGAGCTACCGACTGGACACGCGAGAGGTCCTTTGACGCCCGCCGGTACAGTTCGCGAAACTCAGTAGCTTGTTGCGTAGTGAGCTTCTTCTTGCCCGCGAGGACAGAAAGCCTGTCCCACTGACTTCCATGCATGTGGGCGAGCAGATTTGGGTCCATTTGGCTATCGTATCTGAGGTTGACCAAGTTCGAATACGCGTCACGGGTGTGGCAATATACAAGCGTGGACAATCTTGTGACCGGGGAAGCTGTTGAGCTGAGCATCCGCCCTGCTTCGCTCATGTCACGAGCCGTAGCCTGTGCTATTGACGCCGTAGTGTACACGTTCGTGTATATCGCACTACTCGTCACAATTATTTATTTTGTTATTGAGTACAGCCTGACGCAGGGCCTGCTAGTCAATTCGCTCATCATCATTTTCATGGCAGCCACCACGATCATGGTTCCGTGTACTGTCGAGATTCTGACCCGTGGAAGATCTCTGGGGAAACTCGTCATGGGACTCCGCATCGTCCGTGATGATGGAGGAGCAATTTCTTTCCGTCACGCATTCTTACGTGCGCTGATGTGGGACTTTGAAGTTTTCTCCAGTGGCGGTGGAATTGCCGCGCTCGCAGGGTTTTTGTCACCACGCACTAAACGTTTGGGCGACATGCTGGCGGGAACCATTGCGGTGAGTGAGCGCCCTCGAAAGATTGTTCACCGCTCGCTTCCGGTTTCTCCTCAGCTACACCAGTGGGCACAGACGGTGGACCTGACCCCAGTGCCATCGGGTCTGTTGTACCGGCTGACGCAGTTCCTTGATACGAGCGCAAAAAACACTGCGGAGTCGCGTTTGGAGCGGGCAATTGAACTGGCCACCGAGGTGAACCCGTATGTGGCTCCCCCTCCGCCAGAGGGCACCCACCCTGAAGACTTCATCGTGGCGGTCGTGGAACTCACCCGCACAGCCCAGTTCCACAAGCTCCGCAAGGCAGAGGCAACCGCCCATGCCTTTGCAGACCGCGTAGGGTCGTTACCCTATTCGCAGCGTGTCTAGGTGGTTGAGTAACGCCATGCTTTGCGCGCACCACTTATGACGTGCGGATAATTCCTAATACGCGTTCTGTCAGTTCACGTGTACACGCGGGATCTGCGGATTCGGCGTTAAACCGCACGAGTGGTTCCGTGTTGGACTTCCGCACGTTGAACCAAAAGTCGTTCGCAGTAAAGGTCACACCGTCCAAGTGGTCAATGTGGCCCTCACCAAATGCACCCGCTTGGCATTCCGCTTCGACACGCTCTAACACGTGCTCCGGGCATTCCACTTCAGAGTTGATTTCGCCGCTGAGAGCACCTGCGTTGAACGGTTCGAGAAGCTCTGACAGTGGACGGCCCGTTTCACGTAAAGCCGCAATGACGTGACACGCCGCCAGAATGCCGGAGTCTGCGCAGAAGAAATCTCGGAAGTAAAAGTGCGCTGAGTGCTCAACTGCGAAGACAGCGTTCTCTTTTCGCATCCGCTGCTTGATACCTGAATGCCCCACCGGAGTGCGAATCGCACGCCCGCCGGCTTTCGCAATTGCCTGCGGCACTGCGCGGGTAGTCAACACGTTGTGAATGACAGCAGGGCTCTCTTCGCCCAGGTTACGAGCGCGCTGGATTTCGCGCGTGGCCACCAAAGCACCAATCGCAGACGCCGAGGTGGGTTCGCCTCGTTCGTCAATAACAAAACACCGATCCGCGTCACCGTCGAACACGAGGCCGATATCCGCACCGTGAGCGCGAACTGCCTCCTGAGCGTCACGGAGCGTACTGGGATCTAAAGGGTTTGCAGGGTGATTAGGGAAGGTGCCATCAAGCTCTGTAAACAGGCCCACCAATGTCACAGCGTCACAGTCGAAAACGCGGTCCAGGAAGTTCCCGGCCATTCCATTTCCGGCATCTGCCACCACAGTGAGCGGGCGGGACGCTTCTGCCAGTCCTGTCAGCGTGTGAATACGCTGAGCGAACTGCTCAGCCAGTTCCGCCGCCTGCACGTCGTCAACCGGCCAGAGCGCAGTGTCAACAACGACCTCGGCGGTTTCCGCAACCTTTACAATCTCACCCAACGCGTCCTGACGCGAGATACCCCGGGCCTGCGGACCACACACCTTGAACCCGTTCCAGTCAGCCGGGTTGTGGCTTGCCGTGACCATGATTCCGGGCACGTTCAGCACGCCAGATCCAAAATACAGCTGGTCTGTCGATGCCAGCCCAATGTTGACCGGCGTACCCCCGGCTTGGGCAACACCGTGACACAAAAGTGACGCGAACTCAGCGGACTTTTCGCGCATGTCATGGCCAATGAGTACCTGGTTGCTCTGAAACTGAGCACGCATGACCTTGTGGGTCGCATACCCTACTGCTGTCACAAGTTCGTCGCTAAAGTCAGTGTGAGTGCGTCCGCGCATATCGTATGCGCCGCAGAGGTGAGCGAGTTGCGCTCGTCTGGTCATTCACGTCCCCCGATGACCCTCAGATGACCGTGCTTCCGACCTTGTGGCTGTTCCTGAGGTTTGGCGGCTTCACGTACCGCGTCTGCAATAGCGAGGAGATCGTCGCGGCTACGTTCGGGAGGCGTTTCGCCTGGTTCGAGTGAGATCAGCTGCCAACCGACCGGCGCTTTGAGACGCTGCGCGTGCTCTGCGCAAAGGTCATGTGCACCCGGTTCAGCGCGAACTGCCAACGGCCCAATCACGACGCACGCGTCAGCGTGAACGTACGTGAGAGTACGTGTTGCGGGCGCCCCGCAGTTGGGTTTGTTACAGGTTCGAAGCACGCCTTCCAGTCTATTACACCGCTATACAATGTGCTCATGAACGTCCGTTTGCGCCGTGACCGCCGAGGTCATAGCAGCTCCCGTTTACTGTTGCGTTCCGCGGTGCCGGCCCAGATCTCTCGACGTGAACGGTTCGAGCGCATAGCGGCCTCGGTCATGCGGAAGGTGCGTGTCAGAGCCCACGGCGAACTAGACAAGGTGCGCCTCACCGTCGACTACGTTCCGCCACTTTCGGCCGATCTCAGTCATGTTTTTGAAGCCACGCGCCACACGCCTGCCACGATTGTTGTGTACTACATTCCCCTGTCGCGCTTGGACGCCGATTGGAATGAGTTGTTAGGTGAGGTTGTGTCTGAGCAGGCGACGTTGCTCTGCTCCTACTCAGCTGAAGAGTTACGTCCCTAAGCCATGGTGTGGCTTACGCGTCTGTTTTGGGGGTTGCGTCGGTTTCTGGTGGCGCGTCCGTGCCCGCTTTGGCACTCTTACCTTTTAAGGCGAAAGCGATAGCCAAACCGATTCCTGAGCCAAGAGCGAGCCCATACCCTGCACAAACTGGCACATTCAGATCGGCGATCAACCCAACTGCAATGCCCACCACCAGGCCAATAGCATCTCCCACGAGTATTGCAACGTAATAGATCTTGCTATCTTTATGCGCCATCATCGAACTCCTGACTGTGCGCGTAGGGGGTAGCGGGTGACTAACTGTTTAAAGCATAGCCACTGGGCCCGCGCGTCGTGTGATGCGCGGGCCCTAAGAATTTCGTAAATGCACGCCATGTGATTAAACGATTTGCTTCTTCAAGCGACGGCGTTCGCGTTCTGAAAGCCCACCCCAAATACCGAAGCGTTCATCGTTTGCGAGTGCATACTCCAAGCATTCGCTACGCACTTCGCAGGACGCGCACACGCGCTTAGCTTCACGCGTTGAACCGCCCTTCTCCGGGAAGAACGCCTCTGGATCTGTTTGCGCACACAGAGCTTGGTCTTGCCACGCAACGTCATCGTCGGCTTCACCCAAAAGAAGTTGCAACGGCGACACGCTTGCAACAGATGGACTTCCACTTATTGGTAAAAGTTCTGCTGGATCTACGTCGAGTGGATCCGCGGTAGTTCCTGGCGCACCCTGCGGATCAACGAACCAGTCTTGAGCTGTTCGGCTACGCACGCCAGGCGTTTGAGTGCGCAGACTCTCTACGTACTTACGCGCTTCTGACACGTGTTTCCCCTTTCCTTGGTAGCTCGCGCCACCATATTCCCCACTAAAATTACACGCGTGTCATTACGGTTTCGTCAAGTGCGAAGGTGGTATAAAGAAGCCAGCAAACGAGATAATAGAACAAGAGTTCACTCGGAACTCGCCGATCACCACAACATCTAGTGGTGTCTCATTGACCCCGACACTAACTGCTGTGCTTGGGCGTGTCGGTTGAAGAATCTCATAATTTTTTCGGCGCACGGCGTGAATGAGACGTTTATCCCGGCCCCTTTGAGAAAATGGGCGCGAGCGCACTCACGCACACGATCGACAATTAGGTACGCATGAACTCACTTCTCACTGCCCTTTCTCTCAACCCCGGAACTATTACGCAGGGGGCAGACTTAGCGCGCATTTTGATCACCACAATTGACACTGCGCGGGTGAGCATAAAAGACGGTGACGTGATTGCCATCGACCACAAACTGGTAGCTATTGCGCTCAACGGAAGCACCTCGGGAGCGGGAGCAGAAGAGTTCGCGCGAGCGATTCGTGAGCATTCCAGCGAAACCATCGCAGCGCGCACATATGGCTACCCGCCATCCACCATGCGCCTGGTACGCACACCGCACAACACGGTCGAACTCAACGCGGGCATCAGCGTCACCAACGGCACCCTGATCCTCCCCTTAGACGACCCTCAATCTGCAGCCGAAAAGCTTCACGACACATTCCGTCGCGAATACGGCGTGCGTATGGGACTCATTCTCACCACCTCCCTCCCCCACCCTTTCCGCCACGGTCAGCGCCCAGCGGCTCTCGCCTCGGTCGGAATTGAAAGCCAACGCGTAGCCGACGAAATTGCTAGCGCGGCCTCACTCACCGACATCAGCATGGGCGTGGCAGTCATCCGTGGAATTGACGCCGGCATGTCCAATGAGCCAATCAACCACGACACCCTGGGGCCATTTGCCGACTGGTTCGCCCACGGCTCAGCTGAATCCGTGTACCTTGCCATGGGGGTTGATCCCAAGAAAACACCCGCCCTGTCAGGCGATGACACCGACGACATCCTCACTAAAGTCACGCGCGCAATTTCCGCGGTCCGTTTGGGAGCACCGCGGACCCCAGGGGAAAACGCGTGGCGCATCCGGCCAGCAGGCTCAGGGTCACGCATCGAAATTGACCCCGCGAACATCGAACTCACCTCCCACGCCGGTGGCCACCCCATGATGGAAGCGACAGTAGGGCTCGGCGCGCTGATCGACCGCCTCACAACCGCACTTTCCATCGAAAACCTCGACGTGAACGTCACATACGTGTGGGGAGACCGCGGAACGTCCGAAGGTGCCCACATTGATGTGAGCTTCCGAGGTGCACCATGATCGCGCGCACCGTTGAGGCGATCGCAGCCCGGACAGACCCGGTTATTGAGTGGACTGATCAGTACGGGCGATTAGAGCTCACTGGCCGCGTGTTCGCCAACTGGGTGTACAAGTCTGCTGGGCTCCTGCGCGACACTTCCCCGGATGCACTTGTCCTCAACCCCACCGGCCCCCTCCACTGGCGTGAGCTCGCGTGCATTTTTGCTGCATGTGGCAGTGATGTTCCCGTCATTGTGGGCGCCGAGGTTGGTGCTGAGTTGGGCACCGATTCGTGGGTGGGCATGATTGCAGCTGGGGACGATCTTGCGCCATTTGAGAACGCAGAAGAGCTGTGGGTTTTCGACACGGCACCACTGGCGCTGACCACTGAAGTCGAGCCAGGCGACACCGACTACATTTCAGCCGTGCGCGCATATCCCGATGTGGCCCCGCTTCTTGACGCTCCGCTCACGTATTACCGGCACGGCACTGCAGTCACGGCGCACCCAGTAGACGGTCCTGCGCGGGTGGCGGCCACCTCGGTCCCGGAAACCGATCAGCAACTTTCCGAACTGTGCCACGCCCTCACGCACGGACAACTCACAGTCGACCTCTCTTAGCCGTGTGATCTGCATCGCATGTATGGCAGAATGCAGACATGGACAAAGTAGTTTCGTCAGCAGCAGAGGCCGTTGCCGACATTTTTGATGGTGCACGCATTGCGGCCGGCGGGTTCGGAGTTTGTGGAGTCCCTTCCGTCCTCATCAATGCCCTGAAAGAACAGGGCGCAAAGAACCTGACCGTCGTTTCTAACAACTGTGGTGTCGATGGACAGGGCTTGGGCGTTCTGCTCGAGTCTAAGCAGATCGACACCGTGATCGCGTCGTACGTAGGTGAAAACAAGGAGTTCGCACGCCAGTACCTTTCAGGTGAGCTGCGCGTTGTGCTCACCCCGCAGGGCACGCTTGCAGAAAAACTGCGGGCAGCGGGCGCGGGCATCCCTGCGTTCTATACCGTCACCGGCGTGGGAACCCAGGTGGCCGACGGTGGGATGCCGCTGAAATACGACTCGGACGGCAATGTGATCGAAGAGTCGAAACCTAAGGTCACCCGGGAACTCGACACTTTCGGTGAAACTGAAACGTACGTGATGGAAGAATCCCTGCCATGTGACTTTGCACTGGTGCGCGCGGCAAAAGCCGACCGTCACGGCAACCTGGTGTTCAACTCCTCAGCACGTAACTTCAACCCACCCGTTGCGCAGGCTGGCCGGATCACCATCGTTGAGGCCGAAGAAGTGGTGGAACCGGGTCAATTGGATCCCAACGAGGTGCACCTGCCGGGCGTTTACGTTCACCGGATTGTGGAGCTCACGCCTGAACAAGCTAAAGACAAGTCGATTGAGAAGCGGACGGTGAGGAACTCATGAGCCTGACACGTAATCAAATGGCCGCCCGTGTTGCCCAAGAACTTGAAGACGGCAGCTATGTGAACTTGGGCATTGGCCTACCCACCTTGGTGCCCAACTATGTGCCCAAAGACGTTCATGTTGTTCTGCAGAGTGAAAACGGACTTCTGGGCGTTGGGCCCTACCCCACGGAAGACCAGGTCGACCCTGACCTCATCAACGCGGGTAAAGAAACCGTGACCATGCTTCCCGGCGCATCCTACTTCGACTCAGCTACTAGCTTCGGGATGATCCGCGGTAAAAAAGTGGACTTTGCTGTTCTGGGCGCTATGCAGGTGGCCCGCAACGGTGACATTGCCAACTGGATGATCCCCGGAAAAATGGTCAAAGGCATGGGTGGGGCCATGGACTTAGTCCACGGCGCTCGCACCATCCTTGTAGTCATGGAGCACGTCGCAAAGGATGACTCACCCAAGCTTCTTGACTCGTGTTCCCTGCCACTTACGGGTAAGGGTGTAGTCCAGCGCATCGTCACAGACCTTGCAGTCATCGACGTTCGCGACGGCGAGTTTGTCCTTGTCGAACGCGCCCCTGGTGTCGATGTCGACACGATCGCTCAAAAGACTGGGAGTACGCTCAGGGTTGAGGGCGATATTCCGGAAATGCAAGTGCCACAGGTTTAAGGCACTTTGCTCGTGTAGGCGTCACATCCGTGGCGCCTACATTTTTGTGTGCTCTGTTCAGCGCAGGTGCCTCCTACACCGAAGCGATAAACAACTTTCCGTCTCCTCGCACGTTGAGGTTGCCGTCGGTGGCGGGGACGAAAACCGATTCGCCGGTTTTTAAGATTGCGCTGTCCCCAGCTTGGGTGGACAGAGCGTAGGTGCCTTCAACACACAGAGCGATCGCGGGACCCCCAAGTTCAACAGTGGTGTCTGTACGTGTCAGGGGCATGAGTTTGAAATCGTCGGTTGCCCCTGTGAGCCATTGGCCTTCCCCACCATCGACGCAGTCGGGCTCTGTGGGTTCAAAGGTGACGACCGCGGTGAGTTCTTCAATGTCGATGTGTTTAGACGTGAGTCCACCGCGGAGCACGTTGTCTGAGCTGGCCATGATTTCAATTCCGAGACCACCCAAGTATGCGTGCAAAATTCCTGCATTCAACGCAATTGCTTCGCCGGGGTTGAGCGTGAGCATGTTGAGCATGAGGGCGACGAGGGCTCCCGGATCTGTGGGGAAGTCGGTGTTCACTCGCTTGAGTGTGGTGACCGGGTCATGTGCCGACCCTTCGAGCGATGGGTGGTTTGCGGCCACAGGTTCGTAGGTCAGCCGCGCCAATTGGTCGGCAAGCTCCCCGTAGCCCGGTTCCGTCAAGATTGTCGAAAGCGTCGTTTGAAGTGGGTCGGGCCCGTCAAGAGTCTGGATCACGCGGGCAAGAAACGGATTTCCCGAGGCGGTGTCCAGGCGTTCGAAAGTGGCCTTGATCGCGTGGGGCGGACGGAACCCGCACAGCGCATCAAAGGGTGTGAGCGCGTACATCATTTCAGGTTTGTGCCACGCGTCCTTGTAGTTGCGGTGGGGCGCGTCCACGCTGATGCCTTGTGCGTTTTCGCGTTCAAATCCCGCGCGCGCTTGGTCAAGAGTGGGGTGGGCTTGAATGGATAGGGCGGTGCGCGCTGACAGAATTTTTAGAAGAAAAGGGAGGCGGTCGCCGTACGTGCTACGCGCTGTTTCGCCCAAGTGTTCGGGGTGTGCGGTCACGTGCTCGAGTAGCGTAGATTCTGGGGTACGTGAAGGCGCTTTTGGATGCGCACCTAGCCAGTACTCGGCCGCTGGGGTTCCATCCACGGGAAGTCCCACGATTTGCTGAATCCCCTGCGTGTTACCCCACGCATAGTCTTGCACTGTTCCGCGAATCTCGAACATTTTCCTCCTTGTGTCCACGCCTAGCGTAGGCAGATACGTGTGAAAAACCAACGTGGGCGCTAGAGTTCACACTCTAGCGCCCACGAGGCATTCGCTTGAACTATTAGTCGTCCAAGTAACGGACGAACTTCGCTCCGCGCCTCTTCATCCAGTCGTAGCTACGTTCGGACGTGTTCGTCCTCCGCGAACCAGCGTCCAGCATCTTGCCCTTCTTGTCGGAGACGATCCCCACGTGACCTGGCGCCCAGATGATGTCGCCTGGCTTTGCTTCCTTCTCTGAAACAATACGGCCAGCGCGCATCTGTGCACTTGAGTGACGTGGAATCTTGATGCCAATCTTGTTGTACACGTAGCGGGTGTAGCCAGAGCAGTCCCATCCGTCAGGGGTGTTTCCGCCCCATACGTACGGAGTACCTAGGCCCTTTCTAGCCTCCTTGATGATCTCGCGACGAATGTCGTCAGTCGACTTCTTCTTTGGCTTTTCCTTGGGCTTATCTTTCGGCTTGTCCTCCGCCTTGTCCTTAGGCTTTTCTTCAGCCTTGTCACTTGGCTTGTTCTCTTGCTGAGGTGCTTCCGAAGGCTCAGGTTCAGGCTGAGGGTTCTGGTCGTTCGCTCCTCCGCGGATTGCCGGACCTGGGCCGTATTCTACGGTTCCGAATCCGTCGGTGTGTTGCACGCGAGCACCTTCGAAGCGCTGTTCCAACTGTCCAGCAGACTTTGTCACGTCAGACGTGGGGTATCCCATGTGTCCACGTTCAAAGCCTTTATCTTTCCAGTACTTCCAAATGACACCCCAGGTAGCGAACGCTCCATTTCCTGGCGACCAGTGGGTTGCTCCACGCTGGAACGCCTGGTAACTACCGCGCTGAAGTGGCTTTTCGTTCTGAGTGGGCAGACCCAGGTCGTCACGGTTGTTCTTCCATGCGCTGGCCATGCCATCGCGCAGGATGACCGCACCAGTTGCTTTGGTCCACGTGATGTAGCCACGGTCGTAGTTTTGTACGTACCCGTCGCCCCACTTGTATTCGTTACCCCGTGGTTGTCCCAGGGCTTTTTCATTGCCCTTGTACCCCTTTTGGATGGGGGTCAGGTTTTCTTGTTGAGGCTTGTTCTCTTTCGGAGCTTCAACCTTCTGGCCCTTCTGCAGTTTGGATACTGCGCTCCGGATTTCTCCCATTCGGGAGTAGAAGGCATCGCCAGGGCAGTCGGTGTTGCCTACGTCGCGGTGTGCGCTAATTGCGCTAATTGACCGACCGCCTACGTTTGCCCGGCTGTTGGCGTCGACACCGTTGAGCTTCCATGCGATAGCGTGTTCGACTGCGTTGAGGGCCTCGGCACTGGGGGCTTTCTTGTCGTAGTCACCCATGACCGAAATGCCGAAGGTTCCAGTGTTGTATCCCTGTGCGTGTGCACCTACAACTGGACGGTTAATATCCCCGGCACGTCCCTGCCACATGCGACCGTACTTGTCGACGAGCACGTTGTATCCCACATCGGCCCAACCACGTCCCTTGGTGTGGAATGTGTAGATTCCTCGGATGATTCCAGGAACGTCCCCCGCGGAGTAGTTGTTCGATCCGGCTGTGTGGTGGATGACCGCAGCCTTGACCTTTGGAGCGTAGGACGGGCTTCCCTTACGCAGACGCTCGTTGGCTCCCCATGCCTTTCGGCTAGCGATAGGTGGCTTGGCGACCTTTCCGGCCGACATGTTGCTTGCCGCAAACGCAACGTTTGTCGCGTTTTCAACACCCGTGCACCCGTTGTCATCGCATGCCGCGTTTGAGTTCGTTCCTTCGGCTGCTTCCCCGGCAGTCGCAGGAACTGGCGCATTGCTAGCAACGGCTGCCGAATCCCCGGCAGTCTTCTTTGGGTCGACCACGATCAGTTTTGCATCAGATGCGGCCGCATCCCCAAGGACACGCATCTGAATGTTCGAAGCCCCCGCTACCACGAATGGTTCGGTTCCTGGGCGCCCTTCGCCTGTGTTCTCTTGGTCGATTTCTTGCCATGCACCCCATGCGTCACCAGTCTTGGTACGTACTTCGAAGGTGACCTTCGCGTCACCGGTGTACGACACACCTACAACAGAGGGGTTTCCGGCAGGCACCTTAACGACCTTTGAGATCGAAGCGATGTTGACACCGTCTTCGGTCTTGTCCTTTGCTGATCCGGTGATTTCCGGAGCCGAGGTCGCAGGGGCCTGCGTCGGTGATGGTGCCTGAGATGGTGTACGACTCGGCTTCTGAGCCGGCGTTGGCTTCTGAGCAGGCTCTGTCGAGTCACTGCTAGAACCGCCCAGACCGTCTTGCGGTTCAGACGGTGCTTGAGAGTTTGCACCTAGACCCATGTTCTGGGCCATGAAGATACCAGGCAGATTACGTGTGCTGCGGTTCTGTGCGCTCGCGGTTGTATCAGATGATGCGCGTGCGCCGGGTTCGTCTATGCCGTTTTCATCAACTTTTGTGAGTGGCATTTCGTCCACACTTGGGCGGGCCGTTGACGCTTGTGCGTCTTGAGGCGCGCCCAGTGTACTGACCGCGACGGATGCGACGGCTAGCGCCGCTAAGGGCATTCTTATTCTCATAGTTCAAGCCTTTGCGAGGAAGTCGGGAAGTGAGGCTAACGCGGAGGCTGTCGCTGGCAACGACACTCCAACATCTCAAAATTGTTACATATATTTACGGCGTGTCGAGTTGAGAATAAGAAAATTTGAAAATTACAAGGATGTCGTTCCGCGTGTTGGCGGACAACACGCGGAACAGAAAATTGTTACTTTACTTCGCAGATTTCTGCGTCTTTTTCGTCACCATCGTTACTTTTGGGTTCAGCGAGGGTGTCTGAACCCATTGCGTAGTACGACACTTCTGGCGACGCCCCGAACCCTTGCTTGTCAGCTTTTGCGTCCTCTTGACTCTTCGTGATGGCTTCCTGCACAAGAGTGTGCGCCTTGTCGAAGTCCGGGTGTGAGGGCTTGATCCGAGGCGGGCTCAGGTTGAGCTTGCCAAGCTTGTGGTCCCGGGTCTTCTGTGCCAGGTCGACGAAGTAGTCGAGCTGGCTTCGCGGAACGTCAGTGGAGACAACGTTGGGGGCAGCCGAAGCGATCTTCTGGAACCGTGAAAGCACAGTGGCCGGGTCGAGCTGAGTGAGCATGGCTTCTTGCACGCATCGCTGGCGCGTCATGCGTTCATAATCTGAGGCGAACTCGCGGGAACGGGCGTACCACAGTGCGTGGTATCCGTCTAGGTGGATATTTTCGCCGGGTTCGATCCACCCTTTAGGCGGACCGTGCTTCCCTGTTCGTTTGTTGGTTTTCGACGAAATAGGGACGCGCACGTGACTGGTCAAGGTAATTCCACCCATCGCGTCGATGAGTTGTTCAAAACCTTTCAGGTCGATCATCGCGTAGTACTGGATTTTCAGGCCAGTAACACCTTCCATGGCCTGCTTGGTCGCTTGTACTCCCGCCGGAGGTCCTTCAGGGAACAGCGAGGCGTTCTCTTCGCCTAACTGGTAGACCGCGTTGAGCAAGCATTCGTCGCCACAGCTGTAGCCATTTGGGTATTTCTGGGCCAGCGGACTTCCTTTGGGGAATGGCACGTTCTGCATGTTGCGGGGTAGGCCAATCGAGACCGCAGCCCCGGTTTTTGCGTCGATCGAAACAACCGAAAGAGAGTCAGGACGAACACCGGTTCTTCCTTTACCGGCGTCTGATCCTAGAAGAGCGATGTTGTAGCGGCCATCGGCAGCTTTTTCGACTTTGCGCGAATTGAAGATGCTATCGAGCAGTTGACGGCCGGAGTTCAACGTAGTGACACCGTAGGTGAACGCACCTCCAACCACCAGAACACTGACCAGCGCAGCTGACAAAAAGGCTGGGCGGGTTCTCTTACCCAAGGACACCACGCGCACTAATCGCACGGTATCCAGCAAGCACAGAATCCACACAACGCCTAATAGCACAGCGAACGCCATGAGAGGGATCAAAACAAAGCTACTCGTGGCCAGACTTATCAGCCACTGTTTGCGAATGATCGCTAGCAGAAGAACGATGAAAAGAATCGCCCACGTGATGAGCGTGATGCGGAGGGCGAAACGCCCCATTTTCCGGTTTCCCAGCATGGTCTGCACAGATCCCGGAATGAGGGCGCTTGTGAGCAAAAGAACCCAACCTCGCCGATTGCGAACTTCTTCGGAGGCGAAGCGTGGATTTCGCAGCGGGTCGACGTACTTGAGCTGTCTGCTCACAAGCGTCCTTTCTTTCAGTTCAGGTTTGATTAGCCCAGGAGTTTACGACCCATGACCAAGCGCTGAACCTGATTTGTGCCTTCGTAAATCTGGGTGATCTTAGCGTCACGCATCATACGTTCGACTGGGTGGTCAACCACGTATCCAGCACCACCCAGAAGCTGAACGGCATCGGTTGTAATCTCCATAGCGACGTCTGAAGCGTAGGCTTTCGCCGCAGCCCCAAAGAAGCTCAAGTCGTCATCGTTACGTTCAGACTTAGCAGCCGCTGCGTAGGTGAGCTGGCGTGCAGCTTCAAGTTTGGTCGCCATGTCGGCCACCATGAACTGGATTGCTTGGAAATCAGCAATGCGCTTACCGAATTGCTTACGTTCTTTGACGTAGTCGATCGCATAATCCAGCGCACCTTGCGCAACTCCCACCGCTTGCGCTGCGATGGTCACACGAGTGTGATCCAGAGTCTTCAATGCGATCTTCAGACCCTGTCCTTCTTCACCGACCCGGCGGCTGTCAGGGATCCAGCAGTCTTCGAAGAACAGTTCGCGAGTAGGTGAACCCTTGATCCCCAGCTTGCGTTCTTTTTCACCGAAGCTGAACCCTTCGTCACCCTTTTCAACGACAAACGCCGTGATGTTATTACCGCGCTTTCCGTCAGGATCGGTCACAGCCATGACCGTGTAAAACTCGCTCACACCGGAGTTGGTGATCCACGTCTTCACACCGTTGAGCACCCATCCGTCACCGTCACGAACAGCGCGTGTCTTCATGCCAGCAGTGTCGGATCCTGCTTCACGTTCCGACAGACCGTAGCTAAAGCCTTCACCACGAGCCAGACGCGGAAGGTACGCCTGCTTGACTTCGTCGCCACCACCAATGATGACCGGCATCGAACCCAACTTGTTAACGGCTGGGATAAGCGAAGACGACATGCAACCGCGTGCAACTTCTTCAATGACAATCGCAGTAGCCAGTGCGTCTGCCCCTACGCCTCCGTATTCTTCACCTACGTGAGGAGCGAAGAAGTCGGTTGCGATGAGCGCGTCGTGGGCTTCCTGTGGGTAACGCGAATCGGCGTCAACTTCAGCCGCAAAAGGTGCGATCTTGTTTTCGACAACATCGCGTACAGCGGCACGAATTTCTTCGTGCTCTTCGCTGAGCTTGTACAGATCAAACATGAGACTCCTTCTGTGTGTGTTCAAGCTTCTGGGTAAGCGCCCGCCCTTTGTCGCGGGCCTGGGTGTACAGATCTTCACGGTAGGTGTCGAGGCGAGCACGTAGCGCGTTCGCTTCGTTGTCTACACCTGTTGCAAGAATACGGGCCGCCAGCAGCCCCGCGTTCTTTGCTCCACCTATCGACACGGTTGCCACAGGAACTCCCCCAGGCATCTGCACGATCGACAAGAGTGAATCCATGCCATCTAGGTATTTCAACGGAACTGGCACACCGATAACGGGAAGACTTGTCACTGATGCAATCATGCCTGGCAGGTGAGCAGCTCCCCCGGCGCCGGCGATAATCACCCTGACACCACGTTCAGCCGCCCTACTCCCCCACTCGATCATGTCGTGGGGCATCCGGTGAGCTGACACGACCTCGGCGGTGAAGTCGATTCCCAACTCACTGAGCACGTCAGCGGCGGCAGACATGACGGGCCAGTCCGAATCTGACCCCATCACGATTCCTACAGTCATGCTTTCTCCGTTCGGTTTGGCCAGGGGTTATCGTCGACCCCGGCGATGAATTCTGCTGCGTGGAGAGCGCGCTGGGCGACGTCCTCGGGGTCCTCACCTGTCACGTTGACGTGTCCCAGTTTGCGCCCCGGGCGCACCGACTTGCCGTACATGTGCACTTTGGCACGCGGATCGTGCGCAAGCACGTGGAGGTACGCGTGGTACAAATCGTCTCGGTGGGCTCCCAGAACGTTTCCCATTGCCGTGTACGGAGCCAACGGGCTGGGGTCGCCCAGTGGCAGGTCCAAAACTGCGCGCAAGTGTTGTTCGAACTGGCTGGTCACGGAACCGTCTTGTGTCCAATGGCCCGTATTGTGAGGGCGCATGGCCAGCTCATTGACCAGGTACCCGTCTGCGGTTTGGAACATTTCAAGGGCCATGACGCCAGTGACGTCAAGTGCGTGAGCCAGAGTCAAAACGTCCTGTGTGATTGTCCGCGCTAGATCCGCATCAAGACCGGGAGCAGGCGCGACCGCTTCGTAGCAGATCCCGTCCTTCTGTCGAGTTGCCACAACCGGCCACACTGCTGTCTGACCAGATGGCGAGCGCCCCACCATCACTGCAAGTTCACGGCTGAAATCGATGAGTTGTTCTGCTAGAAGGGGCCCTGAACCGAACCAGTCAGAGACCGCATCAAGGTCTGCTTCGGAGCGGATAAATGCTACGCCGTGCCCGTCATAGCCACCCGTGGGGGTCTTGAGGACGGCTGCTCCGTGTTCGCGCACAAACGCGCCGAGGTCGTCCACAGTTTCGATCTGTGCCCAGCGTGGGTTCGGAAGCCCTAGCTCGTCAATTTTGGCGCGCATTTTGAGTTTGTTTTGCGCGTACTGCAGGGCGTGTGGTCCGGGGTGGACGTTGAATCCTTCGTCAATGAGCTTGACCAGGTGCTCATTGGGAACGTGTTCGTGGTCGAAGGTGATGACATCCACCGTCCTGGCGAACTTTTTGAGCGTTTCGTAGTCCTTGTAGTCGCCCACGGTGACATGTGAGGACACGTGGGTCGCGGGACCGTCAGCGGATTCGGCTAGAACGTGGAAATGAACACCAAGAGCTTCAGCTGCTGGCGCCATCATGCGCGCAAGCTGTCCAGCTCCGATTACACCTACTCGTGGAAAACTCACGTTCTCACTTTAGCTACCGCGTGCCATGATCGTGTGGTGGCCCGCCGTGCTACTCACGTATCTTGTGTGAAATTGTCAGACCTTTCCACATCTACGAACTAGAATCGGCGTGGACCTTTTTCCAGTTGCAAGGGATGTAGATGAAGTTTCGCCGTGAAACGTTGCGGGTCGCCAAGTTTTCGGCAGTAGGCACCGTTGCGTTCATTGTGGACTTCTTAGTGTTCAATCTTTTGCGCCTGGAGGTTTTTCATTTAGGCCCGGTGTGGGCCAAGATCATTTCTGTGGCCTTGGCCACCACGGTTTCGTGGTTGGGTTCCAGGTACTGGACGTTCACGGATGGTCGCAACAAGTCAAAAACAAAAGAGGCCATCTATTTCTTTAGTGTCAACGGGGCGGGCCTTTTGATTGCCCTGGCGTGCTTGTGGGTATCGCACTATCTGTTGGGTTTCCGGTCTGCACTGGCTGACAATATTTCTGGCAATGTGGTGGGCGTTCTGTTGGGCAACATTTTCCGTTACTTCATGTACCGGTTTTTCGTGTTTAAACCAGCCCCTAAGCGGCAACGGCTCGACGTCTAGTTACTTACCCAGCGCAATAAGCGGGATCGCAAGTTCTTCTGCCGTGATTCCACCGTGATGGCCTCGGAGTTTCAACGCCGACGGACTGTCGTTGCGCGAGTCCACAATCGCGGTCCCGGCGTGGCTGATGGCCACGACATCGCCAATCCGGCCCAGGTTCTCAGGTCGCACTGGACCGAACCACCCGTCTGCCACCGCCTGTTTGCGGGTCATCGCGTAAACCCGTCCGGCTGCAATTTCGTTGATCGCCGAGGCGGTCTCAAGTGGCCGCGGTGTATAGAAGTGAGTTGCGCGGGGCTCCCCACCCACTGCACTGACAAGTTCGCATACCTCCGGGTGGTCGGCCAGGTCGATCCGAGCGTCATAGTCGACGTTCACCATGCCGTGATCGGCGGTGATGAGCAGTTGAGCGTCACGGGGCAGGCTGTTGGCCAGGCGCGCTAGCCCGGCATCGACTGCTTCGAGTTCATCTGTCCACGCGTGGGAGTCGGTTCCTTTTCCATGCCCTGTTTTATCGAGGGCACCCCAGTAAAAGTAGATGAGCCTGCGCCCTGGTTTTTTCGCTTCTTCCACCGCGTGTTGAGCCCGTTGATCAAATTGGTGCGAACCTCGGAAGGCGCCACCTCGCAGGGAAGCCGCATTGAGACCTCGGCCTACAAATTTCGGTTCCCCCAGGCTGACAACGTCAACACCGCTAGCGTGAAGGCGTTCAAACAGCGTGGCGTCAGGGACCCACGTGTGCGGATCCCGGGTGGTGTTCCACGTGAGCTGGTTGAACACGTCACCGGACTCTGGGTCCTTGAGCTTGTATCCCATCACGCCGTGGGCTCCTGGCAGTAGGCCAGTCCCCAGCGAAGACAAAGAGTTGGCTGTTGTTGAAGGGAAACCGGCGGAAAACTCGGCGACAGAGTCCCTCACTGACCTTAAGAATGGAGCGTACGCCCATGAGGCTCTTAAGAGTTCAAGCCCCATCCCGTCGATGAGGGCAACCACAACCACACGTGTTTCGTGGTCCAAGCCCACTTTTTCGGCACGCACACGCTGGCGGTCCTCAAGGATCTGACCGGCGCCCAACGTGACGGCGGCCGCGGGCACAATATCGGACAAGAGTCCTGCGTCCGCGTAGTCCGGTGGTCGCATTTATGAAGCGTCCCGTCGGGCGTAGTAGACAAGTTTCTTCAATGTGAGAGCGAAACGTTCTGCTTGATCCACGGCGTCTTGTCCTTCTGCCTGGGCAGACACTCGCAGGTTCACGTCTTCGGGAACCGAAGTTCCACCGTAGCCATGGTCCGCATCGCACTGCGGGTCGGCACACGACTCTGGGAACACTTCGAGCCTCCGCACCGATTCCCACCCCAGGCTGACTCCCACTTCCACGGGTTTCTGACCGGGCGTGAAGTGGGCGGGGTCTTGATAGATCCGGCTGAGAATCACTGTGCGAATCCTGTCGAACGGAATGTCTTCGACACTTGCTACACCACGCATGTTTTGTTCTGGACTACCCGGTTCGTCGTCGACATGAACCAGGATCAGCCGAGTTTCAGTCAGCACGAACGCTGTCACGTGACGGTGAATTGATTCGAAGTCCATGTGCGTTTCCATGTGCACACAGTGCTCAACAACAGGTTCATCAAAAAGAACGTCGTTGATGATATTCGCCGCGAGGTGTGGGTAGTACCCCGCGTCTTGCAAGTCACGAAGAAGCGCACCGGAAACAGACATGCACCCATTGTGCCAGTCCCCCCAACGTTTGCGGAAAAGACTATGCTTAAGACATGGTTACGTACCCGAAAAACTGGGAAGCCGATGTTGTCTTGCGTGACGGTGCGACGGCGCACGTCCGCCCGATTGTCCCCAGCGATGCCGACGGCATCCAACTCATGCACTCCAAACAGTCGCAAGAGTCGATCTACCTGCGTTTCTTTGCCCCCATGCCCACGATTCCGCCGCGGGATCTGGAACGTTTCGTCAACGTGGATTATCACGACCGTGTCGCACTCGTGATGGTCGCAGGCGAGGAGATCATCGGGGTGGGGCGGTACGACCGTCTGGATGAAACTTCCGCTGAAGTCGCGTTCAACATTGCTGATGCTCACCAGGGTCGTGGCATTGGTTCGATCCTTCTGGAGCACCTGGCTGCGGTGGCCCGGGAACGTGGTTTGAGTGTGTTTACCGCCGAGGTGCTCCCCCAGAACCGCTCCATGTTGCAGGTTTTCGCTGCCGCCGGCTACGAAATCTCACGCGAATTTGAAGACGGTGTCGTGGCGGTGCGCTTCGAGATCGATCCCACTGAACGGTCGAAGCAGGTGCTCGAATCTCGCGAGCACCGCGCGGAAGCACTTTCTGTTGGATCAGTTCTCAACCCCGCTTCCGTTGCCGTGATTGGCGCTTCACGTAAGCGTGCTTCCGCCGGTAACCTCCTTTTGCGCAACTTGGCGTCAGCGGGGTTCAAAGGGGAGTTGCACATTGTCCACCCGCACGCGCCAGTGGTCGCGGGAATGCCTACCGTGAAGTCGCTTGATGAGATCGAAGGAACCATCGACTTGGCAATCATCGCGGTCCCCGCACCTGCGGTGGTTGACGTGGTGAGGGATGCAGCTTCCCGAGGTGTCCGCGCAGTTGTCGTGATTTCGTCAGGTTTCGCTGAAACCGGGCCGGAAGGCCAGGAACTGCAGCGAGAAGTTGTTGCGACGGCTCGTTCACACGGAATGCGCGTAGTGGGACCCAACTCGTTTGGAATTGCTAACACCAGTACCGATGTTGCTCTTAACGCCTCACTGTCACCGTTCTTCCCCGAGCCCGGACCGCTGGGACTTTTCAGTCAGTCGGGGGCCTTGGGAACGGGACTGCTGGCCGCTGCGAAAAGCCGTGGTTTGGGAATTTCCACGTTCGTATCTGCCGGAAACCGCGCCGATTTGTCCGGTAACGACCTCTTGCAGTTCTGGGAAGAAGACGAAGCCACCCAGATTGTGGGGCTCTATTTGGAGTCGATCGGTAACCCGCGCAAGTTCGCCCGCATTGCCCGCCGTGTAGCCCGGCAGAAGCCCGTCATCGTTATTAAGAGTGACCTCACGGGACGTGAACTGCCCCCCGGCCACCAGGTACGCGTGTCCAGTTTGTCTGGGTCCGCACTCAACCAAGTGCTCACGCAGGCTGGAGTGATCCGCGCTGATTCGATTCACCAGATGTTTGACGTCGCACAGGTGTTCGCCACCCAGCCGCTGCCTTCGGGCGCTCGAGTGGGTGTGATTGGTAACTCCGCCGCACTTTCCACCTTGATCGTGCAACGTGCCCGGGCGGAAGGTCTGCGCATCGACACTCCTCCCGTTTCGTTGCACCCGGAAGTGACCACGGACGAATTTGAAGAGCATTTAGCAAAAATGTACAAGGACCCGTCCGTGCATTCGGTGATCGTAGCATTCGCTCCGTCAGCACGTGGCCAAGAACGCGAAATCACCCAAGTCCTGGCAGAGCAAGCCGCGGTGTCAGGCAAAACAACCGTGGCCTGTTTCTTGGGTCTCATGGGTGCTCAAGAGGAACTCACCGCGTACACCCGTAGCGCTGAAGGCAAGCGAGAGATCCACACGGTCCCCAGCTATATGGGCCCAGAAGATGCCGTGTGGGCGCTGGCCCGTGTTACCGAATACGCCCAGTGGAAACGCTCCGACCAGGGTAATTACCCCGAACTCGAAGGTTTCGACAAGCGTGCGGTGCGTGCCCTTATCGAAAAGGTCCTCCAGCGGGACTCTGAGCACGACGGTGAGGAGGGAACCACCTCGGCGACGGTCCGCCTCACGCGCGACGAAACCCAGGAACTCCTTCACGCGTGCAGCATTCAAGTCCTGCCGTACCACCCGTCTTCTACGGTGGAAGAAGCCAAGGAGATCGCGCGCGAAATTGGCTACCCGGTAGCGCTTAAAGCGGTGGACTCCCGTTTGCGTCACCGTTTGGACTTAGGTGGCGTGCGCTTGGACATTTCCAGCGACGAAGAAATGGATTTCTACTGGAAGTCGATACGCGATGTGATTGCCACCAGGCTCGACGATGACGCGGATACCCGCATCGATGTGCAGACGATGGCCGCACCCGGGGTGGCCTGTGTGGTCCGAGGTGGTGAAGACCCTCTGCTGGGCCCCATGGTGTCGTTCGGGCTGGCGGGAGATTCCTCAGAGCTACTCGACGATGTGCAACACCGTGTTGCCCCACTCACCGACGTCGACGCTAAGTCCATGGTGCGTTCGCTGGGCTCGTCTCCGAGGTTGTTTGGGTACCGAGGCGGGCCGGTAATGAACGTGGCGCCGCTTGAAGAGACAATCCTGCGAGTGGCAGCGCTAATCGACGAGTTCCCCGCGATTCGCTTAGTGGAGTTCAGGCCCATTTCTGTCACGGAAAGTGAACAGGATATTCTGTCGGTTCGTATCGAACTCAACCGCGAATCTGACCGCATCGATTCTGCACGACGACGCATGAGTGCCCACTAAATCCACGGTTTTTAGGGTCTTGGCTTATACCATGAGGGGAGTCTAATAAAGGAGCACGTGTGGCTGATCACATCGTAGATGTCGATGTTTCGCAGGAAATGGAATCCTCGTTCCTCGAATACGCGTACTCGGTGATCTACTCACGGGCCCTCCCCGACGCTCGCGACGGACTCAAACCCGTTCAGCGGCGCATCATCTACCAAATGGGCGACATGGGCTTGCGCCCCGACCGCCCACACGTGAAGTCATCCCGCATCGTGGGTGACGTGATGGGTAAGCTCCACCCTCACTCTGACGTGGCTATTTACGACGCGCTGGTGAGGCTCAGCCAGGACTTTGTGATGCGTGTTCCGCTGGTTGACGGGCACGGCAACTTTGGAACCCTGGACGACGGACCAGCAGCACCCCGGTACACAGAAGCGCGGCTAGACGACGCGGCACTCACCATGATCGCGGGACTGGATGAAGACGTTGTCGACTTCGTCCCCAACTACGACAACTCACTAACGCAACCGGAGGTCCTTCCCAGCGCGTTTCCCAACCTCTTGGTCAACGGGGCTAGTGGAATCGCCGTGGGAATGGCCACCAACATGGCCCCGCACAACCCCGGCGAAGTCATTGCGGCTGCGCGTCACCTCATCGAAAACCCGCACGCCACGGTGAGCGAACTCATGCGGTACGTACCAGGCCCCGACCTACCCACAGGTGGGCGCATTATCGGTCTCGATTCGATCCGTGAAGCATATGAAACAGGGCGCGGAACCTTCCGGACTCGCGCCACGGTGAAGTTTGAAAACGTTACGGCCAGGCGCAAAGGCATTGTGGTCACCGAGCTTCCCTACCTGGTGGGGCCGGAAAAGGTCATTGAAAAAGTCAAAGATCAGGTCCAGGCCAAACGTTTATCCGGGATCGCTTCCATTGACGACTATTCCGACCGCAAGCACGGCCTGCGCCTTGTCATTGGGATTAAAAACGGGTTCAACCCTGAAGCTGTTCTGGAGGAGCTGTACCGGCTCACACCTATGGAAGATTCCTTTGGAATCAACAATGTGTGCCTCGTAGAAGGGCAGCCACGCACCCTTGGTCTCAAGTCTCTTCTCGAAGTGTTCGTTGACCACCGCATTTCCGTTACCCGGCGCCGTACCGTCTTCCAGTTAGGGAAAGCAAAAGACCGCCTGCACTTGGTCGAAGGTCTTTTGATTGCCATCCTCGATATTGACGAGGTTGTTCAGCTCATCCGATCCTCAGATGATGCCGCTCAAGCACGTACCCGCTTGATGGACGTGTTTGACTTAAGCGAAATTCAAGCCACGTACATTCTGGACCTCCAGTTGCGTCGCCTCACCAAGTTTTCGCGCATCGAACTTGAGGCTGAACGCGATGAGCTGAAGTCTCGTATCGAATATCTGCAAGACATTCTCGACCACGATGAAAAACTCCGCGCACTGGTTTCTGACGAACTCCAAGAGACCAGCGACCGGATTGATTCACCGCGACGCACCGTTTTGGTCGAGGGAAACCTCAAAGAGCTTCGCGCTGCCAAAAAGGGCACCAAGCTCACCGTTGCCGACGAACCGTGCTGGGTACTGTTCTCAACCTCGCAACGTTTGGCTCGCACAACCGGTCAGGAACCTCTGTCGGCACAAGGCAGGCGCGCGTCCCACGACGCTTTGGTAAGCCAAGTAGCCACCACCTCGCGGTCCACAATCGCTGCCGTGACAAACACGGGGCGCGTGGTAGGTGTCGACGTTGTCTCTCTCCCCCAGCTTCCTCCGCAAGCTGCCCGCCCCACAGTGGCAGGTGGGGTTCGTGTGAGCGAATACTTCACGCTTGAAAAGAACGAAAAGATCATTGGGCTCATCGACCCTGAACGGGAATGCGTTGTGGGAACCAAGCAGGGAATCATCAAACGCATCAACGGCAATGACCAATTCAAGGACGGGTCCACCCTCATCAACCTCAAGCCCAAAGACGAAATCGTGGGGCTCGCTCAACCTGAGGACCTCAACACGCACTCCGCAGTGTTCATCACCTCGAACGCACAACTGCTCACGTTCGATCTCGAAGGCGTACGCGCGCAGGGCTACGCAGCGTCCGGGGTCGCCGGCATTAGGGTTGCAAGTGACGCGCACGTGATCGGGTTCTACGCTGTGGATCCGAACCACACCAACCAGGTGGTCACGATTGCTACCGGCATGAACTTCGACGGCAAACCCACGCAGTCCATCAAGGTTTCTGACTTCAACGAGTTCCCCCACAAAGGGCGTGGAACAGGTGGTGTGCGCGCCCACCGGTTCCTCAAAGACGAAACTGGACTGGTCCTGGGATTCGCCGGGCCATCGCCACAGGCCTCTGCCTCAACGGGTGGAGCCAGGCAGTTGCCTGCTGAACTGTCCAAACGCGACGCTTCCGGTCAGCCGCTCAACACCAAGATTGACGCGGTTGGAACCGTTCCCCTGGCCACCTCATCGCAGGAAACCACAGAGCCACCGGCCCACAATGAGGAAGCTGGGGCGACCTCGGGCACCAACACCGGCATGGCAACCGGCGGGCCAAACTTAGATGAGGACCCCACTGCCCACATTGGGCGCGAACGCGAAGACGACGACGGATCGCTGTTCTAAAACACCTACTGGGTCAGGTCTAAATCAATCGCGCGGGCAGAGCCACGGGTCATTTCGGTCACCGCGACTGTACCCAGCCCCTGCAGGGTGACGTTTCTGCGGTTCGAAAACACGTAATCGTCGCTGCGCTGGATGATCGAAGCGGTATCAACATCAGTCATGACCGTTCCCGGCTCTGTCATGGCCGTTAACCGTGCCGCCAAATTAACGGTGGAACCAAAAATATCGCCCATTCGCGACAGCACCTTGCCCCACGAGAAGCCCACACGCGCCTCGGGCAGTTCTGAATCTGCGCTGATCTGTTCTTGCAAAGACATCGAGATTTCGGCACCTGCGAGAGGGGTTTCAGCAGCATAGTAGACCTCATCGCCCACCGTTTTGATGATGCGACCGCCTCCAGTAGCCACGATCGCATACGCGAGATCCTGGAACTTCTTAACCAACTTTGCCAGCTGTTTCGGTTCCATCTGCTGTGACAAACGCGTGTAGGACACCAGGTCCGCAAATCCCACAGCACGAGCCAAGGGCATGGCTGAGTCAAACCAGCCTTCACGGTTCTCCATGGCCAGACCGTCGCCCACGTTGACATTCAGGCGACTGAGCACATTGGACATGTTGTGCTTCCACGAATACACCAGCAGGCCCTCTAACGGGTCTAACAGCTTTTCAAGAAGAGGCATGACTACCGAGCGAGCTTCCAAATCGGAAAAACCACGAGTGTCGGTAAGGAACTCAACCAAGGATTCCATCTGCCATACCACCAAGCGATCAGTGGTGTGCCCCACTGCACGCACCAAGGCCATTGCGGTGTCTTCGTCTAGCACTTCTTCGTCGACGAGGCTTGCAACAGCAGAAATCGCGCCCACGTCGTGCATGGTGTAGGCAACTTTCCCAGCAGGAATCTGTGGCAGACCCAAGGCCCGCCAGAACTTGCGGGCAGAATATGTAGACACACCAGCGAGCTGGGCGACTTCCTTGCGTGTGAGGACGCGCTTTCCACCAATCAGCGCTTCTTCTAGGTTCAGCGCGTTGGCTCGCAGCTGGGCTTCTGGCTCCAGCTCTTCGTGTTGCGGTTCCTCTGTTCCGAGGTCTGGTTTAGCCAGACGACCCGAAAAGTCAGTCATGCAGGCCTCACATGAACCACATCTCCTGCGCTCACATCCACCACACCGGAGTCGGTGCGAACACGCAGATCAGCTGAAGGAGAGATTCCAACTGCTTGGCCTTCCAGGTTTGTGTCGCCGGGAAGGGACACACGCACGTGTTGGCCCACTGTTGAAATGAGTGAGCAGGCTTGGGTCACAGCATGAGAGTGTTCCGGTTGGTCATTTTCAAACGCATTCGTCAGGGCATTTTGCAGGTGCAGCATAATCCTGGCGAGGAGCTCTGCTCGATCAATGGCACCGTGGCGGTGAAGCGAGGTGGCGGTGTCTACGGGCATGTTGCTCATGTGAACGTTGATGCCAGTTCCAATCACAATTGCGCCCGCTTCTGACACGTACCGGCACAAAATACCGCATACTTTTTTGCCATCGATCAGAACGTCGTTAGGCCACTTGACGCTAGCGTCCACGCCAAGGTCACGTATTGCCTGCGCAACTGCCCAGCCAGTGAGCAGTGGGACCCATCCCAAGTTCTCTGAGGCTTGTGCCCTGAACACTGTTGAAAAAGTGAGCGCTTCACCTGGTTGCACGGTCCACTGCCTATTCAGGCGCCCTTTTCCTGCGCTTTGAAACTCGGTTCCATAGATAGAAAAGTCGGGCCATGCGTCAGCGTCGCGCATGAGTTCGGACACGAGTTCATCATTTGTTGACCCTACGGATTGCGGCCACACCACGTGGGCGGGTTCGAAGCCACACGCGTGCGCTGCACGCTCAAATGCATGAGGAAAATGATGTGTCGACACCACTCAACTGTATTTTGTTTTGGTGCTCATTCACAATGGCCGGTCACCTGCGGATAGTCTGGGAGTATGAGTTCAGCAAAAACCACTGCGGCGAAGTTGGCCGAATTTATCGAACGTCGGCGCGTAGCTCACGCCGGTAACGAACGGTCCGTCGCCAACCAGCACAAGCGAGGGAAACAAACCGCCCGCGAACGCATCGACGCTCTTCTTGACGAAGGAACCTTCCAGGAGATCGACGAGTTTGTCCGGCACGACTCCACTGCGTTTGGAATGGAAAAGAACCGCCCCGACGGCGACGGCGTGGTCTGTGGTTTAGGGACGATCGCGGGTCGCACGGTAGCGGTCTTTGCCCACGACTTCACTGTCCTGGGTGGGTCACTTGCTGAAGCCAACGGCAAGAAGATCGTGAAAACCCAAAAGCTTGCGCTCAAGCTTGGGTGCCCCATCATTGGGATCAACGACTCCGGTGGAGCGCGCATTCAAGAAGGCGTTGCTTCGATCGCCTTGTTCGCAGAAATCTTCCACTGGAATGTGCAGTCATCCGGGGTTATCCCACAGATCAGCCTCATCATGGGCCCTTCGGCCGGAGGCGCGGTATATTCCCCGGCTCTCACGGACTTCACGATCATGGTCGATGGCACTAGCCACATGTACATCACCGGCCCCGACGTCATTAAGACAGTAACGGGCGAAGAAGTCGGACACGAAGAACTGGGAGGTGGACGTACCCACAACACGGTTTCGGGTAACGCTCACTACTTGGCTCAAGATGAAGCCGACGCTTTGGACTATGTGCGTGATCTGTTGTCCTTCCTTCCACAAAACAACATGGACCCAGCCCCGCACTACCCTCAACCTGCGGATCTGGAGTTGAACGAGGACGATTACGCACTCGACTCGATCATGCCGGACTCGCCATCCACTCCATATGACATTCTCGATGTCGTACGTGCTGTGGTTGATGACGAAGATGTTCTCGAAGTTTCTGAGCTTTTCGCACCCAATGTGGTGACGGCCTTTGCCCGTGTCGAGGGGCACTCGGTGGGCATCATTGCGAACCAGCCCATGCAGTTAGCGGGAACCCTCGACATTGACGCGTCTGAAAAAGCCGCACGATTCGTCCGCTTGTGCGATGCGTTCAACCTGCCGATCCTCACGTTCGTCGACGTCCCCGGTTTCCTCCCTGGAACGGACCAAGAGCTGGGCGGCATTATTCGGCGCGGCGCCAAGCTCATCTACGCGTACGGCGAAGCAACCGTTCCACTCATCACGCTCATCACCCGCAAGGCCTACGGAGGCGCGTACTGCGTGATGGGATCCAAACAGTTGGGCGCTGACATCAACCTCGCGTGGCCATCGGGTCAAATCGCCGTCATGGGAGCCCAGGGTGCCGCCAACATCGTGTACCGTCGCAAACTCAAAGCGGCAGGCGAAGAAGGGCAAGATGTCGAAGCCCTGCGCGCAGAGCTCATCGAGGACTACGAAAATGAGCTTCTCAACCCGTACAAGGCCGCCGAGGCGGGGTTCATTGACGCTGTTATCGCACCTCGGGAGACCCGCGAGCGGATCGTCAGGAGCTTGCGAGCCCTGCGGAACAAACACGTGCGGGGGCCTGAGCGCAAACACGGGAACATTCCACTATGACCAACTACTCCACGAGGCCACCTCTCACGGCGGCAGAAGAACTGGCCCTTGCAAAAGAGGCCGCCCTTGCCGCCCTGGTGGCGTTACAGCCCAGTGACTTAAGCCACGAGGAAGAACCACGCCGGTGGGCGGACCCACAGCGCAACGTGCGCCAGTCGCCACGCGGGTCGTGGGCGCACCGCGCATAATTATTCCGGTCTGCGTTGTCGGCGTGTGGTCATGACATACACGACGGCTGCGCACGCCACCAGCACAACAGCGGCCCAGTACATCGAACGTGGCCCCCACACATTTGCCAGACCGCCAATGAGAACGGGTCCCAAGCCAGTTCCGGTGTCGAGCAGAATGAAGAACGTGGCGACAGCGAGTGCGTAACGCGACGCATCCGAC
This sequence comes from Brevibacterium sp. UMB1308A, assembly GCF_030230605.1. Taxonomy (GTDB): domain Bacteria; phylum Actinomycetota; class Actinomycetes; order Actinomycetales; family Brevibacteriaceae; genus Brevibacterium. The sequence goes on from NZ_JASPDO010000003.1 coordinate 91,290, forward strand.
TGGTTGATGACAATTGCCTGTGCACACGGCATGACCGAACCGAAGCCCAACCCCAACGGGACAGCAGCGGCAATCACCATGCCAGACCCTTGTGCCGTCGCCAGCATGATGTATGAGACGGCCATGAACACAAAGATCGGATACATGACCACATCGTCGCCGTACGTGTCTTGAATTCGTCCCACAAATAGCCGCGATGTGAACGTGCACGCTGCCATCACAATGAAAAACCAGCTCGCACCCGCCGCGGCACCGATCTGGTGCGAGTACCCTTCCAGGAACGACAGCACCAGGGAAAACGCGATCCCGCACAGGGCCATCATGCTCGCGATTGGAAGCGCACGCGGATCGATAAACGACGTGATGTGGAACTTCCATTTGAGGAGCTGTTCTTCCCTGGAAGGCGTACGCTCGTCCACCTTCAAGAAGAGGGTGAGAAGCGTCCCCACGGTCGAGAGCACGATGCACACGACAAACACCCAGAACATCCCGTACTTCTGGGACATGACAACCGATACAAACGGACCAAGGGCCATTGCCAGTGACACAGTCATGCCAAAGTATCCGGTGCCTTCTGCCCGGCGATGTTGCGGAATCATCGTTTGGACTGCAGCGGATAGCACTGTGTTGTTGAGCCCGAATGCAGCTCCGTGTAAGAGTCGAATCACGATGAGGACAACAATGTTGTCAACGGGAATGTAGGCCGCACCCAGCACGATGAACGCAATCATGGACACCAACGCGAGGGTCTTCCGTCCCACAAAGTCCATGTATTTTCCGGCGAGCATGCGGGAGAACACCGCGCCCAGAATGAAGGAACTACTCGCGAATCCGGCAACCGCTTGACCAGCGCCAAATTCGCGGATTGCATAAGAAGCCATCGACGTCATGAGCAGGTAGAACATCATAGCCGCGATGAAGTTCACGCAGCTGGCAAGAATGAAATTACCCGTCCACAAACGGTTCATATGGCTCCCGCTCCTCACACTCTTCAATTTTCAACGCGTCCGTCTAGAACCGCGACCGGCTTGTTAGCATACACCCATGACAATACACACATCTCGCACCCCGTCTGCAGTCGACGACGTTGCCGAAGAATATGCACGACAGGTGTACGCAAACTCCTCATCCATGCGAATCGAGTCTGGCGTCGACGGCGACCCTTATGAACTCGACGACTACTCCCCCGCAGCAGCTGCGCGCCACGATGAACTCAACGCGCGCACACTGGCCGAACTCAACCGTGTTGAAGCCACCTCGGCCGACCTTGACGATGTCGACGCCGTCACTCTTGACGCCATGCGTGAACGCTTAGGGCTCGAACGCGAACTTCACGAACGTGGCCTGGATTCCGGGGATCTCAACGTCATCGCCTCCCCCATTCAGGAGCTTCGCGACCTCTTTGACCTGGTGCCCACCCAGACGGCAGAAGACTGGGACCACAACGCTGGCAAACTCGCGAATATCCCCAATGCTCTCGCAGGATACCGCGACGCGTTACAAGCCCGAGTAGCCTCTGGAAAGGCCCCTGCGATTCGCCAGGTTAAACGCGTGATCGAACAGGCCCAAGAGCTTGCTCAGCCCGATGGCCACTACGGCAAGTTCATCGCCAAAGCACGCGGAACCGCTGACGAAGCCCTCCAGTCGCGACTCACGGAAGCTGCAACGGCCGCGCAGGACGCGATGGCACAGATCGCGCAGTTCCTCAAGGTCGAAATCGCCCCGCTTGCCGTTCAGGACGACGCGTGCGGTCGGGAGGACTACGAGCTGTTCTCTCGTCAGTTCTTAGGTGCTCAAGTGGACCTTGACGAAACCTATGAGTGGGGTCTGGACCAGCTGGCGCACATCGACGCCGAACAGAAAAAAGTCATCGAACAGCTGTACCCGGGGGCGAGCCTCGCCGAAGCATTCGAAGCGCTGAACAAGGACCCCAAGTACACCATCCACGGGCTCGACGGGCTGAAGACGTGGATGCAAGAAAAAGCTGATGAAGCTATCAGCATGCTGGCAGGCACCCACTTTGATATTGCTGAGCCGCTCAAAACCATTGAGTGCATGGTGCTCGAAGACGGCACTGGCGGAATCTACTACACGGGCCCCACCGACGATTTCTCCCGTCCCGGCCGCATGTGGTGGTCCGTCCCCCGAGGTGTCGAAACGTTCGCCGCGTGGCAAGAACTCACCACTGTTTACCACGAAGGTGTACCCGGCCACCACCTGCAGGTAGCACAAGCCACCTACCTTCGTGACACGCTCAACACATGGCGTCGAAACCTCTGCTGGGTTTCCGGCCACGGAGAAGGGTGGGCACTCTATGCCGAACGATTCATGCATGAACAGGGCTTCTTAGAAGAGCCCGCATACTACTTTGGGATGCTGGACTCACAGCGCTTGCGTGCAGCGCGCGTGTGCTTGGACATCGGTGTTCACCTGGGTAAAGAAGCGCCGGAATCCATTGGTGGTGGCACGTGGGACGCTGACAAAGCGTGGAAGTTCCTCACCGACAACGCCGCAATGGACCGCAGTTTCTTGGCCTTTGAACTTGACCGCTACTTAGGCTGGCCAGGACAGGCGCCGTCATACAAAGTGGGTCAGCGACTATGGGAGCAGGCTCGCGATTCGGCAGGTGGTTCGCTCAAGGACTTCCACTCACGGGCCCTCAACCTTGGGTCGGTCGGTTTGGACACGCTGATGCGCGCCTTGTGACGGAGTGAGTCACAGCCTTCTGCGTATGTCTTGAGCGATGCCCAATGCTTGCCGAGTCTGATCGTCTGAAGCGCCGTATTCAGGTTGGCAGTCCATCAGCAGGACAACCACTTGGTCAGCGAGAACCCGGTCGCTCAGTTGCGGAACGACTCCAGTAGCGCGCACATCAGCCAGCTCCTGAAGGCTCATACGAATACGCTCCCGGCGCGAAACATTGTTCGCGTCGGGAGCGTTTAACTGTGCAGTTGTGAAACTGGAAATGCGGATTCGCAGACGGCGGATCTCATCGTGAAGATCTTCCGCGTGCGTGCTCATGTCAGTCTCGGAAGTACGAAAGAATACGCAGGATTTCAACGTACAGCCACACGAGCGATGTCATGAGGCTAAACGCACACATCCACGAGTACTTCTCTGGGATGCGGCCAACACTCTTTTCGATCATGTCGAAGTCGCTGACCAAGGTGAGCGCTGCCAAAATGACTGCGACTCCCGAAATCAAAACACCCAGTGGCATGTTGATGCCCATGATGCTGATGTCGATGGTGCGAGCGTTCATGCTGCCACCGGAGAACATTGCGAAGGCAAAGTTAATGAGCGCAAAGATTGCGTAGCCACCCACGGCCAACATGAGGAACTTGGTGAACTTGGGTGACATGCGAATGACGCGGAACTTAAACAGCGCAAACATCAGTCCGAACACAGCCAGCGTCGCCAGAACGGCCTGCATGACGATGCCTGCATACTGCATGTTGAAGATTTTGGAGATTCCACCAACGAACACACCTTCGAACACTGCAAAGGTCAGGATCAGGACAGGTGAAGGTTCGCGCTTAAATCCGTTAATGAGCCCCAGCACAAGAGCAATAATGCATGCTGGAAGCGCGAGCATTGGGACAAACCAGCCAACGGCTGCACCTGCAAGCAGGACACCAAACGACAGTAGCGACTTCATGTAAACGTCGTCGTACGTCATCATGCGGTCTTGCTGAACACGGTGTTCCGTGGTCGCCGAAGGTGCCATGTACATCGAGTTCAGTTCATCTGCCGAAGGAGTCTGAACGGAGTTCATCCCCTGGCGAACTGAGCGGCCCATGAGAGGGTTACTCATAAAAATTCCTCCTGTGTTTGGTATATCTAAGCCTAACTGAACGATCTGTCTGTATGAAAAAACCACCGGGCGAGTGATTTTGTTCCGCCCAGTGGTTTTTTTCTGCAAAAAGTCAGCGCTCTATGGAAGTTCGTAGGTGGTCTGCGCACCGGGACCCATGGGGATACCCGTTGCCCACCATCCGAAGAACAGAAGTCCCCAGGCGACGAACATCGCAAAAGAGAGTGGGATGGTCAGGGACAGGAGTGTTCCGATTCCAGCATCCTTCTTGTACCTCTGAACGAAGCCCAGAATCATGACGAAGTACGGGCTCATGGGTGACACGATGTTCGTGGTGGAGTCACCAATGCGGTAAACCGCCTGGGTCACCTCGGGAGCAATTCCCAGAAGCATCAGCATAGGCACGAGCACTGGAGCCATCAGCGTCCACAGACCGGATCCCGAAGTGATAAACAGTGCTCCTACAGCAGTCAGGATGTACGCTCCGAACAGGATCACGATGGCTGGGGTGTTGGCGCTCTGGAAGAACTCCGCGCCTTTAATAGCCAGAATCTCACCCAGCTTGCTCATCTTGAACAGCGCCAGGAACTGTGAGGCTGCAAAGAACAAGAGCAACACAGGAACCATCGGGGTAAGCCCCTGGACAATCATGTCGGGAACATCAGACGGGCGCTTGATGGACTTGGTGGCGATCCCGTAGACAATACCGACAACAAAGAATCCGAACCCGATAATCGCTGCGATACCGGCCATGAGTGGCGACTTGGGACCAAACGCTCCTTCTTCGTCACGCAAGAACGAACCTTCTGGCAGGGCCAGTACGAACAGCAGAACACCACAGAGGACGGTGGCAATGAGAGCGATCCACATGCCCCGCTTTTCAACAGGAGTGAGCTTCTTCGTCAGATCAGCGTCAGTGGAGGTGTCGCTTGTGTCGTTTTCGACCTCATCAGGTTTGAGATCCTCGCCGCGCTTTTTCAGCAAGGTTTCCGTGACGAGCACAATCGCACCGGCCACAACAAACATCGACACAAAGTTGAAGTAGAAGTTGTCCACTGGCGTCACGACGTATTCAGGGTCAATGATCGCGGCCGCACTCGTGGAAAGACCACCCAAGATTGCGTCGAGGCTGTTGACCATAGGGGCGGCCGAGTACCCACCGGAAGTTGCAGCATAGGCCACGGCACACCCGATGATGGGGTTTCGCCCAACTGCTTTGAACGCAATACCGCCCAAGGGAATCACGATCATGTAGGCAGCGTCTGAGGCAACCGAGGACGCGGTTCCCACCAGGGCGACGATCACGGTGACCCATTTGGGGGATGCGCTCATGAGTGCCGCACGCATGATCGCTGGGATCAGGCCGGAGCGCTCTGCTACTGCGACACCAAAAAGAACAACGAGAACGAGTCCCAGGGCTGGGAAGGTGACGTAGTTTTCAACAACACCGGAAACGATAGCGCCCAGCGACTCTGAGGACGTCAGGTTAACCGCGTTGATGGTTTCACCTTTTGCAGGGTTGACTGCAGACAGACCTGCTGCTGATGCCACCCAGGAAATGAGCATGACGATGACGGCCAGGGACAAGAACAGCCAGAACGGGTGTGGCAGTTTATTACCTGCTTTTTCGATGACGATGAGCAGGCGCATGAGCCAGTTCAGGTCGTCCTTGTGCTTGGTGGCAGGAGCTGACACGCGAGACCTCCTTGTGGTTTTTCGCAGAATAAACCAGAACTTTACAGGAAAACCTAAGACTGCGTGCAACCAAAGAAAAACTCGGAACACCAGGCGATGTTCCGAGTTTCTGCAGGTGGCAGGCCTAGTTAGATACTTTGCCCGCGATAAAGTCTTCGACGGCTTGGCGCGCAAGGTCGTCGTTTTGCTGCTCGGGAGGTGACTTCATGAAGTACGAGCTGGCGGACAGCAGTGCGCCTCCGATACCTCGGTCCAAACCAATCTTTGCCGCCCGGACCGCGTCAATAATGACACCAGCGGAGTTCGGTGAGTCCCACACTTCGAGTTTGTATTCCAGCGACACTGGTGCATCACCAAAGTTGCGACCTTCCAAGCGAACGTACGCCCACTTACGGTCGTCCAACCACTGAACGTAGTCGCTTGGGCCAATGTGGACGTCTCGGCTTTCTAGTTTCGCCGAGGTGTTAGAAGTGACCGCCTGTGTTTTGGAGATCTTCTTTGACTCCAGGCGCTCACGTTCGAGCATGTTTTTGAAGTCCATGTTTCCGCCCACGTTGAGCTGGTACGTGCGGTCCAGAATAACTCCACGGTCTTCGAACAGTTTGGCCATGACGCGGTGGGTGATGGTGGCACCGATTTGGCTCTTGATGTCGTCGCCAACGATCGGAACGCCAGCTTCTTTGAACTTGTCGTCCCATTCCTTGGTTCCAGCGATAAACACGGGAAGGGCGTTAACAAAAGCGACCTTGGCGTCAATGCACGCCTGAGCGTAGTACTCGGTGGCCTTTTGAGAGCCAACCGGGAGGTAGCACACCAGTACGTCGACCTTTTCGTCACGCAAAACTTGTGCAACGTCTACCGGTTCTTCTTGTGACTCTTCGATCGTTTCAAGGTAGTACTTGCCAAGACCGTCCAGGGTGGGACCACGTTTGACCGTCACCCCGGTGGTTGGTACGTCTGCAATTTTGATGGTGTTGTTTTCGCTGGCCAAGATCGCGTCAGCGATGTCCTGACCTACCTTCTTCGCGTCTACATCAAAGGCGGCGACGAATTCGAGGTCGCTGACGTGATAGTCACCGAACTGAACATGCATGAGACCTGGAATCTGTTCGTCCGCTTGAGCGTCCCGGTAGTATTCGACTCCCTGAATGAGGGAAGTCGCGCAGTTTCCGAGCCCTGCGATGGCTACGCGAATTGGGTTTCCCACTGTGCTCTTACTCTCCTTTAAACAACCGCGTCAAGCGTCGTTAAGACACCGGACACTCTATCCTAACGTTCAACGTGGACCTGGTATTCCTGTTCCTGCAATTGAGCAATGCGTGCGTTATGTCACAACTAAGGGTTCGAGTGTGAGGTTGGGGTGTTCACGCTCAACTCCTTGGAGCCTCCACCTGTCAGAAAACAGGGCCAACAGTGTGCCGTCGGAGCGTTGCAAGACTTCGACGCTACGTTCCCGGGCAAGGGTTGGGATGTCTTCTTGGACAGTTCGACGTGCGATTGTGTACGCCAGACGTTCAAGCGTGCACGGGGCGTTAAATTCGTTTTGCATGCGATCTTCTGCAACTTCGAACTGCATAGGCCCCACCGCACCCAGAACTGGTGCTTGATCACCGCGCAGGTCAGAACGCAAAACCTGGATGACACCTTCGTGGTCCAGTTGCTCAATTCCTCGCCTGAACTGTTTGTACTTCGAGGAGTCCTTGGCGCGAATCACCATGAAGTGTTCGGGTGAGAACGACGGAATGGGCGGAAAAGAAACTGGTTCGTCGAGGTACAGCGAATCCCCTACTCGCAGGGCTGATGCGTTGACCAGACCCACCACGTCTCCGGGAAAAGCCGTGTCGATGACTTCTCGGTCGCGCCCAAAAACCTGCTGAGCATATTTAGTGGCAAAAGGTTTTCCGGTGGCAGCGTGCGTAACCACCATGCCACGTTCAAATACTCCCGAACACACGCGCACGTACGCTAAGCGGTCGCGGTGGTTAGAGTCCATGCCTGCTTGCACTTTGAACACGAAACCAGAAAACGGCGCGTCCACTTCTCGCGGGTTTCCGTCCACATCAATCCGCGCATGTGCCGGTGGGGCGATGTCGACCAGCGTGTCCAGGATCTTGTGCACGCCAAAGTTCAGAACCGCTGATGCGAACATGACAGGGGTGGTGCGTCCAGCCAGGAACGATTCTTCGTCGTAGTTTTGGTCTTCGAGTTCCAAGAGGTCTGATTCGTCCACCGCATTCGTCCACGCGTCACCTTCGAGCTCTTCGGCGGCCTCGGCGTCCATCGTTTCTTCACCGGCGATGGTGGCTCCACCGTCCGTGCGCGTGAACTTGGTGTACGTACCGTCTTCCCGGTTGAGAACACCTCGGAAATCACCGGACTGACCCACCGGCCATGTCAGTGGCGTGGGCACCATGCCGGTGCGTTGCACAATTTCATCCATGAGTTCGAGCGCGTCAATACCGGGCCGGTCCCACTTGTTGATCACGGTGATGATGGGAATTTCGCGGTGCTTACACACGTCAAAGAGCTTCATGGTCTGGGTTTCTAGCCCTTTAGCCGCATCGACAAGCATGATGGTGAGGTCGACCGAGGACAGTACACGGTACGTGTCCTCAGAAAAATCCGCGTGACCAGGGGTGTCGATGAGGTTGATGACGGTGTCGCGGTACTCGAATTGGAGTGCTGCTGAGGAAATCGAGATTCCGCGGTCCTGCTCCATTTTCATCCAGTCGGACACGGTCGACCGTCGCCCAGCCTTGCCATGTGTTGCACCCGCCTGCCCAATGACGCGGGCGTGAAGGGCCAGAGCTTCTGTCAGCGTCGATTTACCGGCGTCCGGGTGCGAAATCACCGCAAATGTGCGACGTCGCTGGGCCTGCGTGCGAATCTCTTTAGGGCTGAAGTCTGTTGGAGTCACCGCACCATTCTATGTGTGCCCATGTGTCTCCCGTACAGTGGAGGGCGTGGAAGAGTTCTCCAAGGTTCGAGTCGACCCGCACCGCAACCGCCTGTGGCCCGTTGTGGTTGCTGCGATTGTCTGTATTCCTCTCTTGGTTCTGTCTGTGCGTTTCTCCCTGTTGGCGGCGGACTTTATGAAACCCATGGTGGAACTGGGAGTTGACTTCCCGGTGCTGGCGTTCATGTTTTTCTTGTCTTCTGCAGCGTGGTTGGCAATCGCTACTGTGTTGATTGCGCTTTGGGTCGCTCTTGTTCGCAAGACGTTCAAGTGGCGCGTCATCTGGTGTGTTGTTGCGGTCGTCGCGGCTGGTCTTTTACCTTTAAGCTGGGTGTTCTCGGGCGCACTGTTTTAGCGCTTTGAGGATCCGCTGTTCGGATACCGGGTGCGCGGCTTGGACCTGCGGAGCCCACAGCGAGATCCGGAGTTCTTCCACATCAAACACCACGTCTTGCCACGCCGGTGGCAATAGACCCACGGTTTCGGGCGTGAACGCCGGGGCACGTTGTGTGATTGCGCTTTGCACTGTGTGAATCCGGTCCATGAATTGGCGGTCGCGGGCGGGTTGTTGCCCCATTTTTTCTGTGCGAATCCGGGCGGCTTCCAGATACGCGGGGTATCGGGGAAGGAATCTGGGGTGAACGTGGGCAACCCAGCCGGGGTGGGTGAGCGTTTCCACGTGTTCTTTCACATCGGTGAGCCCGGTCAGAATTTCCAGTGACGAAGATTTACTGATGAGCTTGAAGACGGCCTGCGCCACAGTGAGTGTCTTCACAGTGTGGGCAAGCGTTTTTTCTAGCGCGCTAAGAATCTGCTCGTTAACCGCACGTTCGCACGCCGAGTACGCCTCGCGATCGCGCACGGGTTCATGTTGAACCACAATGCCATGGACCGCACTATAAACGCAGTCGCTCACAATGTCGTTCGGTTGCCCCGCCAGCACCAGTTTGTCTGCGTGTGCCAGCCCACCCACCACATAGGCGCGCGCTTCTGCACAGTTACGCGCAATCAGCCGGGCAACACCTCGGTCGTGGATGAGCCGGGCGCGCCCAGCATCTTCCACTTCCTCCAGGTCCACGTGCCCTCCCCGGTCTATCAGGGTGCTGCCCGCCGGCAGGCTGTCCCAGCGCCACTTCGTCACGCCGGTGACGGGGGTAAACGCCGAGGTCGCCCCCGCTGTCCGTGGTTGCTCGCCTGCCCGGGTTGCGGGTTCAGTGCGTGGTGTGGGGGCCGAGCTCTTCGATTCGGCGCGGGCCTTGAGGAACTCCGCTAGTTGGCTAGGTTTTTTGCGGGATTGGTGGACGATGATGCGCATCCGCAAGTGTGGTGGGATGCGTTCGGTGTCGAAGTCGTGGGCGTGGACGTCGATGGGCATGAGGTCGGTGAGTTCCCCACCTCCTGCCCGTGCGGTGAGTGCCTGCGCTACCGCGTCTTCAAGTGTGCCCTCATAGGGTTCGAGCTGTTGATTGAGCTCACGTGCAACATTGGGCGCGGGAACAAAGTATTTGCGCTTTGCTTTAGGGAGCGCACGAATGAGCGCGGTGATGAGTTCTAAGCGCAGTCCGGGCACTTGCCACGTGAACTGTGCTGGGTCGGCGTGGGTGGCCTGCTGTTCGTTGAGGTGGATCGTGACACCGTCGCTGTCAGCACCTGGGTCATATGTGTAGCGCAGCTTGGCGTTAGGTTTGACGTTCTCGGGTAATCCGCGCAGTTTCCATTCGAGCGGGAAGGCTGCTGCCGCGGTTTCACGCGCTTCATCAGTGTTCCCGGCTACCAGTGCATCCGGGTCGATGTTGAGGGCAACAGGGTTGGCTTGGCGGGCTTTTTTCCACCACGCGTTAAAGGACGGTGCAGACGTCACTTTTGCAGGCAAGGCTTGGTCGTAGAACTCGAAGAGAAGTTCATCATCTGCCCGTAGCCGGTTGTCGCGCATGCGGTCGGCCAGTTGGTGAGCAGTACGGAGCGCTTTTTCGTTGTGGCGCACGAACGCGTGATCTTCGTTCCATTCCCCGTCAATGAGGGCGTGGCGAATAAACATGTCACGGGCTTCCGCCGGGTTGATACGCGCGTACCCAACCCGGGTGTCCGAGGTCAGCGCGACTCCGTACAGGCTCGTGTGGTCGTACACGAACGCTTGCCCTTTTTTGGTGGACCAGTGCGGTTCGGAGTACTGGTGACGAATGAGAGGACCCGCGGCTTTGATCACCCAGTCAGGGTCGATTTTCGCCACGGTGCGCGCCCACAAGCGTGAGGTCTCAACGAGTTCGGCAGCTACCACCAGGTCCGGTTTAGTCTTAAACAGCCCAGAACCAGGGAAGATCCTAAACCGGGTTCCGCGAGCGCCCAAGTAGTCGGGTGAGTTATGGGTTTTGGCCCCGATCGAGGACAGCAGCCCAGTCAAAAGGGCCGTGTGAATCGCTGGGTCCTGGTCCCCTGCCCCTAATCCCCCACCGGGCTTCTCAATGGGGTGGCCCGCAGACTTGAGCATGGTGCACAGCTGGGTGACCAAGTCCATCCATTCGCGGACTCGCACGAAGTTAATGAATTCGTCCTTGCACAGTTTGCGCAGCTTAGAGGTCGAAAGCTTCTGGGACTGTTCGTGCACGTAGTTCCACAGCGCGATGTAACTCATGAAGTCGGATGCGGGGCGGGCAAACCGGGCGTGTTTTTCATCCGCTTGCGCTCGCATCTCAGTTGGGCGTTCGCGTGGGTCCTGTAGGGAGAGCGCTGCCACGATGACAACGACCTCGGCGGCAACCCCGTATTCCACGCCGGCCATCACAATGCGTGCCATGCGCGGGTCAATGGGGAGCGCACCCAGAGCGCGGCCCAACTTAGTCAGGCGCAACCGCCCGTTTTCTTTTCGAATCGCGCCCAGTTCGGAAAGCAACGCGGCACCTGAGCGCACGGCGGCGGAGTCCGGTGGGGTGAGGAACGGGAAGGAAAGGATGTCATTTTCGTTTTGCACCAGCCCCAGCGTGAGCATTTGGAGGACCACGCTGGCCAAGTGAGTGCGGAGGATTTCCGGGTCGGTGTATTCCGGGCGGGTGTTGAAGTCTTCTTCGCTGTAGAGGCGAATACAGATTCCAGGGCTGGTACGCCCGGCGCGCCCGGCGCGCTGACGGGCCGAGGCTTGCGAAATGCGCTCGATGGGCAGGCGTTGGACTTTTGTGCGGTTGGAGTACCGCGAGATGCGCGCCGTTCCCGCGTCGATCACGTATTTGATTCCAGGCACCGTGAGCGAGGTTTCTGCCACGTTGGTGGCAAGGACTACGCGCGTGGAGCTGTGGGCGGCGAAAACGCGTTGTTGTTCGGCTGCTGAGAGACGCCCAAATAGTGGCACAATCTCCCACTGGCTGTACCGCGCGCCTTTTTTGCGTAGGTGGCTGCTGAGGGCGTCGGCGGTGTCTCGGATTTCGCGTTCACCGGATAAGAACACCAGGATGTCACCGGGTTCTTCGCGGGAAAGTTCGTCAACGGCGTCGAGGATTCCGTCGGTTTGGTCGGCTGTTCCCGTGTCGTACGTGCCGTCGGTGCCGGGGCCGTCGGTGTCATCGTCGCTTCCGGCGCCTTCGAGTGGCCGGTACCGCATTTCCACCGGGTAGGTGCGGCCGGACACGCTCACAATGGGGGCGTTCGCAAAGTGTTGAGAAAAGGATTCGGGGTCAATCGTGGCCGAGGTGATAATCACCTTGAGATCGGGGCGTTTGGGTAACAGCCGGGCCAGGAACCCTAGAAGGAAGTCGATGTTGAGGCTACGTTCGTGGGCTTCGTCGATAATGATGACGTCATAGGCGCGCAGGTATTTGTCGTGTTGGAGTTCCGCGAGCAGGATCCCGTCGGTCATGACTTTGACCCGGGTGGAGTCGTCCGTGTGGGCGGTGAACCGCACCTGATAGCCCACGCCTTCACCTAGTTCAACCCCGGTTTCTTCCGCGATCCTAGTGGCCACAGACCGGGCGGCGATTCGGCGTGGCTGAGTGTGACCAATCATGCCGTTGATCCCATACCCCAGCTCCATGCACAGTTTGGGCAACTGGGTGGTCTTCCCGGAGCCGGTCTCACCTGCCACCACGATCACTTGGTGGTCTTTGAGCGCTTGGGCGATTTCACCTCGGGCAGCACTGACGGGCAGTTCTTCCGGGTAGTGGAATATAGGGTCAACGGCTTTGCGCGCTTCGATTCGCTTGTGCGTCAAAGCGTGGTTGTTGTGCGCGTGTGCTTTTCCTCGTCGCCTACCGCGACGCTTCCCCGGTGAGTTCATTGCGTCTCTAGGCTACCGTGTGGACACGTCAACATCAGACGTGGACTACCCCGTAACCTAGGTTGGCAGGAAGGAGAACGATGCTGGGAGCACTTGAAGGTTTCGGGGTTATCGGTTGCATTATTTTGGCCGGTTTCCTTTTGGGGCGTTCGGGTGTTCTGGGATCGCAAGGTCAGCAGGTGCTGGCAAACACCGTGTTTTTTGTGGGAACCCCTGCCCTGATGTTCACCACGATCGCATCCACGCCGGTGTCGCAGGTATTTACTCCGGCATTGTTTGCAACGGCCGGGTCGGCCTTGCTCATGGCGGTGGTGATGTTCGTGTTTACCCGCGCCCGAGGTCGTTCTTTGGGAGAAGCGACCGTGGCGGGTTGGTCGGTGTCGTACGTCAACATTGGAAACTTGGGAATCCCCATCGCCACATATGTGTTGGGCAGTTTGAATGCGATTCCACCGGTTCTTTTGTTCCAAATTATTGTTTTGGCTCCGATTGGTTTCGCCATTTTGGATGCGACGCGAACTGTGGGGGCCGAATGGTGGCGCCCCATCATTCGAGTGTTCACTAACCCCATTTTGATTGGGTCTGTCGCGGGGTTGATCGCCTCTGTCACCGGCTTTAAACTGCCAGCTGTTTTGGCTGATCCCATTGCCATGTTGGGTGCCACGTCTGTTCCGCTGACCCTCATGGCTTTTGGCATTTCGCTCAAGGACGGGTGGACGTTACCTCAGCCTGGCACGCGCACGCAGTTGACTGCGATGACGTTTCTCAAACTTGTCGTTCACCCGTTTGTCGCGTGGCTCATTGGTGGCCCGCTCTTGGGGTACTCAGGTGGCGATCTGTTAGCGATTGTGGTGACGTCGGCGCTTCCTACCGCGCAAAACGTGTACATTAACGCTCTGAAGTACCGGCAGTCCGAGGTGGTGACCCGTGACGTCGTTTTCATCACCACACTGTTGTCAATTCCGGCCGTTGTCATTGTGACCGTACTGCTGGCTTGAGCATGTGACGCTGCTCGCCACCGTGGCTTAAAGGTGTGTCGATCCCCCACCGCCCGGGCAAAACCACGAACAATAGGTGTGTGGCTACTGACAAGAACTCTGACGACCTCGTTTCGCGACGCATGAACGCACAGGACGACGATCCGGAAGCGACCGCGCAGTTCGACGCGTTTCCACGCGAGAGCACACCGGAGAAACCCAGCATGCTCAGCGATGAAGAGTGGGCGCTCCTTTCCGACGGGCCCGGCAAAAAGTCCTCGGAAACCACGGACACCTCTAAGGTCGCTTCGAAGGACACCAAGGACACACATGAGTCCGCCCCAACCAGAGAAACTTCGGTCAAACGCCAACACTCCTCGGCACGCCCAGCCGAACGCGATGAACCCACCCGAGTCATGCCAGCTCCGGCACCCGCCGGCGGTTCCACGGCTGCGACAACGACCTCGGGAACCGCAGCGTCGACAGCCACCACCTCGGCGGCGAAACCCGGCTTGTATCACCGCTTTGGGTTCCTCGATTTCATCGCTACCGCGATCATTGTTGCGTCAATGCCTTTCATGCTTGTAGCGCTTGCAGTCAAGATCGCGGCAAGTGGCATGTTCTTGCGGTTCGAATACTTCATCAGCCCGTGGTTCCCCAAGGACGAATACGGTTTCCATTCCGATGACCGGCTCCACTACGCGTCCTATGTGACGGACTATCTGTTCAACGGCGACTCGTCGCGCTATCTGGCAGACGTAGTCTTCCCTGACGGCAAACCGGTCTTCACCGACGGCGAAATTGCCCACATGGCCGATGTGAAAGGCCTGGTCACGTTGCTCGTATTCATTGCGATCGTGGGCGTGATCCTGTCACTCATTTCCGCAGTGTACTTGGGAAGGAAATACGGCCCAGGACTCCACCACGCGCTGCGCTGGTCAGGGATTGTCACACTGGTGCTGTTCGCGGTTTTGACGGTTCTAGCTCTTGTGGGATGGGATCGGTTCTTCACCGGATTCCACGACATGTTCTTCGCTTCAGGAACCTGGCAGTTCTACTTGGACGATTCGCTCATTCGCCTGTTCCCACCACAGTTCTGGATTGACGCGGGAATCTTTGTCGCAGGCTTCGTGGTGCTGATTTCGATTCTGTTCATCGCCTTGAGTCGCATCGGGCACAAGAAGCGCAAACTGGCCCGTGACGCCGCGAAAAAGGCGTAGTTTTAGCTAGACCTGACTACATGCGTAAGGCCCTCAGAGCTTGAAGCTCTGAGGGCCTTACGCATCGCGCCTTCGTTGCCTAGGCCTTAGTCACCTACTGCGTCGCGACCACGGATCACGATCTTAGGGTCTGGCGGGTACACCACTGAGGTGTCTTTGTCTTCGTATTCGACAGAGTTGAGGAAATAGCGCATAGCGTTGAGGCGGGCACGCTTCTTGTCGTTGGACTTCACCGTAATCCACGGAGCGTGGTCCGTGTCAGTGCGCAAGAACGTCTGTTCTTTCGCTTCCGTGTAGTCATCCCAACGGCCCAGGGATTCGAGGTCCATGGGTGAGAGTTTCCACTGGCGAACAGGGTCGATCTGACGAATCGCAAAGCGTGTGCGCTGTTCGTGTTCGGTCACCGAGAACCAGAATTTGGTCAGGTGAATACCGGACTCCACCAGCATCTTTTCAAACAGTGGAGCCTGCACCATGAACTCTTCGTACTGGCTGTCGGTACAGAAGCCCATTACGCGCTCAACGTTGGCGCGGTTGTACCACGACCGGTCGAACATCACGATTTCGCCACGTGTGGGCAAGTGCTTGACGTAACGCTGGAAGTACCACTGACCCGATTCCTGTTCAGTGGGCTTGTTAAGTGCAACAACACGAGCTGCACGCGGGTTGAGGTGTTCGGTGAACCGCTTAATAGTTCCACCCTTACCTGCCGCGTCGCGCCCTTCGAACACCAGAACGTGACGCAGACCGTGGTCTTGGCCGTAGTACTGGAACTTCAAGAGTTCGATCTGGAGTTTGTACTTCTCCTGTTCGTACTCGGAACGAGTCATGAGCGTGTCATACGGGTAGCCTTCGCGCCACGTTTCAACTGCGCGGCCGCCTGGATCAATGAGGTCAGGATCTGGTGTGTGCCCGTTGACCACCGTGTAGCCTTCGGTACGGAGTTTGTCGATGTATTCGCGCAGATTTTCTTTCTGATGTGGGTGCATGACTCTCCTTTGCCCTATAACTACAGCCTAGTCGATGAAGTACGCGTGTTTTGTGTGCTAGTGAAGGTCTGCCTTCTTAGGCGTCACGGTAAATCCATGGTCTTTGTGAGTGCACGACACTCCCCCGTCGTCCGTCACGGTGCACGTGGTGTCGTGGGCGGTGAGTTTGACGCCTGCCGGTAGTTCTTGGCCGCCTTCGGGGGCGTGTTCTGTTGCCAGGTAGGTGTACGTGGGATTGGACGTGGCTTGGAATTTCGCTGCCTTGCCGTAGTCCATCGCGACTGAGTCGGCTTTCTCTTTCTGCCCGTACGTGTTCTTGAGTTCCGGCACGTCGTCAGGGAGGTTTGAGGAGTTGCAACCCACAAAGGTTTCACCAATTGTGCACGAGTACGAACGGTCCGCGTTGCTGAAGTAGTACCCGTTTTCTGTTCCCGCAACGGTTCCGCGGTAGGCCTCTGGATCTGCTTCGTCACCGTTCGGTTCAGGGGCTGGGGGTGCTTCGGTAGCAAGCGGTTTCTTTGCAGGGTTGGGGTTCGAGGGTTGCTCGTCCCCGCCACCGCAGCCTGCGAGCGCAAGGGCCAGGCAGGCCGAGGTGGCAGCGAGTAAGGCACGGTGAGGTGTGAGTTTCATAGTCCTATTTCTTATGGGGATGTTGGTTATGGGGATGACAAAACAATGACGGACTGCGCTGGGGCCACGTAGTGTTCGGTGAAGTCCCCGTGAGCGTCCTCATGTGCTGAGTCTAATTCGAGGTGCCACGAAATCTGGGGAGGAAGGGCTACTTCGGTTTCATCTCCCACGTTGAGGATGAGAAAGACGCTCCCTGTCAGTTCTTCGCCAGAACGGTAGCCTGCGACTCCGCGGATCTCAACGCTTAAGGTTGTGAGCTCTGAGCTATGCCAGTCATCGTCAGTGGGTGTCTGGCCGTTGGCTTTGAACCACTGGATGTCGATCTGGCCGTCTTCGCGGGTTCCACCGTGGAGGAAGTTTCTTTGTCTCAACAGTGGGAGGCGTTTCCGCATGGCGCTTAAGCGTGAAATGAACTCGACTTCGGAACGTTGTGACCAGTCGACCCACCCGATCTCGTTGTCTTGTGCGTACGCGTTGTTGTTGCCACCTTGCGAGTTCCGCAGTTCGTCGCCAGCTAAAAGCATGGGGACACCCTGGGACACGAACAAGGTGGCGAGCATTCCGCGGATTCGGCGTTCGCGGGCCTCGTTGATGACTGGGTCCTCAGTAGGGCCTTCTGCTCCCATGTTGTCGGAGACGTTTTCGTTGTGCCCGTCACGGTTATCCTCGCCGTTGGCTTCGTTGTGTTTGTTGTTGTAGGAAACAACGTCGTTGAGCGTGAATCCGTCGTGGGCGGTGACAAAGTTGATCGAGGAGCTAGCACTGCGGCCCGAATGGTCGAATAGGTTGGCTGAACCCGTCAGGCACGAGCCCATATCGGTTGTTCCGAGGCTTTCGCCACGCCATGTCCGCCGGACTTTGTCACGGTAACTGTCGTTCCATTCTTTCCACGGGTACGGGTAATGCCCCAGTTGATAGCCGTCAATACCCAGATCCCATGGTTCAGCAATGAGTTTGACTCCCGCTAGCAGAGGGTCCTGGCGGACAGTATAGAAGAACGGGGAATTAGGGGTAAAGCGGTCTTCTGTGCGCCCCAGGGTGCTGGCCAGGTCAAACCGGAAGCCGTCGATTCCGTACCTGGTGACCCAGTGGCGCATGCTGTCCAGGACCAGCCGGATCACCATGTCGGAGTCGGGGTTCAATGAATTTCCGGTTCCCGTGACGTCCACATAGTGACGGCCCCCGTCCGTGAGTTGGTAGTACCCCGGGTTGTTCAGACCTCGGTAGCTCAAGGTGGGGCCCATTTCACTTCCCTCGCCTGTGTGGTTGAAAACGATGTCTAAGATGACTTCGATTCCAGCTTCGTGAAGGGTGTGAACAGCATGCCGGATCTCGGTGTCTGCATCACGGTACGCATAACGGGGTTCGGGGGCTTGCCACGCAATAGGTTGGTATCCCCAGTAGTTGCTTTTGTCGTGACGCACTAAGAATTCGTCGTCAATGAACGCTTGAATGGGCAGTAGTTCCAGGGCTGTGACGCCCAGTTTCTTCAAGTGCTCCACAACCACAGGGTGAGCCAGAGCGGCATACGTCCCTCGGATGTCTTCAGGAATATCCGGGTGTTGTTGTGTCAGTCCTTTTAC
The DNA here is from genome assembly GCF_030230605.1 of Brevibacterium sp. UMB1308A. Classification (GTDB taxonomy): domain Bacteria; phylum Actinomycetota; class Actinomycetes; order Actinomycetales; family Brevibacteriaceae; genus Brevibacterium. The sequence goes on from NZ_JASPDO010000003.1 coordinate 109,418, forward strand.
GTGCGCTTCGTAGATGACCGTGTCACACCACGGGTGAATGGGCCGGTTCAGAGAAGGGTCGGGACCTTGAGCCGAGCCCTGAACGATCGCTTTGGGCACGACAGGTGCGGAGTCACGGTCGTCTTGCACCATGTCATCCCCTGGTCCCACCGCATATGCATTCATGAGGCCGTCCCACGACACAGGCCCGGTCAACGCTTGTGCATACGGGTCAATCAGTAGTTTGGCCGGGTTGAAGCGCAGCCCGTTTTCCGGTTGGTGCGGTCCAGTAGCACGTAGCCCGTAGCGCGTACCTTGCGTGATGCCCTCAACGTGGGCGTACCACACACCACCGTCACGATACGGAACAGGAATACGCTGTTCTTCTGCGTCGGTGAACACGCACAGTTCCACCAAGGTGGCATCCGGGGCCCACACAGCGACATTCGCGCCAGTCTCCGTGAGCGTTACTCCCATGGGCCACGACTTGCCAACGCTCACTCGGGAATGCTGTTCAGTCACGCGGTAAGCCCTTCAAACAGCTCTGCGTACACGCGCGCAGAGGACTCCCAGCCCACCGGCGTGCGCATTCCCTTGCGCAGAATCGACCGCCACACTTTCTTCTGAGCGAACAGTTCTGTCGAGTATGCAAGTGCTTCGGAAAGCCCGTGCGTGCTGATGTCAGAGAAGGTGATTCCGGTGGCGGTTTTGTTCTCAATGTTTTCCGCCGAGGCGTGGGTCACCGAATCCTTCAGTCCCCCAGTTGCTGCCACAATGGGGACGGCTCCGTACCGGAGCCCATACATTTGAGTGAGTCCGCACGGTTCGAACCGGGATGGCACCAGGACAGAGTCACCACCGGCATACATGCGGTGACTCAACGGTTCGTCATACCCAATTCGCACACCAACAGAACCCGGGAACCTGCGAGCCAAGTCGTGTAACGCGCTCTCATAACCGGGATCTCCGGATCCCAGTACAGCCAGGGAACCACCTCGGGCAACATAGTCAGGAACCGCGTCAATCAACATGTCGATTCCCTTTTGGTGCGCCAACCGGGTCACCACCACGGCCAGCGGGCCCTGTGGTTTAGCCAGGCCGAACTCAGCGACCAACGCTTTACGGTTCTTCTTCTTGCCTTCCTGGCTGGACGCGGAATACGGAACAACGTGCGGGTCGTTTTCTGGGTCCCACACGCGAAGATCAATTCCGTTGAGAATCCCGAACATTTCACCGCGATCGGCGCGCATCCTAATGACACCGTCGAGGCCAAACCCCCACTCAGGTGACGCGATCTGCTGAGCGTATGACGGGCTCACCGTGTTCACGGCTGACGCGTGCACCATGCCAGCTTTTAACGCGCTCACTGTTCCGTGATATTCCAGAGCATCCGGGTGGTAGTCCCATGTAGGCAGGTTGACACGGTCCAACTGGTCCGGGCCAAAAATGCCCTGAAACGCGATATTGTGCAAAGTCATCACGCTGGGCACCGGTGTCCCAGCGTATTTCAGGTAGGACGGCACCAAGCCGGCTTGCCAGTCGTGGGCGTGAACGACCTCGGGCACCCACCCATCCGTGGTACCTTCCACGGCCAGTCGGGAACCTACCCAGGACAGGGCTGCGAACCGCATGTGATTGTCCGGGTAGTCGTGCCCGTCGACGTTGTAGGGCCCGCCTTCGCGGTCGAAGAAGTGCGGGGCGTCCAACAGCAGGTATTCCACGTCGTTGGATGTACCCAACAGCACGCGGGCGGGACCGCCGAACAGGTCATCGGTTTCCCACTGAACACTGGTGCTTTCCAGCCGGTCAGTAAGCCCCGGGTACGCCGGCATCAGGACGCGACTCTCCCACCCCAGCGGGAGAAGAGCGGAAGGCAGGGCGCCAACAACGTCGGCCAAACCTCCCGTTTTGACTAGTGGAGCCGACTCACTTGCCACCGACAGAACACGACGAGCCATCACAACCCCAGTTCGGCTGCGCGCCGGTCCAGCATGGGCTGGGTGATGAGAACGACGCCATTGTCCGTGCGCCTAAACCAGCGAGCGTCTTCCTCTGGGTCCTGCCCCACAACCAGGCCTTCGGGTATGACCACGCGGGAGTCCAGGACGCAATCTGTCAGCTGTGCAGAGCGGTGGATCTGGACGCGAGGCAAGGCGACGACACGTTCAAGAGAGGAATACGAGTGGACACGGGAACCTGTGAACAGCAGGGAGTGGCGCACGTCTGAACCAGAAATAATGCAGTCACCGGAAATGAGTGACTGGATGGCCTGCCCGCGCCTGCCTTCGTCGTCGTGGATGAACTTGGCAGGTGGGGTCAGCTCCGAATACGTCCAAATGGGCCACGAGTTGTCATACATGTCCAAGGCCGGAATGAAATCCGTGAGGTCGATGTTCGTCTGCCAGAACGAATCGATGGTCCCAACGTCGCGCCAGTACGGTTCGGTTTCTAGGCCAGACATCACGCACGATTCACTGAACTTGTGAGCGTGCGCGTACCCGTTTTGCACGATGTGTGGGATCAAGTCGTGGCCAAAGTCGTGGCTGGAGTCCACGTTGTCTGCGTCTTCGAGGAGGAGCTCACGTAGGAACGCCCACTTGAAAACGTAGATTCCCATGCTGGCGAGTGCGAGGTTCGGGTCGTCTGGCATTCCGGGCGGGTCCGCTGGCTTTTCGAGGAAGTCGACGATGCGGCCGGTTTCATCGGTGTGCATGACGCCAAACGCACTGGCTTCTTCACGTGGCACGGTCAAGCACCCGACCGTGACATCTGCGCCGGTTTCAACGTGCTGGCGCAACATGATTTCGTAGTCCATCTTGTACACGTGGTCGCCGGCGAGGACGATGATGTACTCGACGTTGTAATCGTCCACAATGTCGATGTTCTGCGTCACCGCATCCGCAGTTCCCATGTACCACTTGGTTTCAGCCACGCGTTGGCTGGCCGGCAGGATGTCCAAGTATTCGTTACGTTCCGCGCGGAAGAAACCCCACCCGCGTTGCAGGTGTCGGATCAGCGAGTGTGCCTTGTACTGCGTGGCCACCGCGATCTTCCGGATTCCAGAGTTCACCGCGTTGGACAGTGGGAAGTCAATAATGCGTGATTTACCCCCAAAGTGCACGGCCGGTTTTGCACGTCGGTCGGTGAGTTCCTGCAGGCGTGACCCACGTCCACCGGCCAAAACAAAGGCCATCGCCTGACTGGTCAAACGGGGGGCTGCCCCACGCGAGTTTCCGATAACGCTGGTTGGGCTCATGATTGATCCTCGACAAAGTAGATCGCGGTTAAAGGTGGCAGGGTGAGTAGAGCGGACTGGGCTTCTGTTCCACACGGCACGGGTTCAGTGTCAATTGCCCCGCAATTGCCACGGTTCGCCCCGCCGTAGTGTGACGAGTCGGTGTTGAGAGCTTCGTGCCAGCGACCAGGCACGGGGAACGCGATCCGGTAGTTGGTGCGTTCAACAGGGGTGCAGTTGAGCACCACTACAACATGTGGGTCTCCCGGGTTACCGCGGCGCATCCAGGCGATGACTTGGTCATCCACGGCTTCTAACAGGAGCCATTGGAAGCCGCGTGGATCCGTGTCGAGGGCGTGCATCGCAGGCTGGTCGCGGTAAAACAGGTTCAGATCACGGACTACGTTCTGTACGCCCGCGTGGCCGGGGTCATCCAAGGTGTCCCAGTCCAAGCTGGCTGCGTGGTTCCATTCGTGGTGCTGCCCAAACTCTTGGCCCATGAACAGCAGCTTCTTACCTGGGAACGCCCACATGTACGCGTAAAACAGTTTCAGGTTGCCCAGTTTGTCCTCATGGGATCCGGGCATGCGTTGGTACATGGACCCTTTTCCGTGAACCACTTCGTCATGGCTGATGGGCAGCACGTAGTTTTCCGAGTACGCATACGTCATCCCGAACGTGAGCTGGTTCTGGTGGTACTTGCGATACACGGGGTCCTTTGCGAAGTACTCCAAGGAGTCATTCATCCAACCCAGATTCCACTTGTACCCGAATCCCAGGCCACCAGCGTGAACCGGCTTCGTCACACCGGGAAACGCAGTGGATTCTTCGGCTACGATCGCAACCGAATCGTCCGCACCGTACGCGGCGGTGTTGGTCCGCTGAAGGAAATTGATGGCCTCGTAATTTTCGCGTCCGCCGTCGCGGTTAGGCACCCACTCGTTATCCTTGCGCGAATAGTCCAGGTAGATCATCGACGCGACGGCGTCGACGCGTAAACCGTCCAAGTGGTACTCGCTGAGCCAATACAAGGCATTGGACACCAGATAACTCAAAACTTCTGGACGGCCATAGTTAAAGATGAGCGTGTTCCAGTCAGGGTGGAAGCCCTGACGTGGATCAGCGTGTTCATACAAGGCCGTGCCGTCGAAGTTGCCCAAGCCGTGCGAATCGGTTGGGAAATGCCCCGGCACCCAGTCAGCGATCACGCCCAAACCGCGCGCGTGTGCCGCGTCAACAAACGCCTGGAACTCTTCCGGAGTGCCGTAGCGGATGGTTGGCGCATACAACCCAATAGGCTGATACCCCCACGAACCGTCAAACGGATGCTCACTTACCGGCATGATCTCGATGTGGGTGAATCCCATGTGGTGGGCGTAATCGACCAGTTCGTCTGCGAGTTCACGGTAGGACATGAAGCGTTCGCCGTGTTCGTTGCTCACGCGCTTCCATGAGCCTAAGTGGACTTCGTAAATGCTCACCGGCGCCGAGGTGGCAAAGGCTTCCCCACGGACCTCCAGCCAGTCGCTGTCAGTCCAGGTGTGGGCGTCGATGTCGCGCACCACCGAGGCGGTGTGCGGCGCGTGCTCACTACCAAACCCAACAGGGTCGGCCTTCAGAGGAAGTTGCCCGTTTTCGCCAAGAATGGAGTACTTGTACGTCTCCCCCGCCCCCAGACCAGGGATGAATAACTCCCAGACTCCTGTGGCACCTCGGGAGCGCATGGGGTGGGCCGTGTGGTCCCAGCTGTTGAAGTGACCGACGACGGACACACGTTTAGCGTTTGGTGCCCACACGGCAAAGTGGACGCCGGGGACTTCTTCGTGCGTGATGAGGTGAGCACCCAGGGCGCGCCATAGCTGGTGGTGGGTGCCCTCGCTCAAGAGGTATTCGTCGATTTCGCCTAAAACCGGGCTGAAGCGGTACGGGTCGTGACGTTCCTCAACGTGACCGCCGGGCCGCTGGATGCGCAAGCGATAGTAGGGCACATAAGGCCCGTGGAACACCGTAGGTGCGGACACGTACGGTTTGAGTTCGTGGGACTCTGCGTCGTTGACTGCCCACACGCGTTCCGCGCCAGGAATATGAGCCACGATTGTCGACTGGTCTGCGCTGGGTCCCAGAACCGAAAAAGGGTCCCAATGCCGGCCATCAACGACAGCCTGGATTTCAGCGGGCGCGGGACCGACCTCGGTCACACCGTCCGAATCTGAGGTGATATCCCTGGCCACGTTTACTCCTCGTCGCTCGCCCTTAAATCATTCAATCACAGCAGGTGACGTGGCAGACCGAAAGTTCGATGAGTTCAGGCAAAGTTCACTCGAGGTTACAGCGTTACAGAATGACAGCCTCGCAGCCTCACAGCGCCGAATCGATGTTCCAGATTTTGGCCATGTATTCGCGTACTGAACGGTCCGAACTGAAGTACCCCATGTTCGCAATGTTGAGCACGCTTGCGCGTTGCCAGGCCCGGGTATCCTGGTACGCCTCGTCAACACGGGTTTGGGCCTCGTCGTAGGAGTCGAAGTCGCTGGCTACCAGGAACCAGTCGGAGTTCCACATGTTGTCGACCAGGCTGCCGTAGCGGTGCGGTTCGTCCGGGCTGAAGGTGCCTTCTGCAACGGCTTGGAGAATGTCGCGCATAGGTTGGCTGGCTTCGATGGCTGCACGGCTGTGGCCCGGCTCTTCCCTGCGTTGGGCGACTTCTTCAGTGGTCATGCCAAACAGGAAGAAGTTTTCAGCCCCCACCTTTTCGCGGATTTCGACATTGGCGCCATCCAGGGTTCCGATAGTGAGGGCCCCGTTGAGCGCGAACTTCATGTTTCCGGTTCCGGAGGCTTCCATGCCTGCAGTCGAAATCTGTTCGGACAGGTCGGCGGCCGGGATGAGTTTTTCGGCCATGGACACGTTGTAGTTCGGTGGGAACACCACTTGGAGGAGGTCCTTGGTGTCTGGGTCGTTGTTGACCACTGCCGCGACGTCGTTGATCAGGCGGATGATGTCCTTTGCCATGACGTAGCTCTGTGCAGCTTTCCCACCGAACAGTTTGACGCGTGGCACCCACCCTGTAGACGGGTCGCGCTTGATGCGTTGCCAGCGGGCAATAGTCCAGAAGATGTTGAGCAACTGGCGCTTGTATTCGTGGATGCGCTTGACCTGCACGTCAAAGAGCCCGGTGACGGGAATGTCGATGTCGTGGTGGTGGTTGAGCCAGTCTGCTAGGCGGTTTTTGGCCGCGTGTTTGGTTTCGCCGAATGCGGTGAGGAAGTCGTCGTTGTCTGCGTACTCGGCGAGTTGAGTGAGCCGGTCGAGGTCGGTTTCCCACCCTTCTCCAATGGCTTCCGTGATGAGCGCGGCAAGGTCTGGGTTGGCAAGTTTGAGCCACCGCCGAGGTGTCACCCCGTTGGTGACGTTGAGGATCCTTTCGGGGTGGCGGCTGTTGAAGTCAGGGAAGAGGTCACTGCGGATGAGGTCAGTGTGGAGGGCGGATACTCCGTTGACGCGGTGGCTCGTGAGGAAGGCGAGGCTGCCCATGTTCACGTGGCCGTTGTCAATGATGGCGTTGGCCGGTTCAAGTGGGCCGTGCAACTCGATTTCGCGGTGTTGAATCTTTTCAATGAGGTCCATGTGGCGTGGGAGGACGTGGCGCATGAGGTCAACCGACCAGCGCTCCAGCGCTTCTGGGAGGAGCGTGTGGTTGGTGTAGCCCAGCACTTGTGTTGCGATATCTGCTGCGGTTTCGAATTCGAATCCGTGATCGTCAATGAGCAGACGGACGAGTTCTGGGCCTGCGATCGCCGGGTGGGTGTCGTTCATCTGGATCGCTGCGAAGTGAGGGAGTTTACGCAGGTCGTCGTGGGTGGCGAGGAAGCGGCGAAGAATGTCCTGCACGGAGGCCGAGGTGAGGAAATACTCCTGGCGTAGGCGCAGTTCCTTACCGGTGTCCGTGGTGTCGTTGGGGTAGAGAACTCGGGACAGGCTGCGTGCGAGTGCTTCGGCGAATGATGCGCGGGCCAGGTGTCCGGCGTTGAACTGGTTGAGGTCGAAGTACTTGGCGCTGGGTTTGGCAGCCCACAGGCGAAGGGTGTTGGCCCAGTTGCCTCCGTAGCCCACGATTGGGGTGTCGTGGGATTCTGCGACGACGTGTTGTTCGGGCACCCAGATGGTTGTGCCGTTGTCTTCTTCCAGGTGTCCGCCAAAGAGCACGCGGTAGGCGGCTTCGGGGCGGGTGAAGTTCCAGGGGCTGTCGTTGGCTTGCCAGTCTTCTGGTGTTTCGATTTGGACCCCGTGATCGAAGCCTTGTTTGAACAGGCCGTGTTCGTAGCGGATGCCGTATCCATATGCGGGGCATGCCAGGGTGGCGGTGGATTCGAGGTAGCAGGCGGCCAGGCGGCCCAGTCCCCCGTTACCCAGGGCGGGATCGGGTTCGTCTTCTGCGATGTCGTGGAAGTCGAGGCCCAGGCTTGTCAATGCTTCGTTGACGATGCTGAAAATGCCCAGGTTGATGGCGGTGTCTTCCAGGAGACGTCCGGTGAGGAACTCCATGGACAGGTAGTACACGCGTTTGTGGTCGGTGTCCCATGTGGTGCGGGTTGCGCGGAACCATGGGCTGATTGCGCGGTCACGCACTGCGTAGGACAGGGCGATTCGCCAGTCGAACTTTGAAGCGTGGGCTGGGTCTGAACCTACTGAGTACTGAAGGTGGTGAAGCAATGAGGAGCGGAAACCTTCAGCGGTGATTTCTGGAAGCTCCAGTGCATCGGTGTCGACGTTGTGAACTTTGAGCCGTTCAGACATGGGTCCCCTGACAGTAAAACCACGGTTGTTGGCGCGCGTTTTGCGCACGCGTTCTCATCGTAAATGACGTGGTGAGCGAAAAGCGCGTTAGCCACCGACCGTTCACACGGGGTTCACTCGAACGAGTGAAGCTACTGCACTCACCGCCGCAGCCAGGAGGGCAACAGGAACAGCTGCGGCCACCTCGAGCTCGGGAGCGCATTTGGCTACAGTCGAATCTGCCGACTGTAGCTAAACAACCACCAAATACCACCATTTAGTGACCTACGACACCATTTCGGCCACTTTTGTCTACACTCGAGCCCCAAAATCGAACTCGAGTGTAGCTAAACGACCACCACATCAACACCCCAGAACACAAAAATCTCGGGCCATCGAGTGAACGATGTCCCGAGACTTCACATGTGTCCCCCCAGTGGGACTCGAACCCACACTGGATCGATTTTAAGTCGACTGTCTCTGCCGATTGGACTATGGGGGGGGCAGGGTTTTACCCTACAACAGTTTGAGAGGCGACCACACACGCGTGGTCGCCTCTCACACGCCTAACGCTTACTTGTTAGCTGGCTCCTTGCGAGGAGCTGGCTTCGAGTGAGCAGCTTCTACGAAGCTCTTGCGTGGCACGTCCAGGTCCTTCAACGCGGTGAGGTCGCGACCAGCAACGAAGTTGAGGAACCAGTTGGTGAACACACGCAGCTTGCGGTCCACGGTAGGAATTGCGTAGCCGTGGTATCCACGGTGCATCAGCCATGCGAGGAAGCCGCGGGTTTCGAAGTCACCCATCTGTGCGACACCCTTGTACAGTCCCATACCGGCAACCGCACCCAGTGACTTGTGGAAGTACTGGCGGAATTCGGTTTCGCCACGCAGGGCAGCCAAAATGTTAGCGGCCAGAACAGGAGCCTGACGAACAGCGTGCTGAGCGTTTGGCACGCAGTAGCCACCAACACCGCCACCGGAGAGGTCAGGAACAGCAGCGTTGTCACCAGCACCCCATGCGCCTTCAACAACACCGTTTTCGTCTTCCACGCGCAGGTCAGCGCGAACCGTGAGGCGACCGCGGTCGTCCAGTGGAAGGTCCGAGTCAACCAGCAGTGGGTTAGCCTTCACACCGGCGTTCCACACGATGGTGTCAGCGTCGAACTCTTCACCGTTGGACAGCTTGCAACGCTTGTTAGTGCAGTCCTGCAGGAAGGTCTCCAGGTACACGTCAACGCCACGTTCACGCAGGTGGTCGACAACCCAGCGTGCCTGCGCTTCGCCAACTTCTGGCATAACGCGAGGTGCAGCTTCAACCAGAACAAAGCGAACGTCAGCTTCCGTGAGGGTTTCGTGCTGTGCAACTGCAGAGCGCACCATGTCTTCGATTTCAGCGAGCGCTTCGATTCCAGCGAATCCACCACCGACGAACACAAACGTCAGAGCCTTACGACGTTCTTCGTCGTTCTCCATGAGAGCCGCAGCGTCTAGTTGGTTGAGGATGTGGTCGCGCAGAGCAACAGCTTCTTCAATGCGCTTGACACCAATAGCTTCTTCGTCCAAACCAGGGATCGGAAGTGCACGTGCAACCGAACCGGCAGCCAACACGATGTGGTCGTAGTCCAGTTCAAATGCTTCGTCACCTTCAGGCTCAACAACCGCGTACTTTTTGGCGTGGTTGATGGAGCGCACGTAACCGGTGACAACTTCTGCACCCTTGAGGTTGCGACGCAGTGGTACCACAGCGTGGCGCGGTTCGATTGAACCAGCGGCAACTTCTGGAAGGAACGGCTGGTAAGTCATGTACGGGTTGGGGTCAACAACGGTGACAGTTGCTTCACCTCGACCCAGGTTCTTCAGCAGGTTCTGGGCGGTAACCAATCCGAGGTAACCTCCACCTACTACGAGGACGCGTGGACGCAATTTGCTATTACGAATCAAAGCCATAGTCTCATGCTATCGCTTGATCCGGTGTTTCACGAACGCGCCCCCTGAATGTTCATCGCATCTTTCCCGAGTCGTTTTTTCGACGTCGACTTTGCACCGACCACACGACTACACCGGACAGAATTAGCGCACCCCCTACGCTCAAAAGAGGTACGTAAAACCACGGCAGTTGATTGCGGTCGTGAGGGGTAGGTTGATGGGCCGAGGTGGTTCCCGGCTTGTCCGCGTCACCTTCGATAATGTCTTTTCCTGGCTTGGATGACTCTTGAGCCCGGCGATGCATGCGAACCCATTCGGCTAGCTCTTTCTTTGCCGATTTCACATCCTTGCCAGGTTTCGCATCAAGGGCCGCAACCGGGTCGATCCGCCCGTGTCCCACAATGGGGTCAACAGGTTTTTCCTGGTCGTGACCCTTCACGGGTTTTGCGGTGGAGGTCATAGCGGCCACCACCTGATCGGCCGAATACTCAGGGTGTTCGGAACGGATCAGCGCAGCTACACCGGATACAAAGGGGGCAGCAAAGGAACAGCCTTCCGCCTCGGCGTACCCACCTTCATAGTACGGAACAGGGATGTTCTGGGCCGGCCCCATCAGATCAACCGCAATGCCTGGCGCGGTCGACTCCGAATCGATTGAGTCGTCCTTCTTCAGACCCCCAACACCTACGACTCCCGGAACCGTAGCTGGCGACCAGGCTCGGGTCGCGCCCTGGGAAGCATTACCCACACACGCGATGATCACCGCGTCTTTTTCATAGGCGTAAGAAAACGCCTCGTCCCAGTATTCTGGCCACGCTGGATCGGCCCACCCAAGCGACATGTTGATGACCTTGGCTCCGTTATCCACGGACCACTTAATGGCGTCAGCTGCCTGTTGGCGTGATGAAGGCGCGTCCGCTGGTCCACCTGAACCCAGCCACATGGACGCGGATAAGAGTTCAGCGTCTGGGGCGACGCCGCGTGGCCCCAGATTAGAACCGTTCCCTGCGATGACTCCGGCAACAGCCGTGCCGTGCCGCACTGTGTCCTTTGGCCCCACAGGGGTTTGGCCGTCGGTTTTTGACCCGGAGAAGTCCTTTGCCCCAACGACTTTGCCCGTGAGGTTTTCGTGGTCACCCTTGACCCCGGAGTCAATGATGGCGACTTTGACGCCCTTCCCTGTTGTGCGTTCCCAGGCCTTGTCGATTCCATACGACTCAATAAACCACTGACCGGGTGACGCTTTTGGGGCGGCGTGCACTGGGGCGCCAGGGCTCAACAGTGAACCACCCAGCACCAGGATTGCAAGTGAACCTAGCACCTGGCGGAGTTTAGGCACGTGACCTCGCCACGCCAAGTGCGATTCCGTCGAGAATGTCAGTTTCGCTACTCCGAATCGTCAGCCCTGGAGCAGCAGCGACAATCCGAGTAATCAAGCGGGCGTACACGGTAGCGCCTGCACCAATGACGTCTACGCGTCCAGGGTGCATGTACGGTAACGCGGCCCGTTCCGCGCGTGTCATTGCGGCGAGTTTTTGACATGTTTCCAACACGCGGTCCACCTCGAGTTGCGCACCGTGGATGGCGTGGGGGTCGTATGTGGGCAGGTCCAAGTACGCTGCCGTGACTGTGGTGATAGTCCCGGCTACCCCCACCAAGGTGCGTGCCTGTGAAGTGTCGACTGTTTGACGTGCACGGTCGTACCACTCGTCGATGTCGGCCACCGCTGCCACTATTTCGTCCTCGGTAGGCGGGTCAGAGTGCATGTGTCGCTCGGTCATGCGCACGCACCCGATGTCCATCGAAAATGCACTGTCAACGGCATCCGTTCCCAAAACCAGTTCGGTTGAGCCGCCTCCTAGGTCCATGACGAGTGCCGGGTAGTCAACGCTTGCGCCCAGCCCGGCTGTCGCCCCAATGAACGACAGTCCGGCTTCTTCTTCCCCTGTGATGACTTCCGCTTCAATGCTCAAGCGTTCGCGCACTCCGGCAAAAAAGGTTTCGCGGTTGGAAGCATCGCGGGTGGCCGAGGTGGCAACGAAGCGCGCGTGTTCCGCACCGTGATCTGTGATGAGTTCAGCGTATTCGTCGATTGCTGAGAAGGTTCGTTCCAGTGCCTCTGGGGCAAACGCGCCTGTTGCGTCAACGCCTTGTCCTAGACGCACAACACGCATTTCGCGCACCACGTCGGTCAGCGTGGTGCCGTCTGTGTCGGCGATGAGGAGGCGGATTGAGTTGGTTCCGCAGTCGATGGCAGCAACTCGCATTATCTTTGTACCCCCGGAACGTTGTTCATGCGTTCAATTGCACGGTCACCGATTGGGTTGACACCCGGCCCGGCGGCCAGCGCGTGACCAACCAAGGCGTGCAGGCACTTGACACGGTTGGGCATCCCGCCGGCGGAAAAGTCAGCAATTTCTTCGACAAACTCAATTCCGGCCTCATCCCCCAGCGTTTTGCGATCGTGCAAATACGCGCGATGAGCTGCCAAGTACTGAGCGGCCAGTTCTTCATTTTCTGCGAGTTCAGCTGTCCATTCGGACATGATCCCGGATGCTTCTAGACGCGAACATTCCGCAACGTAGTCAGGGTGTGTCAGATAGTACGTGGTGGGGAACGGTGAACCGTCTTCTAAGCGCGGTGCTGTTGCAATCACAAGCGGTTCCCCGGTGACGGATCGAGCTGCGACTCCAAGTACTCCCCGGGGGATCCGGCCTAACTGTTGGCGCACTGTTTCTAAATCTGCCTTACTCGCCAGGCCGACCATTGCTATTCCTCCGTTGCTAGCCCCACAGTCTTCAGGGAATCCGAAAGTTCAACGTACCAGGGACGTTGCCGTTCACCCTTGTTCGCTTGATTTGCTGAACCGTGTTCGTCCTTGTCAGATTCTACGATAAATATCTTTTCACCCGGCTTGGCGTAATGGTATTCGTCACGTGCACGCCGTTCGATGTGCTTGGGGTCTTTGAGCTCTTGCTGTTTCTTCTCGAGGTCTCGGATCTCTTGTTCTGTCGCTGCGTTGTCGCGCTCCAGAGCACTGATTTGTTGAGCTTGCCTAATTCCCGTTGTCACGGTGGGCACGAACATGAGTGCCACCAAGATGAACACCCCTGCAAGTGCAGTTTTGCGCCCAAAGCTCAGACGCTTACGTGACTTTTTGCGACCGGAAGATTTTGAGGACGAGGTCGCACGATGACTCTGCGTTTTCTTGTTCATGAGACCTCGTCATTCGCGCGTAGGGGAAGGGAAAAGCACGACACTTGTAGTGTGCCGTGCTTTTCGTTAAACGCGAAGGCTATTCGCGGGTGTGTTGATTATCCGTTGTGCGGGCTACCCGTTGAAGCGTGGGAATGCGCGCGCACCTGCATAGCGGGCAGCGTCTCCCAAAAACTCTTCGATGACGAGCAGACGGTTGTACTTAGCAACGCGTTCCGAACGAGCCGGTGCACCGGTCTTGATCTGTCCGGCGTTGGTGGCCACCGCCAGGTCAGCAATCGTGGTGTCTTCGGTTTCACCTGAACGGTGGGACACCATGGTGGTGTAACCGTTGGAGTGTGCCAGTTCGATTGCTTCCAGGGTTTCTGTCAGGGTTCCGATCTGGTTGACCTTCACCAGGAGTGAGTTGGCGGCACCCTTTTCGATTCCGGTCTGCAAACGTTCAGGGTTGGTCACAAAGAGGTCGTCACCAACCAGCTGAACCCGGTCTCCCAGTGTTTCTGTCAGGTGGACGTAGCCGTCCCAGTCGTTTTCGTCCAGTGGGTCTTCAATTGACACCAGCGGGTACTTTTCCACCAGTTCGGTGTAGTACGCAGTCATTTCTTCTGCAGACTTCTGCGCACCTTCAAAGGAGTACGACCCGTCTTTGAAGAATTCGCTGGATGCAACGTCGAGCGCAAGAGCAATGTCCTTGCCCGGTGTGCGGCCGGTGGCCTGGATTGCTTCGATGATGAGGTCCAGGGCCTGCGCGTTGGATTCGAGGTTAGGCGCAAATCCACCTTCGTCGCCCAGGCCGGTTCCCAAACCTTTTGCCTTCAGCACCTTTTTAAGTGCGTGGTAAACCTCGGCGCCCCACTGGAGAGCTTCACTGAAGGTCGCTGCACCAATTGGAGCGATCATGAATTCCTGGATATCAACGTTGGAGTCTGCGTGTGCGCCACCGTTGAGAATGTTCATCATGGGCACAGGCATGACGTGCGCATTTGGGCCACCCAAGTAGCGGAACAGCGGTAGGTCTACCGACCGGGCTGCCGCGTGCGCTACTGCCAGCGAAGTTCCCAGGATCGCGTTGGCACCCAGGCGTTCTTTGTTTGGCGTTCCGTCGAGGTCGATCAGTGTCTGGTCAATGATGCGCTGGTCATCGGCTTCGATACCGGCAACTGCGTCGTGAATCTCATCGAGGACAGAGTCAACAGCGGACAGGACGCCCTTGCCGTCGTAGCGTTCTGGGTCGTTGTCGCGAAGTTCAACAGCTTCCCATTCACCGGTTGATGCACCGGAGGGGACACATGCGGAACCGATTGCTCCATCCTCCAGAAGGATCTCAACTTCGACAGTGGGGTTGCCGCGGGAGTCTAGGATTTCACGAGCGTTCGCCGCAATGATCTGTGCCATGGTGTCTCCTTATACACACGTCGAGAGGCTTCACGTGTAACTCTAATGCACAAGCAGTTTGTGGCGGAGGAGGTCCGGCGTTTTTGCATCCATGCCACCTGACAAAAGAAACTTTTCCACTCCCCCAAATTCTTCGTCTACCCGTCGCAACATGTTGTCCATGTAGACGCGTGGGGCTTGCGTGGCGGTCTCTGACAGGTTTGCCACAATTCCAGCGTTAGCAAAGTTCGCACTGATCGCGGCCAGAAACTCCGCCCCAAGGAACTGTTCTGTCGCGTTGTAGTCGGTCACCACGTCGTCACGCGCAACCCCTACGAGTTCGTGGATGAACGCCGTGACCACCCCTGTGCGGTCTTTTCCGGCCGAACAGTGGTACACCAAGGGACCTTCGGCATTGGCGACCAGGTCAATCACGTGCGCGACATTCATGGCGAAGTGATCGAGCAAGACACCATACAGAGTTTCCAAGTCACGCTTTTCTAGCACCAACCGGTCGGGTCTTTCACGATCCGCTGGGTAAAGCCGGTTACCGAACAGGGGCGCATGAATGTGGTTGACCTGCAGGTCCCCCAGCGCGTTAGGCGCGTTGGTGCGTTCCCGTTCCTCACGCAGGTCGATCACCGTGACGATGCCCAGTTCGTGAAGGCGCGTCCGTGCGTCGTCGGTCAGGGCGGACAACCCGTCCGAGCGAAACACTTTGTGTTGCACGACCTGCCCTAAAGGTGTGTTCCAACCTCCAATGTCACGGAAGTTGAACGTTCCGCCGATCTCAATGCGTGTCGGTTGGTGCACGTTGACCTCTTTCGTCGATAAGTGCGTCGGTGGCGCGACGCAAAGCTCCTTCGGCGTCAATCCCGTTCGCGTGGGCCTTGCGAACAGCCGCTAACAGTTCCTGCCCGATTGTGGTTTCGGTGACATCTTCGTCTTCAGTCTCCGGCACGCCGGCAACATCCGCGTTGCTCTCCACGCTCAGGTCCACCCTGTCCAAGCGGCCCAACACCGTTTGTGTCCTTGCGAGCGCAGGCATACTGGCTGGGATCGACGCACACGCTTCACGTGCCAAGTTATCACCCGCGGACACGTCCCCAGCGTCACCGTCGCCCGCGTCTCGTTTTTCTTCGGCCTTAATGCGTTCATAGGCCCGTTCAACGTCCTCAATACTGGTTGGTCCGGTGGTTTCAAAGACGTGTGGGTGCCGCCGAACCACCTTCGCACGCAACCTGTCTGCCACCTCGGTGATGGCGCGGGGGCTCACGTAGTTTCCGGTAGGTGGGCTCCCCGAGGTGGGGGTTGCGTTGGGCTGGTCGAGCAGCGCCGCGTGGAAAAGGACCTGATATGCCACGTCACCCAGCTCCCCTACAAGTTCCTCACGGGTCGTGGAGCTGGGGTTTGTGGTGTATTCCTCGATCGCGTCGAGGAGTTCATACGTTTCTTCAAGCACGTACGGGGCCAGGCTGGCATGCGTGTGCGCGGCCGCCCAGGGGCAGCGGGCACGCAAGTAGGCAACGACCTCGGCCGTTGACAGGGTCTCAGGGTCGACCGGTTCCCACCGCGTCACGACTCCCCCTTTTCACTACCGCCGCCCGGATTTCCACTATCGCCCGCCGTCTCACCACTGTCAGCTTTTTCGACCGGCAGGATCGCGTTGAGGAACTTCATGCACCATTCCAGCAGGGCTGTATCAGTGACGTCGCTGGCGGCGAATCCCTGTCCCGAGGTGGGTTTGGGTACCAGCACGGAACGCACCGCGGGTTTGATGAGGGACCGCGGGTAGAGGCGTTTGAGTCGCACGACTTGCGAATCGGCGAGTTCAACAGGGCCGAACCGAATGTTGTTTCCTTGCGTAACGATGTCGCTGATGCCCGAGGCGCGTGCCCGGATACGCAAGCGGGCAACATCAGCGAGCACTGCGACTTCTGGCGGGTAAGGGCCGTAGCGGTCAGTGAGTTCGGCCAGGACTTCGTTAACGCTGGCTTCATCGGTCGCTGTTGCGAGTTTGCGGTAGGCCTCTAAGCGCAAGCGTTCCTGTTCGATGTAGTTTGTTGGCAAGTGCGCGTCGATGGGGAGCTCGATCCGCATTTCTGGGAGCTCTTCTTCTGCTTCGCCCTTAAAGTTGGCGACCGCTTCGCCCACCATGCGCACGTACAAGTCGAATCCCACGCCTTCGACGTGCCCGGACTGTTGGCCACCCAGAAGGTTTCCGGCACCACGGATTTCGAGGTCTTTCATCGCCACCTGCATACCTGCACCCAGTTCGGTGTGGGCGGCAACGGTTTCGAGGCGGTCGTGAGCGGTTTCGGTCAGCTCGATGTCCGATGGGTAGAGGAAGTACGCGTAGGCGCGTTCCCGTCCACGGCCCACCCGGCCCCTGAGCTGGTGCAGTTGGGACAGACCCATGCGATCAGCCCGGTCTACGATCAGCGTGTTGGCATTCGCGATGTCGATTCCGGTCTCCACAATTGTGGTGCACACCAGCACGTCGTACTGCTTTTCCCAAAAGTCCACAATCACTTTCTCAAGCTGCTGTTCGCCCATTTTTCCGTGCGCAACAGCGATGCGAGCTTCAGGAACCAGCTCAGCCAGCCGGGTGGCTACCGCGTCAATGTCCTGGACCCGGTTGTGAATGAAGAACACTTGACCTTCACGCAACAACTCACGACGAATCGCTGCAGTGACCTGCTTTTCCTCGTACTTACCCACGTAGGTGAGCACTGGGTGACGTTCCTCCGGCGGAGTGGCCAGCGTGGACATTTCACGGATTCCCGTCACAGCCATTTCCAGCGTGCGCGGAATCGGAGTCGCGCTCATGGCCAACACGTCCACATTGGTGCGCATAGCTTTAAGTGTCTCTTTGTGCTCCACTCCAAAACGCTGCTCTTCGTCAATGATGACAAGTCCCAAGTTCTTAAACCGCACTTCACCGGAAAGCAAACGGTGCGTTCCGATCACCACATCGAGCTTGCCGGAATGAATGTCGTCCTTGGTTTGCTGTGACTCTTTTGGAGTTTGGAAACGCGAAAGCCTACCCACCGTGACGGGGAATCCCGCGTACCGTTCCCTAAACGTCTCAAAGTGCTGCTGAACCAACAAGGTGGTAGGCACCAGCACAGCCACCTGCTTGCCATCCTGAACTGCCTTGAAAGCGGCCCTGACTGCCACCTCGGTCTTTCCATAACCCACATCACCACAAATCAGCCGGTCCATGGGAAGAGGCTTCTCCATGTCCTCTTTAACTTCGTCGATCGTGGTGAGCTGATCAACGGTTTCGACGTACCTGAACGCGTCTTCCAGTTCCCGTTGCCACGGCGTGTCTGGTGAGAACTGGAAGCCTTTCGAGGCCATGCGCGCTGAGTACAACCGCACCAGTTCGCCGGCGATTTCTTTGACCGCTTTGCGAGCGCGCTGTTTGGTCTTCGCCCAGTCGGCCCCGCCCATCTTGTTCACGGATGGGCTCTCCCCACCCACGTAGCGGGTGATCTGGTCAAGCGAATCAGACGGCACGAACAAGCGGTCACCCGGATGGCCGCGTTTGGACGGCGCGTATTCGATCACTAAGTATTCGCGAGTCAGGGACTGCTTACCTTTGCGTGTGGTGCGCTGAACCAACTCCACGAAGCGTCCCACCCCGTGCTGTTCGTGCACCACATAGTCACCAGGTTTCAGATCGAGCGGGTCCACCTGCCCACGGCGACGCCTGCGCGGAAGGGACTTTCGCCCTTGCCGGCTGTTCTGCACGGAACGGCCCAACACCTCGGATTCGGTGAGGA
Source organism: Brevibacterium sp. UMB1308A (assembly GCF_030230605.1). Taxonomy (GTDB): domain Bacteria; phylum Actinomycetota; class Actinomycetes; order Actinomycetales; family Brevibacteriaceae; genus Brevibacterium. Next base: position 127,712 of record NZ_JASPDO010000003.1, read on the forward strand.
CGGCCAGTTTAGCCTTTTCACTCACAAACCCCGCATACGTGGCAGCCGTTGTCACGGTCACGGTGGCCGCCGGCGCAGGCGCCTCGATGACTGGTTCAAAGTGGGCAGGAATGTCGGCCTCGGAGAACACTTCAACGAGTCGGCTGCCAGAGCCCTTACCTTCTGTGAGCACGTACACGTTCCATGCGTGCGAAACGTGGTCGCGCACGTCAGTGAGCACCGCTTCAACATCACCCGCATAACCGCGCGGTTCGCGGGCGCCTACTGTGACATGGTTGTCCGTGGCCTCCACCAGTTCTTCATCGCGGGCAAACCCGCCCACTTCCCACCATGGAAGGCTGAGTTGGTCTGCAGCCGTGCGGGTCTCCTCCAATGTGCGGAAGCTCGCCGGGGACAGGTCAATGGGAGCTTCCCCTCCCGAGGCGGTCGCCGTCCACGCGGCCGCCAAGAACTCGTCTGTGGTGGCCACGAGGTCTGCAGCCCGTGTTTCGACGCGTTCTGGGGACAACACCACAATGCGAGTGGTACTGGGGAGGCGGGCCAACAAAGGCTCCATACCGTCGGCTAGCACCGGGGCCAGGGACTCCATCCCGTCTACGGCAACCCCGTCAGCGATTTTGTTAAGCATGTCCGCAGCTGCTGGGATCTGTTCTACCAAGGCGGCTGCACGTTCACGCACCTTCGATGACAAGAGGACTTCACGGCACGGTGGCGCCCACACATGCGGGGTCTCCGCGCCTTCTTCGACTTCGATCGAACGCTGGTCGGCAACCGAAAACCGTCGGATCTCTTCTACCTCATCACCAAAGAACTCGACGCGCAGGGCCGAATCTTCGGTGGGAGGGAAGATATCGATGATGCCACCTCGGACGGCGAATTCGCCCCTCCGTGACACCATGTCCACGCGCGAATATGCCAAGTGCGACAAATGTTCAGCGAGTTCCGTGAGGTCGTGTTCGTCACCCACTTTGAGGGTGACCGGCTCCAGATCTCCCAGCCCTTTAACAATCGGTTGTAAGAGCGCACGCACCGTGGTGACCACAACGGACAGCGGGCGTTCCCCTGGGTGACTGAGTGCACGCAAAACGGACAAGCGTTTACCCACCGTGTCCGACCGAGGCGAAAGGCGTTCATGTGGCAGGGTTTCCCAGCTGGGGAAGAACGCAACAGATGAGGGAGCCAGGTGGTCGGCGAGTGCTTCGGTAAGTTCTTCGGCTTCTCGGCCCGTCGACGTCACTGCGACGACGGGGGCAGTTGCACTAGCTTGAGCGATGAGGAACGGCCACAGGCCCTTCACCACATCGATAGACCCTCCTGGATCTGTGTTGAGGGCATCAACGGCTTGGTTGAAGCCAGGCAGTTCGGTCACGCTTGCAGAGATTCCCGTCAAAGACACGCGGCTAGTCTACCTGTGAAACACTTGTTTCATGAGCCAGTCGCACAAAACCGGTGACGAAGACAGTCTGGGCGCTATTGGGGTCGACATTGCAAAACGCTTAGCGTCTCCCCTCATCATGCTTGCGGCCATGTGGGTGATCCGCATTGCTGACTTTGTGATTCCCATCCGCTTCAACGGCGCCGGGTTACGGTCGTGGGACTTTTCGCACTGGTATGGGATCTTCACCATGCCCTTCTTGCACTCTTCGTGGCCCCACTTGTTGGCGAACTCGCTTCCATTCCTAGTTTTAGGCGGACTGGTCGTGGCCGACGGTGTTGTCCGCTTCTGGGCCGTCACCGGAATCGTCATGGTCACCAGCGCAGTGGGGACGTTCTTTGTTAACGAACCGGGCACTCTCACGGTTGGCGCGTCTGGTTTAGTGTTTGGCTACTTTGGGTATCTGGCAGTGGCCGCGTTCTTCGCCCGCACATGGTCAGGTCGAATTGCCCGCGGAATCATTTCTCTGCTCGTCATTGGGATTTACGGAAGCGCCATGCTCTTTGGCGTGCTCCCCCGCCTGGGCCACATTTCGTGGCAAGCACACCTGTTTGGGCTGCTAGGCGGAGTCTTCGCAGCCTGGTTCATCCTCGCCTGGGCGGGACGCAGGAAGTCGCAACGACCTCGGGCCGGCTTCACTGGCACCCCCGGCGGGAAAACAGCTGGCACCGGGGACCCGGAACTCGACGCGATACTGAAGAACCTCGACTAGTTCTGGCGCGAGTGGTAGCGCTGTTGGGCTTCCGTCAGCCCCTTGAGCACCAGGTCTTCAACAGCGTCGGCGCAGTCGGACACAAAGATGGGCAGGTCCTTGCGTTCTGCGCTTGAGAAGTTCTGCAAAACATAGTCCGCGGTGTCCATGCGTCCAGGCGGACGGCCAACACCTGCGCGCACGCGCAAATAGTCACGCGTGCCCAAGTGTTTGCTCATCGAACGCAAGCCGTTGTGGCCGCCTTCTCCCCCACCCAGTTTCAGTTTGATCGAGTCAAACGGCAGGTCCACATCGTCGTGGATTGCGATCACGTGGTCGGGGTCAATCGAATAAAAGTCGGCAAGCTGGCGCACCGGAATCCCGGAATCGTTCATGTAGGTTGCGGACTTCATCAGAACGGCCTTTGTTCCCACAACCCCGCCGAGGTCGCCCACACTGGCCGCTAAAGCACGGGTTTTCGTAGATACCAGAGTGGCCCCGCACCTGCGGGCGAGTTCGTCGAGCACCATGTGCCCAATGTTGTGCCGGGTATTCGCGTAACGTGGCCCCGGGTTTCCCAGACCAATAATGAGGTAGCGCATGCCGTCCTTCGGTTAAAAAAGTGGGGTGTGCGACATGCACACCCCACTCAGTTTACGGCGATTACTCGTCGTCCGAGGATTCGCCAGCAGCTTCGTCTGAAGGCTCAGCGCCAGTTGATGCTGCAACTTCTTCGTCCACTGCCTCGGATTCAAGTTCGGATTCGAGTTCAGCTTCGGTCATTTCAGCTGCAACGTGGATGAGCATCATGTCGTCGTCGTCAATCAGTTCGACGCCTTCTGGCAGCTCCACGTCCTTAGCGAAGACGTGTTCACCGACCTTACGGCCTTCAATCGACAGTTCGAAGAGTTCTGGAATCTGGGTTGGGTCGGCCAGAACACGCAAGGTCTGAGTTTCGACCGAAACAAGAGTTCCAGGAGCTGCTTCGCCCACAGGTGAAACTGGGATTTCAACCTCAATCTTTTCACCGCGCTTAACGATGATGAAGTCAACGTGGATGATGTCGCGACGAACGGGGTGACGCTGGATGTCACGAGCAACAGCGAGGCTCTTGAGCTTGCCGTCAGCGGTTGCGATTTCGACCAGCGAGTTTGGGTTCTTCATCGCCATCATGATGGCGTGGCCGTCAAATGAGAGGTGCGCGGGTTCGTTTCCGTGGCCGTAGAGAACGCCGGGAACACGTCCAGCGGCGCGGGTACGGCGGGCAAATCCCTTACCGTAGTTTTCACGGAGTTCGGCTTCGAGCTTAATGTCAGCCATGATGTCCTTTCGTGTGGTTTATCCAAACCACGGCGACAGTTTTCGCGGTCAGATAACACCTTCACGAATAACCGCGTCGATAACGGAGAAGTTTTTCCTCCCTCGCCGAGGCGAGAAACATTCTATACGGTGACTCGACACAAGCGCAAAAGCACACGCACGCGTTCGTTGAACGCGTGCGCCTAGGCTCGTTACTTTAAGTCTGTGAGTTGTTAGATGTTGAACAGGCTCGTGACTGATCCGTCTTCGAACACTTCGTGAACTGCACGACCCAGCAACGGGGCGATTGACAGAACCGTGAGCTTGTCAAAGACCTTTTCTTCGCTCAAAGGGAGAGTGTTAGTCACGATTACTTCGTTCGCAACCGAGTTCTTCAACCGTTCAACAGCAGGACCGGAGAACACAGCGTGCGTAGCCACGATGACCACGCCTTTTGCACCTTCAGCCATACACGCCTCAGCCGCTTGCACAATGGTCCCACCGGTGTCGATCATGTCGTCAACTAGAACGCACATGCGCCCCTTGACGTCACCAACCACGCGATTAGCCTTTGTCTGGTTTGGGCGGTCAATATCGCGAGTTTTGTGGATAAAGGCCAGCGGGCAACCACCTAGAGCAGCTGACCAGTTTTCAGCGACCTTAATGCGTCCCGCATCCGGGGAAACAACAGCGAGAGGCTGCTCGTAGTTGTTGCGCACATAGTCAGACAGAATTGGCAGAGCCACCAAGTGATCAACAGGACCGTCGAAGAACCCTTGGATCTGAGCAGTGTGGAGATCCACAGTGATAATACGGTCGGCCCCGGCGGTGCGGTACAAGTCAGCTACCAGACGAGCTGAAATAGGTTCGCGTCCGCGGTGCTTCTTGTCTTGACGCGCGTACGGGAAGAATGGGGCAATGACAGTGATCCGTTTTGCTGATGCGCGTTTGAGAGCATCAACCATGATGAGCTGTTCCATCAACCATTCGTTGATGGGTGCACAGTGGCTCTGAAGAACGAACGCGTCACAACCGCGTACCGATTCCGAAAAGCGAACATAGATTTCGCCATTCGCAAAGTTGTACACATCAGCTGGGAGCAGTTCAGTGCCCAGGTTTTCTGCGACTTGTTGAGCTAGTTCTTCGTGTGCACGCCCAGAAACGAGAACGAGTTTCTTTTCTCCTGCGGCGGTAATCGAGTTCACTGTTCGTCCGTCTCCTTATTGGCAGAAGCAGCGTCGGCAGCGGGGGTTCCAGGTCGGTTCTTAACCACCCACTCCTCAATATTACGCTGAGGTGCAACCGTAATTGCGAGCGCACCCGCAGGAACGTCTTTCCTGATCACCGTTCCGGCCCCGGAGTATGCTCCGTCGCCCACAGTCACAGGTGCAACGAACATGGTGTCGGACCCTGTTCGCACATTGTCGCCCACCACAGTGCGGTGCTTGTTCACACCGTCATAGTTCACAAAAACACTCGAAGCACCAATGTTGGAGTTCTTGCCGATAGTCGCGTCTCCAACATATGTGAGGTGCGGAACCTTGGAACCGGTTCCGATCTGAGCGTTCTTCGTTTCGACAAACGTTCCGATCTTACCGTTTTCGCCCAGGTCAGTTCCGGGTCGCAAGTACGCAAACGGACCTACCGTGGCACCTGCTCGCACAACAGCGAGCTGAGCGTGAGTCCGAATCACCTGCGCGCCTTCTCCAACCTCGGTGTCCGCCAAAGTGGTGTCCGGGCCAATCACAGCTCCCGAAGCGATTTCACAAGCCCCGTGAAGCTGAACGCCAGGCAGGATGGTCACGTCTGGGTTCAATGTCACGTCTGCGTCAATCCACGTGGTGTCTGGGTCAACGACCGTGACACCGGCGCGCATCCATTTCTCAACAGTGCGCCGGTTGAGTTCTTTTCCAAGGGTCGCAAGTTGCACGCGGTCGTTTGCGCCTTCAACCTGCCACACGTCGTCAATAGCCAAAGCAGCCACGGCCGAACCTTGAGAACGAGCGATCCCAATAACGTCCGTGAGGTACTTTTCGCCCTGTGCGTTGTCCGTTCCGACAGCAGCCAAGGACGTGCGCAAAACTCCTGCGTCAAATGCATAGATTCCGGAGTTGATTTCAGTGATTGCGCGCTCTTGTTCCGTGGCATCTTTTTCTTCCACGATCTTTTCAAGCGTCCCGGTTGCGTCGCGCACAATGCGACCGTAACCACGAGGCTGCTTCACGTGAGCAGACAGCACCGTGACAGCGTTGGAGTGTTCTTCGTGGAACGCAACGAGGTCGTGAATGGTGTCCGCTTCCAAGAGGGGCACATCACCGTAGGTCACAACAACCGTTCCAGTGAGGTCTTGTGGAAGTTGTGTGAGTGCACATTCGACTGCGCGCCCGGTGCCTGGAACGTCGTCCTGATCGGCAACCAGCACCGCGCATTCACGCGCCTGCGCAATGTTTGCAACGTGCTCACCCACACGGTCGCGCTCGTGGCGCAAAACGACCACCAGGTGATCTGGGTTGACCCCCGCAGCCGCATCGACGGCGTGGTGCAGCAGTGAGCGACCACCAATGGGGTGCATCACCTTGGGCGTGGAGGACTTCATACGGGTTCCCGCTCCAGCGGCGAGAACGATTACGGCAGCTGGCGACTGCTGCGTCATGTGCACTCCTTGAACTAGCGACGCTAGCTCCGCCCCTAGGATTCGAACCTAGACTGCACGGCTCCAAAGGCCGGCGTGCTGCCATTACACCAGGGCGGATTGTTCATACGATGAACAAGGCTTTTCTATCTTGCCATTAAGATGGGAAACATGGAAATTCTGCGTAGCATTTTGCTTATTTTGCACCTTGTCGGCATGGCCATCATCGTTGGTGGTTACTTTACATACATGCGTTCACCACGTGTCGTGGCAGGCATGTTGCACGCTTCCTTCCTGCAGTTGGTGACCGGTCTGGCCCTTGTGGGTATCGCTGAAGCGATGGGTGGGGCCAACCACATGAAGATCGGAATCAAACTGGTCCTAGCGATTCTGGTCACCGTTTTCGCGTTCATTGGCAACCGCAAGCAGAAGGCTCACGACCAAGCCGATGGACCGCAGCCGTCAGCCACAATGGCTCACTTGACCGGTGTGTTCGCAATCATCGCGGTCATCGTTGCAGTAACGCTGTAACAGCCTGCATTTCAACGAGCGACACCCGCGCGGTGTCGCTCGTTTGTGTATCAGCTCCCCGTCGCTTAAAAGTGAAACATCATGAATTTTGACTTCCTTGATTCGCAATCCGATTCACAACCCGAAGAACCGGAAGCACACACCGCACCACACCAGGAAGAACTTCTGGAAAATCTCAACCCGCAGCAGCGACAGGCCGTCACGCATTCAGGTTCGGAGCTGTTGATCGTTGCAGGTGCTGGGTCAGGAAAAACGACCGTTCTCACACGACGGATTGCGCATATTTTGGCGACTGGCCAAGCTCACCCCGGGCAGATTCTTGCGATCACATTCACGAACAAGGCTGCTCGCGAAATGCTCGACCGTGTCACCTCCCTGGTGGGCGAACGGGCACGTGGCATGTGGATCTCTACGTTTCACTCCGCCTGTGTACGCATTCTGCGACGCGAAGCACGGGATCGCACATCGAATTTCTCCATCTACGACGCGCAAGACTCTTTACGACTCATCACGCAGGTGACAAAAGAGCTCGACCTCGACCCCAAAAAGTTCGCGCCCAAGACCCTTCGGAATCGCATTTCAAATCTCAAGAACGAATGTGTGACCGCAGCAGACTTCGAAGCCACAGCTAAGGAAAACAATCCGTTAGAGCAAGCGACTGCGCGGGTGTACAGCCGGTATCAAGAACGTTTGGCAGTAGCTAACGCGTACGATTTTGACGACCTCATCATGGAAACCGTGCGGTTGCTCACGCACAACCCCGAAATCGCGCGCAACTATCGTGCACGCTTCACGCACATTTTCGTCGACGAGTATCAAGACACCAACCCGGCTCAATACGCGCTGATCCGGGTACTTGCCGGCGCGGACCTGCCAGAGCCCACCGGCCAGCTCACCGTGGTTGGTGACGCCGACCAGTCGATCTACGCGTTTCGAGGAGCCACTGTTCGCAACATTGTGGAGTTTGAAAAAGACTTCCCCCACGCACAGACGATCGTTCTCGAACAGAACTACAGGTCCACGCAAAACATTCTTTCGGCTGCCAACGCGGTCATTCGGAACAACGACGACCGTCGCGACAAGAACTTGTGGACAGACCAAGGAAGCGGTGAAAAAGTGGTGGGGTGGGTCGCTTCTACTGAGCACGCAGAAGCGCAGTTCATCGTGGACACGATCGACGAACTCATGGACGAATCGGACCTCACGTACGGCGATTTCGCTGTTTTCTACCGCACTAACGCTCAGTCACGGGCCATTGAAGATGCCCTGGTGAGGGCAGGCCTTCCATACAAGGTGGTTGGTGGAACCCGCTTCTATGAGCGCAAGGAAATCAAAGACGTTCTGGCCTATGCTCACGTTTTGTCTAACCCGTCCGACGATGTGAATCTGCGCCGTATTCTCAACGTTCCTAAGCGTGGAATCGGTGACCGTGGCGAAGCCTTTATTGCGGCACTTGCAAACCGCGAACGCATCAGCTTTTATGACGCACTCCTCCGCGCTGAAGAGGCCCCCGGAATGACAAAACGAACGCTGGGGCCGCTCCAGTCGTTTGCCAAACTCTTGAGTGATCTCCTCGAAGCGTCCCAGGGCGCTCAGCCGTCCCGCGTCCTTGAAGCGATCATGGAGCAAACAGGCTACTTAGACGAACTGAACCGCAGTACCGACCCTCAGGATGAATCACGGGTGGACAACCTCGCGGAGTTGGTTGCGGTTGCTGAGGACTTCCAGCACACACAACCGGAAGCTACGCTCAATGACTTTCTCGAGCGCGTCTCACTGACCGCAGATGCCGACTCTGTTCCAGACTCTCACGCCGGCGAAATCACCCTCATGACTTTGCACACAGCCAAGGGCCTAGAGTTCCCCGTGGTGTTCCTCACCGGTTTAGAAGATGGCACGTTCCCGCACCAGCGCTCGTTTACCAGCGCTACGGAACTGGCGGAAGAACGTCGTTTGGCCTATGTGGGTCTTACGCGCGCAATGCAGCGCCTCTTTGTGTCTCGCTCAGAAACCCGGTCCATGTGGGGCCAGTCGTCCTACAACCCGCCCAGTAGGTTCCTGCAAGAGATCCCAGAGGAGCTGATCGATTGGCAGTCGACCGGCACGGTTGCTGCGCCTGTTGCGAGCTCAGCTAACCGTTCGCTGTCAGCTGGCCGGTACACCTCGGGAGGACGCACGGCAGCTTCCGTAGGCAGGTCCGGTTCGCGGATCCGGCCGCAAAGGGAGGTTCCCGAGGTCGCAGTTGGGGATACTCTGTCCCACGACTCCTTTGGTTTGGGAACTGTCGTCGAAGTGACGGGCTCGGGCGATAAAACCGTTGCGCACGTGGACTTTGGTTCAGAAGGGACCAAACGGTTACTCATGCGCTACGCGCCAGTGCAAAAACTCTAAGATCCCAGACACAGCAAAGGGGCGGGAGCTCTATGCTCCCGCCCCTTTTGAGAAGAACGTGTGTTCTTACTCGTTTCCGAGCTTGCCGTCAGCAGCGTCGCGACCCTGGTTAACCTGGTCTTCGAACTTGCCACCGGTCTTGTCGTTAGCGAAGTCAGCACCCTTGTCGAGTGCGTCGTCGGTAACGCCTTCAGCCTTTTCGCTATTAACTGCGTCCTTTGCCTTGTCTGCGAAGTCTCCGAGTCCCATTAATCCTCCTTGTATTACGTGGACAGTTGCGATCAGCAACCTGTCTCCAACATTTCCATCGAGTAGCTTGTGAGACAACCGCCCCTTAAGAAAACCTTGCGATTTTCACGTGACGTTCAGGTTTTCTTCGCCGTTCCTTCAGCTAGCGTGTGAGCTGGCGCCCGATGATGGTCCGCTGAATCTCCGAGGAGCCCTCGTAAATGCGGAAGATTCGGACGTCACGGGCGTAGCGCTCGAGCGGGAAGTCCCTGGTGAAGCCGTAACCACCGTGAATCTGCAGAGCTTCGTCCGTGATGAACGCGGCGGCTTCAGATGCCACCAGTTTTGCGGTTGCCGACTTGATGGTGAAGTCTTCGCCCGTGTCACGCGAGTGCGCGGCGTCCATTGTGACGAGGAATGCCTGCTGGTAGCGCGCGTAGATGTCAGCAAGCTTGAAAGCGATCGCCTGAAGGGCCGCAATAGGTTTGCCGTTGATGTGGCGAGTCTTGGACCATGCAACAGCGTGCTCCATAGCCTTGCGCGAAATACCGATACTCATCGCGGCAACTTCGATACGACCTCGGTCCAGGACCTTCATGGCGGTCTTAAAGCCCTGGCCTTCTTCACCCAGTAGGGCGTCTGCAGGCAGTTCGCAGTCGAACGAGATTTCATACACGGGTGATCCGCGCAGACCCATCGTCTTTTCGTGGCCACCGACCACAATGCCTTCGACCTTAGCGGTGTCGACCAGGAAGGCCGAGATTCCGCGGTGGCCGGCCTCGGGGTCAGTGATGGCGTACACGACGACAAAGTCAGCGAACCCAGCATTCGTGATGAAGTGCTTGGTGCCCTTGAGGTGCCAACCGTTGTCAGTGCGCACGGCTTTTGTGCTCATTTCGGCTGGGTTAGAACCTGCGCCGGGCTCGGTGAGACCAAATGCACCAATGACTTCACCGCTGGCAGCACGTGGCAAGTAGGCGTTCTTCTGTTCGTCGGTTCCGCCAATCAGCACAGAGTCTGTGGCCAGGTAGTGCGCGGTGACGATCGACGCGGTCGAACCACATCCGCCAGCGACTGCAGCGACCATGTGGGTCATCGCGACCGAGCTGATTCCTGGACCACCGTACTCTTCTGGCAGGTTAAGTCCCATGACTCCCATGTTCGCGAGCGCCTTAATGACGTCGTGAGGAATCTCTTCAGTTTCGTCGGTTTTCGCGGCTTGGGGTTCCAGAACTTCGTTCGATAGCTCCTCGACGGCTTCGATGAGCATCTTCTCGTCGTCAGATACACCAAACATGTGCTTCCTCCTAAATTTCGTCGTTGTGTTCACCCAGGCGGGGAACCGGCAGCTCAGCGACTGGCCGCTCGCCGTCAAAGAGCAGTGGGTGTCCCGCATAGCGGTGGCCTGTGCGTTCGTCAGTGCGGATGAGGTCGCGTTCCCGGCCGAGGTCGGACTCGAGGCTCTGTTTCAAGTCCAGTACCGCTGAGCACGGGATTCCGTTCGTACCGAGGAGCTCCAGTGCCGAATCAACAGTGTGGGATTTGAGAGCTTCCTCGATTTCGGCGCGGAGATCCTCTTCGTTCGCCTTCCGCTTGGGGTCGGTGAGGAAACGTTCGTCGGTTGCGAGCTCAGGCCGTTCAAGGGTTTCAGCGAGGTGAGCAAACAGGCGGTCGTTTGCCACCGCAATAACAATGAGCCCATCAGACACCTGGTAGGTGTCAAAAGGCGCGGTGACGGGGTGAGCGTTCCCTGAAGGAACCGGCGCCTCACCCGTCGAGTCGTACACCGCCACGTTGGTAGGCTGCATCGAAACCAGCACATCGTACATGGGAATGTCCACATGGCTACCCTCGCCGGTGACCTTCTGCTTGTACAGAGCAGACGCGATCCCAAAGGCTGCAAGGTTTCCGGCTGCGACATCAGCAATCGACTCCCCTACACGCGTAGGTCCACTTTCAGCTGTCCCCGTAGCCGCCATGAGGCCACTACGTGCTTGAACCACGGTGTCATACGCTGGGCTCTTGGCGAAGCTACCGGCCTGCCCGTAACCAGAAATAGATGCGTACACCAATTCAGGACGCTTAGCACGCAACTGTTCAGCTGAAATACCCAACTTCTGAGCAACGCCGGGGCGGAAGTTTTCAACCACAACGTCGGCACGCTCGAGAAGAGCATCCAAACGCGCACGGTCTTCATCAGACTTCAGGTCGATTTCAACCGATTTCTTTCCGCGGTTAAGGCCAGAGAAGTAGACGCTCTCTCCGTCTTTAAAGGGACCCAGGTGTCGCGCGTCGTCGCCCACGCCGGGGATTTCGATCTTGATGACCTCAGCACCTAGATCAGCAAACATCGCGGTCGCGTAGGGACCGGCAAGCACTCGTGAAAAATCTACGATTGTGACGCCAGAAAACGGTGAATGTGACATACATCAATTGTCCCAGCCTGGGCTAGAACATTCAGTTTCTCCCGAACACGAGTGTCCAGCTAGTCGGACAAAATGCTTACACGCCAGGGACCGTCAGCGCGAGTGTCAGCACTAAGCCGGCCAGGATCATCAGCGTGGTTACATCGGCGATCATGCTGCGGTTACTCCACCACGAATTCCACGGGCTCAAACGCACACACGCCAGCCCAACCAGGCAGAGCGCTAAACATGCCGCCGTGTAGAGCACGCTCACAAACGCAAGTGCGCAAGCCACCAGAATCCACAGCAGGGTCACCAACAAGACCCAATCACGGCCGGTGGGGTTGGAGAACCTGCGTTTCCACACGATCCACCGTTTGGAAATAGGCCCGCGGCCTCGTCGTTTCGTCCGAGCTTTTTTAGTGGAAGAAATGGCGAGTACCCGTCAAATAGAGCGTCAATCCTGCCTTGCGTGCAGCTTCGATCACTTCTTCATCTCGAATCGACCCACCAGGTTGCACCACCGCACGCACGCCAGCCTCGATGAGCACTTCCAAACCGTCAGCAAACGGGAAGAAGGCGTCAGACGCCACAACAGATCCGCGAGCGCGCTCCTCACCGGCACGCGATACTGCCAAACGGGCCGAATCAACCCGGTTGACCTGCCCCATTCCAATACCCACAGAAGCACCGTCTTTTGCCAACAGAATTGCGTTGGACTTCACCGACCGGACCGCGCGCCATGCAAACACCAAGTCAGCGAGTGTCGCGTCATCGGCAGGTTCGCCAGTAGCCAACGTCCAGTTGTCTGGGTTGTCGCCTGGGGCCTGGTACACGTCACGTTCCTGAACCAAGATCCCGCCGCTGATCGATCGGAACTCTGTTGGAGCAAACGACACATCCCCCAGTTCCAACAGGCGGATATTCTTCTTTTTCTGCAAAACCTCAGCGGCACCTTCTTCGAAGGACGGAGCGGCAACGACCTCGGTGAAAATAGGGGCGATCTGCTCCGCAAGTGCCACAGTCACTGGCCGGTTTGTCGCGATGACCCCACCGAAAGCAGAAACCGAATCACACTCATGGGCACGTGCGTGAGCTTCCTCAATTGTTGTCCCCACCGCGACCCCACACGGGTTGGCGTGCTTAATGATTGCCACTGCGGGTTCGTCGAAGTCATAGGCCGTGCGCACTGCAGCATCCGTGTCTTGGTAGTTGTTGTACGACATTTCTTTTCCGTGCAACTGCTTGGCAGATGCCAGGCCCCCACCAGTTGCGTACACGCGTGCTTCCTGGTGTGGGTTCTCGCCGTAACGCAAACCGGACTTCAACTCTCCCGTAGCCCCAAAGAACTCCGGAGTTTCGCTGTGTGAAGCGAACCACGACGCAACTGCAACGTCATAGGTTGCGGTGTGTGCGAACGCTTTAGCCGCAAGAGCAGTCCGTTGCTCGAGCGTGAAGCCGCTACCCTGTGCAGCTTCAACAACAGAAGAGTAGTCAGCGGGGTCTACCACGATCGCCACGGACGCGTGGTTCTTCGCAGCGGCCCGCACCATGGAAGGGCCACCGATATCGATCTTTTCAATACAGTCGTCATACCCTGCACCGGAGGCGACAGTTTCACTAAACGGGTAGAGATTCACCACAACCAGGTCAAACGCTTCGATGTTCAGGTCTGCCAATTGCGTCATGTGGTGGGGGTTGCGGGTGTCAGCGAGGATCCCCGCGTGAACACGTGGGTGAAGCGTTTTGACGCGCCCGTCAAGACACTCAGGGAAGTCGGTGAGCTCTTCCACTTTGGTGACCGCGACACCGGCCTGCGCGATCGTCGACGCTGTTGAGCCTGTCGAAACAATGTCGACTCCCGCGGAAGCCAGGCTCTGAGCGAATTCTTCTAACCCGGTCTTGTCAAAAACACTGATAAGAGCGCGGCGAATAGGGCGTTGTTCAGACACGTGAGGACTCGCTTTCTGATGGTGTGAGAGTGACGCGACGCCCGTTGAGGGTCAGCGTGTGCGTCGCCAAGTCGGACAGAAGTCGCACGAGTTGTTCCCGCTCGACTTCTTTAATTCTTTCGTGAAGGGTTTCTTCAGTGTCAGTGGGACGGATGTCAATGGGAAACTGACGAATAATGGGGCCAGTATCCACACCCTCATCGATGAGGTGAATAGTCGTACCGGTCACCTGGACTCCGTGGGCCAGGGCATCGCGCACCGCGTGGGCCCCCGGAAAACTTGGGAGAAGAGCCGGGTGCGTGTTGATGATGGTGCCTGCAAACCTTGAGACAAACTCTGGTCCTAGAATCCTCATCAGCCCAGCTGACACGATCCAGTCCGGTTGATAGCTCGCAACCGCATCAGCGAGCGCTCGGTTCCACTCCGCACGATCCGCATACGAAGAAAAATCCACACTAAACGCATCGACACCCGCCTGCTCAGCACGCTGCAAAACCGGGGCGTCAGGAAGATCTGACCCCACTGCGACAACGCTGTAGGGCCCGGCAGCGTCCAAAACCGCCTGGGTGAGTGTCCCTGAACCAGAAGCCAACAGAAGAATACGCACGTCGCCATTCTAAGCCTTGCGGTTCACCGCTCGAGTTCGTGTGCCACACTTAGACACGTGATGCCTCCCAAGAATGAAACGACTGAAAACACCTCCATCGGACACGATGAGAAGAAACGCCGGCGCTTGGGCTACACATTTTTAGCCCTGTGCGCGCTTTCCTTCATGTTCTCTTTCTACCGCTTGCCGTTTTCCTTGCTCGCAGGCGTGTTTTCAATCGGAGCTCTCATTTGGGGTATCCGCCTGTTCATCGCTTGTGTGAAAACTAAGGGCCCTGCCCCAATGCTGGTGTTTTCAGTCATCGGTGTGGTCGCCTCGGTGATGAGCATCCTGGCCGCCGCTGGAACGCTCGTCTTGTACCCCACACAAAAGTCCCTCGAAGAATGCACCACATCTGCCATCACTCAAGAAGCCAGCGTTGCGTGTCAAACGGAATACAAACAAGGCGTCGAGGAGCTCTACAAGCAGATAACCGGACAGCCTCTACCCAGCTGATTGTGAATCCGAGTGCTGAGAAGTAGACGTCGAGACATAAAAGTCGCGCAGTTTTTTCATCCCTAAGCCAAGACCAACCCCAGCTATCAGCCAAACAGCGCTTGCCACCACAAACGTCCACGGAACCACACCCGTAGCTTGCAAGCCTCCCGGGCCAATTCCACCAAAGAAGAAAAACGACGCGAGTACTAAGGCACACAACGCTTGGATACCTGCAACCACGGAATTCTGCAGCGTCGCCATATCCGAAAACGCAACCACTAAGGCAACGACAACAATGGGAACAGCCACCAACGCGATTCCTTCCGGATGTGGTGAGTGCGGGATGACCGCAAAACTCGGAATAGCAGGCAGTGGACCTTCGAACCCGGACATCGCTGAAGCATGGATGTCACCACCCAAGTGAAGTGGAAACCCTGTCACCCATGTCAGAGTCGCAGCCCACACGGTAGGCGCAAACATAACCTGCACAATGCCGAGCCCAACAGCGGCAACCGCAGGCGCGCTGTATGAAGAAACGACCTCGGCGGCGGTGGAAAAATTCCTCCACACGGCAACCGCAAAAACAACATGTGCGGCAACAATAAGAGCAATAAGCAGACGTGCAACAAGTGCTACTGAACCGTCTACAGCATCTCCCCATGCAAAACTCAAACGATCGTCGCACCAGCGTGCCACATGTTCAGCACCTATACGGATGCCCCAAGCCGGAGCGATGACAAGAAGAATAATGTTGCGGAAAACAGCAAGCCCAGTAATGGGGGCCCCGCTCACCACAACCGCAACCACAATGACAAGAAGAACGCTCAGTGACAGGCCAGCCAGCCGTAACAGCTGAGTTCTCAGCAAGTCTTCGGAAGAAACACTGTCTTCTGCACGTAGCGACTTACCTGCGCGATACATCTGCCACGCGATTACGAGCGAAAGCAACGTCGGGGGCAAACTCAAAACAAAATCGGCCTGTTCGAACGGGAACCCGAAAGCCGCTAACGCACCGCGCGTGGCCCAGTCAGGAATCGTGGAGATAGGCAACATCTTGGCTACCGCCACCAGCCACATCACAAACGACAAACCCAATGCGCTGAGAACAAAAACGATGAGGACACGGGCGCCCGCCAGCGCACCGAGCCCCACAGGCCGGGCAAACTCATTGAACGATTGGGAAGTCTTTGGCACACATACATCTTGCCGTCCCAGCAACGGGTGTTCCAATTAAGACACACCCGGTTTAAAGCCTGCATGATACCTTGGAGACGGTATATATAGACGTTTTGTGAGGATTATATGAGTTCAGGGAATAACTTTCCCCCTGGCATGCCGCCACAGCCACCCCGGCCACCGCAGCACAACGGAACGCCAAACGGCGCAGGTTCCACACCTCAAACTCCCATGGGAACGGGACCTAATCAGCCACCTCGGCCGGCGCCCGCCCCAGGTTATGCGAACCCTCAAGCTGGGCCACAAAAGAAGAAATCTTCCAAGGCCCCACTCATTATTTCGCTCGCCGCAGTTGCAGGTGTCATCCTTCTGGTTGTCGCTGGGATCGTCGTGGTCAATGTTGTCAACAAACAACAGCACAGCCCTCAGGCCCTCGCACAGTCATACGCTGACGCCGTCAACGCTGGCGACATGAAAGAAGCCAACGAAATCGCCAAGGTTCGCGTGCCCAAGGGTGCGCGCGAAGAACTCCTTGACCCTCGTTTTATTGAGTCGTCTCCCGACAAGATCACCGACGTTAAGGTCGATGACGTTGAGCGCAGGGGCGACACCGCACAAATCGGCTTGTCATACACCATCAGCGGTCAAGAACATTCCGTGAAGTTGCACGCCGAAAAGAAAGGCAAAAAGGGCCTGTTCTTCGACGACTGGCAGATGCAGGGCCCCCAGGTTCAGCCTGTGACCCTCGAATCACCTTCCGACAAGATCAAGGTCAACGGTGAAGAACTCAACGTTGAACCCGGAGCCACCGTGTTCGCAGTATTCCCCGGCACATACGAGGTTGAAACGCCTGAGAGTAAGTTCCTGACCGGGGACACGCAATCCTTTTCCTTGGGCTTCCTCAGCGAAGAAGACAAAGAAGAGCCACAAGAGATCCGACTGCGCACAGATGTCAAAGACGAACTGAATAAACAGGTTGAAAAGCTCGTCAACAAAAAACTCGACAAGTGCATCAAGTCGGGCAGTTTCGCTCCAAAAGGATGTCCTTTCTCCGTCGACACGAACTCACAATCTCAGGGCCTAAAGATTAAGGACGACGTCAAAGACGGCGACGTTCACTGGAAGCTCAAAAAGCGCCCTAAGATCTACGTTTCGTACTCCGGAACCCTGGGAAGTGGAGTGTACTTCACTAAAGAGGATGGTGAAGCCTCGTTTACAGCCGACTCAAAGCAGGCTGGAAAGAACGCATGGAAGTCAACCAGCAACCAAAAGTTCAAGATGTCCGGAAAGGTCATCATTGACGGAGACTCCGTAAAAATTGAGGACTACTGACCGTAGTTCACACATGTGGGCCCCCGGACGCTACGTCCGGGGGCCCACATGCTTCTGGCTACACTCCCACGGTACGCGCCGGAAGCTCCACGTTCAGGGCCTGTTCCAACCACAGCGATGCAGACAGAACAAACGGATCGTTAAAACGACGCCCCGCAACCTGCACTCCCACCGTGCGCCCGTCGTCCGTGTAACCAGCGTGCACCGTGGACGCCGGCTGCTCCGACATGTTGTACGGCACAGTAAACGACGTGTGTCCCATGCTCTGCGTGGGATCATTAAACGGCATTGGCCACTCAGCTGGAAACGCCGCGACCGGAGCCACCGGCGACAACACTAGGTCATATGGTTCAGTTGCGCTCACCGTGCGTTTCCGCATCCTATGAATTGAGTTGTACGCGTCCATGAGTTCGGGACCGCTGACATCGGCCCCAGCTTCACACCACTGCACAACATACGGAAGCACGTGGGCACGGTCTTCTTCGCTGAGTTTCATGAGGTCGTTGTACGACCGCACACGCCAGAACAGATCAATGAGGCTCAGCAGTTCGTCATCCATGAACGGTGCAATTTCTTCCACCTGCGCACCCGCCGCCTCGAACGCGCGGGCAGCGCCTCGCACCACCTCGGCGACCTGCGGATCAACGTCCATTCCGCACCCAGCGTCCACATGCACGGCCACGCGCACGGAAGCAGGATCAAAACTGGTTTGATAAGGCCCTTCAAACGGCGGAAGTTGGGAATAGTCGCGCGAATCGGAACGCCCAATGATGTCCATCGCAGCAATCACGTCACTCATGCGACGCGCAAGCGGGCCCGCGCAACGTCCCTGATACGGCACGGAAAGCGGAATTCGACCAAAACTGGGCTTAAGAGTCGCCAGTCCCAGCCACGTTCCAGGAAGGCGGATCGAACCACCAATGTCGCTACCGATGTGTATCGGGCCATAGCCTGCAACAGCAGCTGCACCAGCACCAGAAGACGAGCCTCCCGTTGTCAGGTCCGGGTTGATGGGCGAACGTGTGATCCCGTGAAGTGAAGACACCCCAGAGGACAGCATGCCCCAGTCTGGCATAACGGTCGAACCCACGATGACGGCCCCGGCTTCTTCCAGACGATCCACAATTGGCGCGTTGTCCTTCTCTGGGGTGCGTGAGCCCGGCTGGGTTCCTGACGGCATCGCGACCCCGGCACGCGCAATGTTCTCTTTCACCGTGACCATCACACCGTCCAGGACGCTCAGAGCTTCGCCACGCTGCCAGCGTTCGGCTGACTCCTGTGCCGCTTTTCGCGTGCGTTCCATGGTTGGCCCGTCTGCCGTAGCGTTGTCCCACAGCGCGTTAATAGTGGGTTCGCACGCAGCGATGCGCTCCGCGACCGCATCGAGCACATCAACTGGGCTAAACTCCCCGTTTGCGTATCCAGTTGTTGCTTCTTGAGCGGACAGATCCGCCAGCATAATGTGCTCCTTTCTGCAGATGTGTCGACGTGTATCGACGTATTTTGACTGTGTGGTGCCCCCGTCACCCGGTCACCACGTGGTTTGTTTAGGCGTGTTGCGACAGTGCATCCTCAAGTTGTGGAGTCGCAGCTACGAGCTTCTGCGTGTACGGGTGGGACGGTGCTTCATAGATGTGGTCGACTGTCCCAGTTTCCACAATTTCGCCACTTTTCATGACTGCAACATCGCTACACAGATAGCGCACTACAGACAGGTCGTGGCTGACAAAGATCAACGTGAGGCCGTATTCCTCAACGAGGTCGGTGAGCAGGTTGAGGACCTGCGCTCGAACCGAAACGTCGAGCGCTGAAACAGGTTCGTCGGCAACCAAGATCTGTGGCCTGCACACCAGTGCGCGCGCGATCGAGATGCGTTGCCTCTGCCCGCCAGAAAACTGGTGTGGGTACCGGTTTTCTGCTGTTTCATCGAGCCCTACCGCGATGAGCATTTCGCGTACTCGGGTGGCGCGTTCCTGTGCGGGAACTCCCATAGCGATGAGCGGTTCAGCGACGATTTCGCGCACTTTCATGCGCGGGTCAAGCGACGCGAACGGGTCTTGGAACACGATCTGCAGGTCTTCGCGAACCTTGCGGATGTCCGCTTCCGCCCCGGCTGTGACGTCGTAGTCACCCACGGTCACTTTCCCGCTTGATGCTGTTTCCAACCCCGACAAGATCTTCAACAGGGTCGATTTCCCTGAACCGGACTCCCCCACGATTCCGAACCGTTGCCCCGGCTGGATCGTCAGGTCAATTCCTTTGAGCGCGTGGACTTTGTGGGGTGGCGCGAACAGACGCCCGGACTTGCGTTCATAGTCCTTCTTCAAGTCACGGATCTGGACGACCGTCCCGGGGTTTTCCTTCCCCGAGGTGTCCCCCACCTTCGTACTCCCCGCTGCCGAGGTGTCCCCCACCTCGGCACTTTCTGTCACCTTGGCATCATCTGCCGCCTCGGTGGCCTCCCCGGCGGCGTGGTGTTCCGCTTCTTCGAGCCGGTAGTCGTGGGCGGTTTGGATGGTGAAGAGGCGGCCGTTTTCATCGGTTGCGGACAGGTCCGAGGCGGCTAACAGTCCGCGTGTGTATTCGTGTTGCGGGTGTGTGAAGACGTCTTTGACCGTGCCTCGTTCGACGAGCTCTCCTTTGTACATCACCAACACGTGTTCGCACACGCGCGCAACGACAGCGAGGT
The DNA here is from genome assembly GCF_030230605.1 of Brevibacterium sp. UMB1308A. Lineage (GTDB taxonomy): Bacteria > Actinomycetota > Actinomycetes > Actinomycetales > Brevibacteriaceae > Brevibacterium. Next base: position 147,557 of record NZ_JASPDO010000003.1, read on the forward strand.
CGTGGGTGATGAAGATCAGTCCCGTGTTGTTTTTCTGCACGCTGTGCCCAATGAGGTCCAGGATTCCTGACTGGACGGTCACGTCGAGCGCGGTGGTGGGTTCGTCGCAAATAAGTAGCCGAGGTGAGTTCGCCATTGCGATCGCGATCACCACGCGCTGTCGTTGGCCTCCCGAAAGTTGGTGTGGGTAGGCTTTTGCGGCGGCTTGTGGGTCAGGTAGGTCCACTTGAGTAAGTAGGTCGATGACCTTGTCGCGCAGGTTTGTGGTGTTCCCGTGGAGCTTCATGACTTCAGCCACTTGGTCGCCCACCCGCATGAGCGGGTTGAGCGCGCTCATGGGTTCTTGAAACACCATTGAGATGTCTTTTCCACGCAGTTTGGACATGCGGGCGTCGCTGAGCTTGAGCAGGTTTCCGGCGTGGCCCTGAAGTTCAATGGTCCCTGCGGCGTGCAGTTCATCAGGAAGGAGTCCCATGATCGCCGAGGCGGTGAGGGACTTTCCTGAACCGGACTCACCGATCAACCCCACCCGTTCACCTGGTGCAAGGTCGAAGGACAGAGGCTGCACGAGCTCCGTGGTGTCTGTTGCAATGCGCAGGTCTTTGACGTGTAAGAGTTCTGACATCACGACCGTCCCTTCAGTTTGGGGTCGAGTCGATCGCGGAGACCGTCACCCAACAGGTTGAAGCCCAACACTGCGATCGCGATTGCGATGCCTGGCCAGATCGCCAGTCCTGGGTGGCTTTCCAAATGTTGCTGCGCGTCGTACAGCATCCTGCCCCATGACGGAGTTTGCGCCTGGGTGCCTAGTCCCAGGAAGGACAGACCCGCCTCGGCCAAAATAGCCAGCGCGAACGCAACCGAACACTGCACGATCACCATGCCACCGATATTGGGCAAAACGTGTGTGCGCGCGATCGCGAACGCACTTCGATTTGCAGACTTTGCGGCCATGATGAATTCACGACTCATCACCTGCAGCGTCCCGGAGCGGGCTACACGCGCAAATCCGGGGATGGACGCGATTCCCACCGCAATCATGGCAGGCAAGGTTCCCGGCCCCAAGGCGGCGGCGAAAATCATGGCCAGCAAGAGCGCTGGAAACGCCAACAACAGGTCGTTGGTGCGCATGATCAGGCTCGACAGCCACCCGATGTTGGTCATGCCAGCCAAAATGCCCAGAGGTACACCAATGAGAACCGCAATTCCCACTGCCACGGCTCCCACGTACAGAGTGATCCGCGCACCCATCATGACCCATGTGAAGGTGTCACGGCCGTATTGGTCGGTTCCTAGCCAGTGCTCAGGCGTAGAACCAGACAACCGAGCGTCCATGTGATTGGGCGAATACGGCGTCCAAATAAAGCTGATGAGCGCGGTGATAATGATGAGAGCCACAAACACCAGGCCAACGATGAGGCTCATGTGCGAAAAGATTCGCTTGTTCATTACGCGGCCCTCCTCACACGCGGGTCGAGTATGGGGTACAGAAGGTCAATGATGGTGTTAAGCGCAAGCACCAGCACCACGAGCACTAAGACGATTCCTTGCACCGCAATCAGGTCACGGTTGCTCACTGCACGCACCAGTTCTGACCCCATCCCCGGGATCACAAAGACCTGCTCGATCACAACTGCTCCAATGAGCAGTGTGGCTAACTGCACACCGGCCACGGTGACAACGGGGATCGCGGCATTCCGCAGTCCGTGCTTCATCAGCGCGCGACCTTTTGTTTGACCTTTAGCGCGGGCGGTTCGCAAGAAATCTTCACCCATGACTTCCAGAACCGCCGAACGCACGTACCGGGTCAAAATGGCGGCCTGGACCAAAGCGAGCGCAAAGACCGGAAGCACTAAGCGGACCAGAAATTCTCCAAAGCCTTCTGCCGGCGCTTTCCACCCAGATGACGGGAACCATCCGAGCTGGAGCGAAAACAGCATGACCAGCAAGATACCCGCTAAGAAGTTCGGGATCGCCACGCCGATCTGGCTGGCACCGGAAATCAATGAGCCGAGCACGTTCTTGTGGTTGACAGCAGACAGGGTACCCAGTGGAACGGCGATGGCCAGGGCCACCACCATTGACGCCAGCACCACAATGAGCGTGACCTGAATCGAGTTCGCGATGACCGGAGCGATCGGCGCACCAGTCACGTACGACGTGCCAAAGTCACCAATGAGCACATGACCGATCCAATCGAAGTACTGCACCACGATGGGACGGTCCAAGCCATACTGTTTCTCCAAAGCTGCTACGGCCTCGGGGGTGGCACTCGTTCCCAACGCAACTTGCGCGGCGTTACCCGGCAGGATTTGCATGAGTGCGAACACCACCACCGAGGCGACTGCCGCTGTCAGAATGAACTGGAGCAGTCGACGTAGAAAGTAGCTTGTCAAAGCGGTTACTCCCAGCCGAGGTCGGCGATACGGAATGCGTCAGAAACTTGGTTTTCGGCTACCCCAGTGACCTTCGAGTTGGTCACGACCAGGTTGGGGAAGAGGAAAAGGAAGCCAGCGGCCGCATCTTCTGTGATGGTACGTGCGACCTTCTTCATGCCTTCCGTGTATTCCTCTTCTGAACCTTTATCAGCTTTGGCAGCGATGTCGGTGATCTTCTTAGCGTCGTATCCGGTGTAGTAGCCCTCACCAAAGACCGTGAGCATGTCGCGGGCTTCAATGTGGTTGATGATGGACATGTCGTATTCGTGGTTAGTGAACGTCTTGTCCAGCCACACTGCCGGGAACTCTTGAGTTTCAACCTTTGCCTTCAGTCCCACTGCTTCGAGCTGGGAAACAACGACGTTGGCAGACGCGGTGGCGTACGGGAGGTTAGGCACCGTGAACTTCACGGTCTCGCCTTTCACATCTGCTTCTTCGACAAGTTTCTTAGCTTTTTCAACATCGTGGGGCCAAATGTCGTTGAGGTCTTCGTAGTAGGGGTCAGTGGGAGGGACCATGGACCCGATCAGTGTTCCGTGGCCACTCCACGCGGTGTCGATGATGGCCTGCTCATCAAGCGCGTACATGACGGCTTCGCGGACTTTCTTGTCCTTAAACACGCCGTCTGCGTTGTTCAGAGCTAGCAGAACTTCACCGTTTGAGGTTCCTTCAACCACTTTGAATTTGTCGCCTTCTTTTTCAAAGCTCGACAGAAGATCGGGTGCTTGGAGGTTAGCAAGAACATCCACTTCGCCGGACTTCAACGCGTTGGCACTAGCCACTGGGTCCTTGAAGTACTTGAACGTCACCTTGTCCAGTTTTGGCGCTTCGCCCCAGTAGTCATCACGGGAGGCGAACACGATCTGCTGGCCGCGTGTAAATGTGTCGACCGTGAACGGCCCAGTTCCTACGGCTTTGTTGGCAAGGTCGGATACTCCGTCTTCGTCAAAGATCGCCCCTACCAGGGAAGCAAGGTCGAACAGCCACCGGTTCGACGGGTGGGACAGTGTGATTTCAACCGTCGCGTCATCGACAACCTTGATCGAGTCAACGACATCCATCTTGGACTTCAACGCGTTCTTCCACTCGTCTGACTTCACGCGTTCGTATGAGAACTTGACGTCTTCGGCAGTGAAGTCGGCTCCTGAGGAGAACTTGACACCTTCGCGGAGCTTGAAGGTGTAGGTCTTGCGATCCTCTGACAGGTCCCACGATTCGGCGAGCGCCGGTTGAATCTGCCCTTCTTGGTCAATCCGAACGAGCGACTCATAGACGTTTTCCATCAGCGCTTGAGGCACGGCGGCCCCAGCCGAGGTGGTAAAGTCCAAGTTCGCAGGTTCGGCCGTGTGCGCCACCACCATGTCGGTGCGCGCCTCAGAGGAACCCGATGATGACGCACCCGCGTTACATCCAACAAGTGCGAGTGAACTTGCTGCCGCTACGATCGCTAGGCTAAAACGCTTTTTCATGTGACTCCTTCTTCCATTCGTGGAGGCTCCGGCGACTCCCACACTGTAATGAAGATTACAAAAGATTTAACGAATGTTCAGAAACTGGTTCACATACCGACACGCCGTGTCCTCCCACGTCACACCACACGTTCCGGGGCGCCAACGTTTTTGCGGGGCCAGTCCCCGCTCACACTCAGTGCTGCTAGCCCTCACGAACGCCTACGGCGCGCACCTGCAGCTCGCATCTTGACCAACACGACAAACAGTAGCCAGGCCACAGCTGCCTGACCAAGGCGGACCGGCAGGCGATCCATGAATGTCAGATGTTGCACCCCTTGTGCTTCTGCAACGCAGAAACGGGTGACGCTGACGCTTGTTTCACCCTCGCTGTTTGTCCATTCGTCTGAGGTGCTGATGAGTTCCGCCCCTGGTTCTTTGCACAATAACGGTGCAAGTGGTGCGTCGAGAATGGGGAACATGAGCTCGATGGGGAAAACCACAACACATCCAACAATAATGTATGAGACCACGCCCGCTACAAGAAGCCCGCGGAAGCTATTTTTCTTGCTTTTAACGGGTCGAGATTTTTCTTGGTTTGTCCGTTGTTGTCCAACCGACGCTGACGAATTAATCACGAGAAATGACCTCCCCGGTCTGAGGATCAAATTCGAAGCTCACGAGTCCTAGTCGGGGACCATTCACGGTTCCGTGAAGTGACACGTTCGTTGTGCGTTGGGGAACAGGGGCGTCCTGAACCTCGCCCCTGGGTGCTGCTCCCTGCGCGTCAGCCACAATCGTTTCGTTACCTACTCGCACCATGAGGTCAAAGTTCGTGATTTCTGCTCCATCGACTTCGTCACGCATATTGCGGATGAGAGTGGCAGGATCCTTGCGAAAAATAGGCGGAATATCTTGTGCCAAGAAGTACGAGTCGGTACTGTTTTCCCTTGGCGAAGCTTTGCGGGAGGGCTGTGAGTAAACCCAGTCGTTTTCTACCGGATTCTGTGCGTTGAGCACATCACCAACGAACGAAAAGTTTGAACCCTGGAAACTGATTCGCCGCAGTTGGGTTTTTTCGACGTCGTCATACCCACCGTGTTGCGCGAAGTCCTGGAGCGCCTGTTCGACCCGTGGCGCTGCGATGCCTCCTCCACGCTCAAACATCTGTTGAGCAAACTTCTCTTCGCTGATTGCACCGATTGCGCATGCGGAAGTAGCAAGAGCTGCGAGAGTAACTACGACAATTGAGCGAATGAAACGTGCCAACGGTCTTCCCTTTCGAAAGGCCATACGAGTGTCCGTCAGCACATGCGTGCATCCGTGCAATCGTTTGACAATAGAGTAACACCAATCTGGTGGCCCACTGCATCCAAATCCGCGCCTATTCCGCTGTCAGCACATCCGCTACGCAGGGGCGATTTCTGCCACGAGTTTCCGTAACGCCTTGCCCCTGTGACTGATTGCGTTCTTCTCTTCCGAGGACAACTGTGCCGCACTCACGTTCACGCCGTCTGGTTGAAAAATCGGGTCGTATCCAAAGCCGCCGTCTCCCACCGGTTCCCGCAGGATCGTGCCACGCATTTCCCCGGTACGCACCACCTCGGCGCCGGCGTTCACGTACGCGGCCGCACACACAAAACGAGCACCGCGCCCACGGGCTGGAATGTCGCTGAGCTGCGCAAGGAGCAACTCCAAGTTCGCGCGGTCATCGCCGTGCTCCCCCGCCCAGCGGGCAGACAGAATCCCGGGAGCAGAACCCAGCACATCAACAACGAGCCCCGAATCATCAGCAATCGCAGGCAAGCTGGTCTCCCGGGCCACAGCGCGAGCCTTAATCAGCGCGTTCTCTTCGAACGTCAACCCATCTTCAACAACATCAGCCAACCCCAGCTCGCCAGCCGTGACGACCTCGGCGGTGGGAATCACCTGCGACAAAATCGCCTGCAACTCAACTTTCTTACCAGCGTTGTGGGTTGCCAGAACAAAACGAGTCACGGCCGGCCCCTTACTGTTCCGAACCGCTCACCAGACCCTGTGCCAGAGCACGGGCCTGAATCCGGGCGAGTTCCGCACACCCGTGCTCCGCCAAATCCAGCAACGAGCCCAGCTCAGCGCGGTCGAACGGAGCACCCTCCGCGGTCCCCTGCACCTCCACGAACGCACCCGAGCCAGTCATGACCACGTTCATGTCGGTTTCAGCAGCCGAATCCTCTTCATACGGCAAGTCCAGCACGGGCGTCCCATCCACAATTCCCACACTGATCGCAGCCACGGAGTCCTTTAACACCTCGGCGTTCTTAGGAATCCACCCCAGCTCCTTGCCTTTTGCAACCGCGTCGACGAGCGCAACATACGCACCCGTGATTGCGGCCGTGCGCGTGCCACCGTCGGCCTGCAACACGTCACAGTCCACCTGGAGCGTGTTCTCTCCCAGTTTCGACAGGTCAAGAACCGCACGCAGGCTACGGCCGATCAGACGGGAAATCTCGTGCGTCCGTCCCCCGATCTTCCCCTTGACACTCTCGCGAGAACTACGAGTGTGGGTAGCACGTGGCAACATGGCGTATTCGGCCGTGGCCCAACCGCGCCCTTCGCCCTTCATCCACCGAGGGACGCCTTCAGTCAGCGACGCTGCACACAGCACCCGCGTGCGCCCAAACTCCACGAGCACGGAACCTTCCGCGTGGTCGAGCCATCCGCGCGTAATTTTTACCTCGCGCAGTTCATTGGCTTGGCGTCCGTCAAATCGCACTGTTTTCTCCTTGCGTTGGTTGGTGAGTGGGACTGAGTTGGTTGCGGTGGGGTTTCCCCGGGGGTGTTGTGGCTCCCGAGGTCGTTCAGGGAACCGTGTATGTGGCCAGTGGTGTTGCGAGTTCGGGAGTACTACCGAAAGTTTCCGTGGCTTCTGCGCGCACCTTGTGCTCACTGGTCCACGGCGGTATGTGTGTGAGCATGAGGCGTTTAACACCTGCTGCTTGTGCAACTTCCCCCGCCCGTTTACCGGTGAGGTGAATGCCCCGAACAGTGTCGCGACCTTCTTCAAAAGCTGCTTCGCACACGAACAGATCTGCTCCGCGAGCGGCTTCGATGAGTCCGTCGCACGCATCTGAGTCACCCGAATACGTGAGCACTGCGCCGCTGACGTGCTCAACACGTAGCGCGTACGTTTCCACCGGGTGTTCCACCAGGTGGGCTTCCACGGTCAACGGGCCAATTGTGTGTCGCGAACCGGGAGTGAGGTCCTTGAACTCGAACGCCGAATCAAGCGTGGATTCATCCGTGTTTTTCCCAGGCCCTGCTGCCAGTCCGGCGGGTGTGCGGTGGGCTGCTTGGAGCCGCTCTTCGCTTCCAGCGGGCCCGTACACCGGAAGTTTAGGGAGATGCGAGTCACCGAAGAAGAAGTCGGGGTCATAGGTGCGCAACACGTACAGCCCGGTGATGTCGAGGCAGTGGTCGGGGTGGAGGTGGCTGAGGAACACCGCGTCGATCTGGGTGTGTGTGAGGACCGTTTGGAGCGGCCCAAGTGCTCCCGAACCCAGGTCCAATACAATGTTGGTCGTTTTCTCCCCGTCGCGTGCGCTCACCACATAGCAACTAGCCGAAGATGCCGGCCCAGGGTAAGAACCAGAAATCCCTACCGCTGTGATCGAAAAGTCAGTCATTGTTAAGGCCCTTCGTTCCCGAGGTCGTTGCCACCGGCCTCGTCATCCTCGCCGAGGTCGGGGAGAGCTTCCAAAAGAATAGTCGTGATACGGTCCTGCGCCCAGGTGAGAAGTTCATACACGTTCACCGTCATGACCGTGCTTTCGGGCTGTTCGTCGAGTGTTTCCAGTAGGTTTTCAAGGTCAGATTCGGTCGCGATTCCCAGCCTGGTCGCAAGGATCAGTCGCACATCGCCCAAGGCAGTAGCCCAAGCCCGGGCTTGCTCCTCCGTAAGTTCCGCCCTGCCGGACCTGTCCAAGGTGAACAGTGCCGTTCGGAAGTTCGCCAGCTTCGATTCGCGAATGTCACGTTCCGTCAACCGCCTGAACTCTGTTGCACGCTCCGAGTCTTCGGCATCTACGTCCGGGAGAAGTCGGAGCACAGCTGGGTCGGTGGGTCGCTCTCCAGAGCTCATTCCTACCAGTTTGGCTAGCTCATCTGCTTCGGTTTCGGAGTTGTCGCCACCGAGCAACTCTGCAGCGTCAGAAAAAAGTCCCGCGAGAAGACGACGTTCAACTGGTTCGACTTCAACAATTGCCGTAAAGCGCGCACTGGGCGTAATCTTCATGTGTCAGCCTTCTTACACGTAGCCCACAGTCCAAAGCCGTGCATCGCTGCCGTGTCACGTTCCATCTCTTCACGCGTCCCGGTTGCAACAACCGATTTCCCGTTGTTGTGGACTTCCATCATCAACTTGTTCGCTTTAGCCGGCGAATACCCAAAGTAGCTTCGGAAAACATACGTCACGTACGACATGAGGTTGACCGGGTCATTGAACACGATGGTTACCCAGGGCGAGTCCGTCGCAACGACTTCGTCAACCTCTGGCTCAGCTAGAGTGCTCGTGGAAGTGCTCACATATTCACCATATGCGAAATATGATTGTGACTCGCAGTAGGAAGGTGCAATAGGATCACAGGTATGAGTGATCTCACACACCAGTCCACGGCACTTCTCACCGATCAGTACGAACTCACCATGGTTCAGGCTGCTCTAGAATCCGGCCGAGCAGACCGCACATGTCTCTTTGAAGTTTTTGGACGCAGACTCCCGCCCGGTCGCCGTTACGGCGTGGTCGCAGGAACCGGCCGTTTCTTAGAAGCCCTCGAAAACTTCACTTTCGGCCCTGATGAACTCGCATTTCTCAAGTCAGCGAACATTCTGGACGACACCACGCTGGACTGGCTTGAAAGTTACACGTTTACGGGAAACATTCGCGGGTACGCAGAAGGGGACATGTACTTCCCTCACTCCCCCATCCTCACGGTTGAAGCGACCTTCGCACAGGCTGTAGTCCTCGAAACACTCATCTTGTCCATCATGAACTATGACACGGCCGTTGCATCCGCTGCTTCCCGCATGTCACGGGCTGCCGGTGATCGTCCATGTGCAGACATGGGTTCACGCCGAACCCAGGAATACGCCGCAGTGGGTGCAGCACGTGCCGCAGTGATCGCCGGTTTCGCATCAACTTCGAACCTCGAAGCAGGAAGGCGCTACGGGCTCCGCACCATTGGCACCGCCGCGCACGCTTTCACTCTTCTCCACAACACCGAACGCGAAGCATTCGACGCCCAAGTGAAAGCGCTAGGCAAAGACACCGTCCTGCTTCTAGACACCTACGACGTCGACGAAGCACTCAAAACCGCAATCGACGTCGCGGGAACAGAACTGGGCGGGGTGCGCATTGACTCCGGTGACCTTGGAATCCAAGCGACTGAAGTCCGCGAAAAGCTCGACGCACTCGGTGCCACCAACACGAAAATCACTGTCACCTCGGACTTGGACGAATACGCAATCGCTTCCCTCCGAGCCACCCCAACCGACTCCTACGGTGTGGGAACCCGCCTTGTCACCGGTTCTGGCTCGCCCACAGCGAACTTGGTGTACAAACTGGTGGCCCGCTCCGACAACGGCGAAGACTGGGTCTCGGTTGAAAAGAAATCTGCCGGCAAGGGATCACACGGTGGGTTCAAGCAGGCCGTGCGTGCACTCGAAGGTGGCGTGGCAACTGAAGAAGCAATCGGAGTGCCCACACTGCCAGAAGAAGTTTCCAGTGGCCGTCCCCTCACAGTTGACCTGGTCGTTGACGGCCAGATCGTCGACGGATACACCGGTCCCGAAGGCGTGGAACGTGCACGCGCCCACTACCACGACTCCATTCGCGAACTGCCCCGCACCGCGCACCGCTTGCAAGACGGTGAACCAGCTATCCCCACGGTGTACTACAACGCATAACGCAAGCGGGGTTACAGGCTTTCACACCTGTAACCCCGCTTAAGTAGGTTCACTCAGTATTCGACAACAACACGGCCGTCGATCTTGCCGTGGACCATTTCATCAAACACCGCGTTAATGTCGCCCAAAGGACGCTTAGTGAACGTGGGGTGGATAAGACCACGCGCGTAGAAGTCCAAAGCTTCTTCCATGTCGCGGCGGGTTCCCACGATCGAACCGCGGATCGTCAGACGCTTAAGAACAATGTCGAAGATCGGTGCAGGGAACTCACCTGGTGGCAAACCGTTGAACACAATCGTGCCACCACGGCGCGTCATTCCAATCGCCTGCCCAAATGCGTCTGGGTGCACAGCTGTCACCAGAACGCCATGACTTCCACCCACTGCTTCCTGGACCTCCGGGACGGGGTCGTTCGCGAATGCGTTGACAACCACCTCGGCCCCGTGCTTCTTAGCAAGCTGGAGCTTGTCATCAGCAATGTCTACAGCAACAACGCGCATCCCCATGGCAACCGCGTACTGGACTGCAATGTGTCCCAGGCCGCCTACACCAGAAATAACAACCCACTCACCGGGCTTCACCTCGGTTTCTTTCAGACCCTTGTACACCGTGACACCTGCACACAGAACTGGTGCGATTTCATATGGGTCAGCACCTTCTGGGATGAGTGCGCAGTAACGGCTGTCTACCAGCATGTACTCGCCAAACGAACCGTCGACCGAATAGCCACCGTTCTCCTGCTTCTCACACAGCGTCTCCCAGCCGGTTTCGCAGTATTCGCACTCACCGCACGCGCTCCACAGCCACGCGTTACCAACCAGGTCACCTTCCTTCACGCGCGTGACGTAGTCACCTACTGCAACGACCTTTCCAACACCTTCGTGACCGGGAATGAAAGGAGGCTCAGGCTTGACCGGCCAGTCACCGTGAGCCGCGTGAAGGTCGGTGTGGCACACACCAGTCGAAATGTTCTTCACAAGCGCCTGGTATGGGCCGGGTTTGGGGACGTCTACTTGCTTAACTTCGAGGTCTTTTCCAAATTCATTGACGACAGCTGCATTCATTGTTTCGGACATGGGGGACAACTCCTTCGTCGCGATAGGTCGCAGATTTTCTGCGAGACACACATAGTGCATCTCTTATGAATCCTATTGACCAGTCAGGGCCCGTGTGAATACCCCGCACGGAATTTATGAGCGACCCACAAACCACCGTTGCAGGGTCTTGATCCTGTCTTGGATCTGTTCGCGTGACGCCTGTGCTACGGCGGGGCCACCGCACGCGCGTCGCAGTTCAATGTGGATTGAACCGTGTGGTTTGCCGGTTCGTCTGGCCCACGCCCCCACCAGCGACTGCAGTTTATTGCGTTCCTCTTTCATCGCTTTGTGTTCAAGTTCGTCCGGGTCTTCGGTGGGTGTGACCCGGCCTTTGCGTTTGGACTGTTCTGATTGCCGGGCGCGCAACAGGTGGGACACTTGTTCGGGTTCGAGTAGGCCGGGGAGTCCAATGAAGTCCAGTTCGTCGTCTGAACCCACGGCTCCCCCGGCCCCAAATTCGCCACCGTCGTAAAGTACGCGGTCAAAGGACGCTTCTGCTGACAAGGCCTCGTATGTTCCTGTCGCTAAGTCCCCGGACGCGGATTCGTTGCGGTTCGCTTCGTCGAGGGCCTGGTCGTCGAGCAATCCTTGGTCTTCGTCTTCTTCGGATCGCCGCACATCGAGTGCGTGGTCGCGTTCAGTTTCCAGGTTGTTGGCAAGGGCCAGGAGCACGGGCACGCTAGGCAAGAAGATCGATGCGGTTTCTCCGCGTTTGCGTGCTCGCACAAAACGCCCCACGGCCTGCGCGAAAAACAGCGGAGTGGCCGACGAGGTCGCGTACACGCCCACTGCCAGCCTGGGAACGTCCACACCTTCAGACACCATGCGAACCGCGACCATCCATCGACGGTCGGAGTTTTGGAACTCCTCGATTCGTTCGCTGGCTCCCGCTTCGTCCGAGAGCACCACGGTTACATCTTCGCCTGCTATTTCTTTGAGCTGTTTGGCGTATGCGCGGGCCACTTGCTGATCGGTTGCGATCACCAGCCCGCCGGCATCGGGCACAGTGCGTCGCACTTCGGTGAGCCTGCGGTCGGCTGCTCTGAGAACTGCAGGGATCCATTCGCCTGTGGGGTTCAGTGCGGTCCGCCAGGCTTGTGCGTGGACGTCTTTTGTGGCGTCTGCCCCTAGAACGGCTTCCATTTCGTCGCCAGCTTTTGTGCGCCACCGCATGTTACCGGAGTAGGTCATGAAGATGACGGGGCGCACCACGCCGTCGCCAAGCGCGCGTGAGTACCCGTAGGAATAGTCGGCTTGCGAGGTGCGGATGCCTTCGTCGTCGGGGACGTAGGTGACAAAAGGGATCGCCGAGGTGTCCGACCGGAAAGGCGTTCCCGTCAGGGCGAGGCGGCGGCGAGCAGGTTCGAAAGCGTCACGTACGGCGTCACCCCAGGACAGGGCATCGCCTGCGTGGTGAATCTCATCGAGGATGACCAACGTGCGGTACTTTTCTGTGCGGTTTTGGTGGAGAACGGGCTTCGCTGCCACTTGCGCATACGTGACTGCGACCCCGTGGAACCCTGGCGCTGAGCGTCCTTGTGAGTTCTTGAAGTTGGGGTCGAGTTTGATTCCCACACGACCGGCTGCTGCCGCCCATTGGACCTTGAGGTGTTCTGTGGGTGCGACAACAGTGACTCGGTCCACTTTGCGCTGAGCGAGTAGTTCGGATGCTAAACGCAAAGCGAAGGTGGTTTTACCTGCTCCTGGAGTTGCAACTGCTAAAAAGTCGCGAGGTTCATTGCGAAAGTACTGTTCGAGTGCCTCAGCCTGCCATGCACGCAATTTTCCCGCTGTTCCCCACGCGGCGCGTTCGGGGAAAGCGGGAGAAAGATGTTCGGCGGCAGAGGTTCCTGGAACCCTACCAGTGTTCACTCGTCGTCAGGCTCCTGACCTTCTGGCATGGATTCGTAGATTTCTTTGCACAGAGGGCAGACGGGGAATCGTTGTGGGTCTCGGCTGGGGACCCATACTTTGCCACAGAGAGCTACCAGGGGCGTGCCGGTCACCATGGATTCCATGATCTTCGCTTTGGGTGCGTAATGTGAAAACCGCTCATGATCACCGGGTTCGGTCAGTTGTTCCTGCAACTCGCGGTCGAGTGTTGCTGTGCCACCGGTACTCGGATAGGTTTCAGTCATGCCCCCCATTCTATCCAGTGACTTTGTTGACGACTACCGCCGGTTGAGCGATTCGATTGCTTCTGGCGTTGCAGTGGTCACGGTTGGCCGGGGAACTAGGTTCACGGGGGTCACTGTCGACTCATTTCTTGACGTGTCGTGGGACCCACCAACCATGCTTGTGTCTGTCCTTTCATTGTCGCGAATCATGGATGTGTTGGAGTCAGCGCCCATGTTCACGCTCAGCGTGCTGAATGCTGGGCAGGAAGATATTGCGGCATGGTTGGGTGCGTCTGGGCAACCGAACTACGGGCTGTTGAGTGATATCGCCACCGTTGAGGGTGACCGTGGACCGGCGCATATTGCTGGCGCGTGTGCGTTCTTCGAGATCGAGGTTGCTGACCGTCATGTGGTAGCGACGCATACGCTGTTTTCTGGTCCGGTAGTTGCGCAGGGTGGTACCCCTGACACACCAGCGTTGGTGCGGAGGAACCGGATGTACGGCACTTTTGGGTGAATTGTTTAAGGGCCTGACCGGTAGTGGTCAGGCCTTACCTTTTTGTGTTGAATATGGAAAAGAGGAGGCCACGGCTTCGTGGTCTCCTCTTTTCGTTTACGTTGGTTTTGCGGC
>NZ_JASPDO010000004.1 GCF_030230605.1 Brevibacterium sp. UMB1308A
CACGCAGCACGGGCGCACACGCGGGCGCGAACGCGACTACAGCGCGCAGGAAACGCAGCCTTCGATCTCGGTTCCCTCGAGCGCGGGCTGGCGCAGGCGGATGTAGTACAGCGTCTTGATGCCCTTGCGCCACGCGTAGATCTGCGCGCGGTTGATGTCGCGAGTGGTCGCCTCGTCTTTAAAGAACAGCGTGAGCGACAGACCCTGATCCACGTGCTTGGTCGCAGCAGCGTAGGTGTCGATGATCTTCTCGGCGCCGATTTCGTAGGCGTCTTCGAAGAACTCGAGGTTGTCGTTTGTCATGTGCGGAGCCGGGTAGTACACGCGGCCGAGCTTGCCCTCTTTACGAATCTCAATCTTCGAGGCGGTCGGGTGGATCGAAGCCGTCGAGTTGTTCACGTAGCTAATCGACCCGGTCGGTGGCACCGCCTGCAGGTACGCGTTGTAGATACCGTGTTCGCGGATCGACTCGCGCAGCTGTTCCCAGTCCGCAACCGTCGGCAGCGCAACTCCAGCCTCGGCGAAGAGCTCACGCACCCGCGCGGTTTCTGGCACCCACTCCTCGGCCGTGTAACGGTCGAAGTAGCTGCCGTCAGCGTAGTCGCTCTTCTCGAAGCCCGCGAAGGTCGCACCGCGGTCAATCGCCAGCTGGTTCGAAGCGCGCAGCGCGTGGTAGGTCACCGTGCGGAAGTACGCGTCGGTGAAGTCAATTCCCTCTTCGCTGCCGTAGTGGATGCGCTGCGAAGCGAGGTAGCCGTGCAGGTTCATCTGGCCGAGGCCGATGGCGTGTGACGCACGGTTACCCTCGGCAATTGACGGCACCGCCTGAATGTCGGTCTGATCCGACACACTCGTCAGCGCCCGCACCGCAATCTCAACGGTTGCGCCGAAGTCCGGGCTGGCCATTGCCTGCGCAATGTTCAGCGAGCCGAGGTTGCACGAAATGTCGTGACCGATCGTCTCGTACCCGATTGCGGCGTCGTACTCAGAGGCGGTGTTCACCTGCAGAATCTCCGAGCACAGGTTCGACATGTTGATGTGCCCCTCGAGCGGGTTCGCACGGTTCACAGTGTCTTCGAACAGCACGTACGGGTAGCCCGACTCGAACTGCAGCTCAGCGAGGGTCTTGAAGAACTCGCGCGCGCTGATCGTGGTCTTGCGGATCCGCGGGTTCGCGACGAACTCGTCGTAGCGCTCGGTGATTGACTGATCCGAAAGCGGAATACCGGTTTCGCGAAGCACATCGTAGGGGCTAAACAGGTGCATATCTTTGTTCTGCTTAGCCAGTTCGAAGGTCACATCCGGAATCACAACCCCAACCGACAGGGTCTTAATGCGGATCTTCTCGTCAGCGTTTTCACGCTTCGTGTCGAGGAACCGCATAATGTCGGGGTGGTGCGCGTGCAGGTACGCAGCGCCTGCGCCCTGGCGAGCGCCGAGCTGGTTCGCGTAGCTGAAGCTGTCTTCGAGGATCTTCATCACGGGAACAACACCGGAAGCCTGGTTCTCGACCTGCTTAATCGGGGCACCCGCCTCGCGGAGGTTTGACAGCAGCAGCGCCACACCGCCGCCGCGCTTGGACAGCTGCAGCGCAGAGTTAACGCTGCGGCCAATCGATTCGAGATTGTCTTCAACGCGCAGCAGGAAGCACGACACGAGCTCGCCGCGCTGTTTCTTACCCGCGTTCAAGAACGTCGGAGTTGCCGGCTGGAAACGGCCCGAGAGGATCTCGGTGACCGTCTTCGAAGCCAGTTCCTCGTCACCCTGACCGAGGAACAGCGCCGTGGCAACAACTCGCTGCTCGAAGTTTTCGAGGAAGAGGCTGCCGTCGAAGGTTTTCAGCGCGTAGGAGGTGAAGAACTTAAACGCACCGAGGAAGGTCTGGAACTTGTGCCCGAAAGCGTCGGCCTGTTCGTGGAGGCGCTCGACGAAGTCCTTGTCGTAGGCGCGCAGGTATTCGGCTTCGTAGTACTCGTTTTCGATCAGCCACTCCAGGCGTTCCCACACCGAAGCGAACTGCTTCGTGTTCGGGATGACCTGCTGGTTCAGGTAGGCCTCCGCCGCTTCGTGATCCTTGTCAAACTGGATCGACCCGTCCGCCGCAAACAGGTTCAGCTGGGCGTTGAGCGCGTGGTAGTCCTTCCGCTCGCCGACCCCGCCAACCCGTGCAGTGTTGGGGGCGGTTGTTTCTGATGGTGTGGCGATCGTCATGCGACGTCCTCCTCATTTGCTTCTGCTTCTAATGTGTTCTGTCGTGCCCAAAATTCGTCTAAACCAGCCTTGACTCGAGCAACGTCGCGGTTGGTGCCAAGAAGTTCAAAGCGGTACAGCTCAGGAACTTTGCACTTGGCTGAGATGATCGGTCCTGCGATGCAGTAGTGCTCACCGAAGTTGGTGTTCCCCGCGGTAATCACGCCGCGGATCAGCGCGCGGTTTGCAGGATCGTTCAGGAACGTAATCACCTGCCGCGGCACCGCCCCGGCCTGCGCTCCGCCGCCGTAGGTCGGAACCACGAGCACGTAGGGCCTGGTCACTCGGATCATTCCCTCTGTGCGCGGTCGGAGTGGGATCCGCACCGCCGGGCGCTCGAGCTTCTCGACGAAGCGGAGGGTGTTCTCCGAAACGCTCGAGAAAAACACCAGGTCAGGTGAATCTTGCCCCTCGAGCACTCGCACCTCCGCGACGCTTCGTGTTCGGCCTTCCCTGCGTTCACTCATCAGCATGTTCTCCTCTCAGCATTTGCACCTCAGCAATCCCACCCCTACATCTAGTCCTGACCCACATTGCGGGCACCACATATAGTGTTTAGCACGAATAATCTCACAAATCTACGACACGCCGAAGTACAGACTACGTCATACCGAACCTGGAGTGCTCTAGGTTTTTAGGTCCAGGTGACTTGAGTGCTGTCCATTGATGCCCTGCCTGTGGGTGGGGAGAATGGATGAATGGTGAAGAAATTCAGCAAGCATACTCCCGAGCAGATTGTTCGTAAGCTCGATAGGGCGCGGGAATTGAAGGAATCGGGATCAACTACAGCTCAGATCCTGACCACGTTGGGGATTAGCGAAGCCACGTTGAACAGGTGGCAGGCTACCTATGGGGCGATGACCAAGAGCGAGGCGAAAGAGCTCCAGCGCCTGCGCGAGGAAAACACGCGCCTCAAACGCCTCCTAGGTCAGGCAGAGCTGGAAAAGGCTGCGTGGAAAGAATTGTCGGAGGGAAACTTCTAAGCCCAGCTCGCCGCCATGATGCCGTCTGGCATCTGGTCGGGCTGGGCTACTCCCAAAGACTTGCCTGCCAGATTGTTGGGCTCTCTCGCAGTGCTTACCGGCGCGCTAGGACCCGCGAGAACAAGCCGGATAAGTACGCGGACCTACGGGCGTGGATGCACGACTTCGTTAAGGATCATCGCCGGTGGGGACACCGGCGCGCCTGGAGAAACGCCCTCGCCGAAGGGTACGGGATATGCCGCGAGACTTTCCGCAGGATCTGGCGTGAAGAGGGCTTGCGTGTCTTGCCTAGGAAGAAGCTCAAGCGTCTAGCTGCCGATACCCATCGTGATGTTCCTGCCGGCCAGTACCCGAACAACGTGTGGGCGTTGGACTTCCAGTTCGATTCAACCTGGCACGGCAAGACAATCAAAATCTGTAACATTATCGATGAATACACCCGCGAACACCTCGCCTTCACGGTCGACAAGAACATTAACGCGGTCTCGGTGACCGAACTCCTTGACGTGGCTTGTCTGGAGCACGGCGGGCGCCCGCGGG
Organism: Brevibacterium sp. UMB1308A; assembly: GCF_030230605.1. Taxonomy (GTDB): domain Bacteria; phylum Actinomycetota; class Actinomycetes; order Actinomycetales; family Brevibacteriaceae; genus Brevibacterium. The sequence goes on from NZ_JASPDO010000004.1 coordinate 3,774, forward strand.
TGATCCGGATGGATAACGGGCCCGAGTTCATCGCTCATGCGCTCCAGGAGTGGGCAGCCGAGGGTGAGACAATCCAGGCATTCATCCCACCAGGCCAGCCCTGGCATAACGGGTTCGTTGAGTCTTTCCATAACCGGATGAGAGACGAACTCTTGGAGGACAACAGTATCGAGAATCTCGAGCATGCCCGCCTACTCGTGGCCCAATGGTCATCACGTTACAATAACTTCCATCCGCATTCCTCACTCGGCTACCTCAGCCCACGGAAATACGCGGAACAATGGAAACAAGAAAACACGGTCAACACTTAAACCGAGTGGGCCTAATTCTTAGGCCACTCCAAACCCAAGACTCAAAGGGGATACTTATGGTACTGTCAGACTCGACGTACTACGGTAGAGATCACAAGTGAGACCCGGAAACTAAAGAATGAATGAGGGCGCCTGGTGACCGCATCAAAGCAATTTCAAGTTCCTCCAGAGATTCACGTGGAAAGCGTTCGCGCTTTTGTGAGCGAGTGGGCAGAGATCACCAATCCTGAAAAAATCGAGCTCGTCTCAGCAGCGGATGACGCCAGGCTGCTCGAAGAGGCCATCGCCGCCGGCGAAATGCTGCGCGCAGGCAAAGGTCGCTACTACTCACGGTCACACCCGAAAGACACCGCCCGCACCGAAGAGCGCACCTTTGTCGCCACGGCTGACGAGGCGGATCGCGGGCGCTACAACAACTGGCGCCACTCAAGCGAGGTCAAACCGCTGCTGACGAGCCGCATGCGCGGCGCTTCGGCGGGTAAAACCATGTACGTGGTGCCGTACCTGATGGCCCCTCCCGGCACCCCGCTTGCGAACTTCGCGCTCGGAGTTGAGCTCACCGACGACCGCAACGTGGTGCTGCAGATGATCCGCATGGCCCGCGTCGGAATTGAGCACTTCGACGGTGTCAGCGACCAGGACTTCTTCGTGCGCGGTGTGCACGTCACCGGTGACCTGACCGCGCTGCAGCAGGGCACCGACGCCGACGAGCGGATGTTTGTGACCGTCGCAGACGAGCGCACCATTTTGCACTTCGGCTCCGCGTACGGCGGCAACGCGCTGCTTGGTAAAATCGCCCACGGTCTGCGCCAGGCGTCCTACGACGGTTACGCCTCAGAGAAGTTCCTCGCGGAGCAGTTCCTGCTGCTTGGGATCCACGACCGTGAAACCGGCGTCACCACGCACGTGTGCGGCGGCTTCCCGAGCGCGTCAGGGAAAACCAACCTCGCGATGACGCTGCCGCCAAACGGACTCGGCGACCGCTACCGCGTTGATTTTTACGGCGACGACATCGCCTGGATGTGGGTTGACGACGAAGGGAAACTCCGTGCCATCAACCCCGAAAACGGTGCCTTCGGTGTCGCAAAAGACACCAACGAGGGTTCCAACCCCACCGCGATGGCGGCAATCGCTGAGGGATCGGGCACGATCTTCACCAACACCGCCTACAACGAAGTCACCGGCGAGGTGTGGTGGGAGGGTCTCACCCCCGAACCCCCGGCCGACCCGGCAGGGTGGCTCGACTGGACCGGCGCGAAAATCACCGACCGCACCGCCGAGCAGCAAAACGAACCGTGGGCGCACCCGAACAGCCGCTTCACGATTCCGCTGGAGCGCATCCCGAACCTCGCCGAAGACGTCTCCAAACCCGAGGGCGTGGTCGTTGACGCGATTATCTTCGGTGGCCGCACCCGCGATCGTGAACCGCTGATCCGCGCAATCGACAACCTTGTTGATGGCGTCTACGACGGGCTGACACTCGGCGCCGAGGCGACTTTCGCAGCGGACGGGCTTGACGGGCAGCTGCGTTACGACCCGATGTCGATGCGTCCGTTCTTCTCGTACTCCGAGGGTCGCTACGCCGAACACTGGCTTAAAGTGCTCGGGCAGCTGAAAGAGATGCCGATGTTTGCCCACGTCAACTGGTTCCAGCGCGAACCCGAAACCGGTCGTTACCTGTGGCCGGGCTTCCGCGAGAACCTGCGCGCGCTGAACTGGCTCACACAGTACCGCGACGGCAAAGTCAAGGGACGCAAAACCCCGATCGGCGTGCTCCCGCTTGTTGAAGAGCTCGACTTTACCGGTCTCGAAATCGACGCGGCGGATCTCGACAAACTGCTGCGGGTTGACGTTGAACGCTGGCTGCAGGAAACCGATCACCGCGCTGAGCACCTGCGCGAGCTGCCCGATATGCCGCGCGAAATCTGGGACGCACACGAGGCGCTTGTCGAGGCGTTGCGGGCCGAGGCGGCAACTGACGCAGGGGGCGCAGACAGCTAGCGCCTGCGCCACCGCGCGGCCGCGGCGACACAAAACTGCCACACAACAAACGAGGGGGAAACCGAAACGTGTTCGGTTTCCCCCTCGCCTTTGGGTTACGCGCCCGCGAAAACTAATCGCGGCTGGTTTTTTCGATCAGCTCAGCGAAGCGGTCAATGTATTTCTGCAGGAACTCAACGGTTGACTCGCGGGTGATCTTATCCCCGTCACCGAAAAGCTCAGGCGACTGCGACAGGAACACCTCGGGCTGGCCAAGCGTTGGCATGTCGAAGTAGGAAAGCGCAAGGCGCAGGTTCTTCTGCGACGAGTACCCGCCCATGCGTCCAACAGAGTGGCTCACAATTCCCGCCGGGAGTCCCTTCCACGCAACGTCGGCGTTGGGTTTCGACCCAATATCCACCGCGTTTTTCAGGCACGCCGGGATGGTGCGGTTGTTCTCCGGGGTCACAAACAGCACCCCGTCAGAGGCCTTAATCGTCTCGCGGAACTCCGTGTACTCCGCCGGCACCGGCTTGTCGGTGACCTCTGGGTCGTCGTAGTCGAAATCGTACAGCGGCAGGTCGCGGATCTCCACGATCTTCGCCTCGTACCCCTCAGGGAACATCGGAATCAGGTTGTGCGCAATCTTACGGGCAAAGGAGCCACGACGCAGGCTCCCAACAATCACACTCACGCGCTTCGTCATACGTTTCACTCTCTTTTCTCTATTTCAACTGTGGATCATGCACCGCGATCCGCGCCCTCATACGCCACAGACTCGCGCGGCGCGAGCTGCCGGTCGCTGCCCCAAGCCGAGCAGAACCGGCACTCGCTCACGAGGTCAAGCCTATGTTAACAATTCCGCCATTGCGAACCTCATGAGTAACCGAAGCTCCGAGCACCAAGCGCGGCCTGGTGCTCCCGGAACTTGCGGGGATCCAAGCCACTGGCTTTCAACTCTTTCGCGCGCTCCGGGTAACCAAACACCGACGGCAGTTCGCCCTGCGCAAGTTTCGCCCGGCTCTCCACCCGGACCTGCGAGTTGGGGTGGACGAAGCCGTGCGGTTCGTACTCGAAAAGCGCCCAGCACCACGCAAACGCCTCGCCCTTCGTGAGCCCGGCCCAGCGCCCCTCGGTGATCAGCGAATCAGCGTCGGGCATCGCGTACGCCTGCTCAACCCGCGCGCTCCCCTCTTCACGGAGGGTCTCAGCGGTGATCCGCTCTTCTTCTTCGCCGGCGCGAACAGCGTCAGCTGCCGCGACCTCGATCAGTGCGGCGAAGTCGTCAAGTGACAGCGTGGCGCCGTTGTCACCGCCAGCGAATGCAACCGGCGGGTGCTCGCGCAAGATCTTCAGCAGCGACGCTCTCACGCGGTTCCCGAAACGAGTGCCGGGTTTGACCCCAGAGTAACCAAGCCCGATCCGGCTCCACCAGTCTTGGTCGGTCTCAAATGAAAAATGATGTGCAGACACGGAGCTCACGCCCCTTTCTTGGGGCAAGCGCCCCATCGAATCTTGCTCCATGAGATTTCATGAAGCCCGTTCTTCCCCTGGGACACCCGGGAATCGATGGATTCGGGTTGTCGCGTAACCGGCCAGGTACCTACGGTTACGACTCTTGAACGTGGAAGTGATCGTAGCACACAAAACGATCCGCTGTCACGGGTCGCCTTGGTCGCCTTGATGAGGGCTACATCGCGTCGATGAGATCCCGAACGGCCTGCGAGATGCTCGTGCTGTGGGAGTGTGCGTAGTGTTCGAGTTTCGCGCGGCGCGCAGCATCGAGCCGCACAGTCACCGGGCGCACATCGGTTCCGACGCTGACGGGTCGACCGGGGCGTGACGGGCCGAGGTGGTCGCCGGTGTATCCCGCTTCGGATTCGTCCTCTGCCGCCCAGCGCTCAATTTGCTCATCGGTGAACTCAACCCCGTTTACATCGGTGTACGTGCTCATGACGCTACCTCCTTGCTCCAAGGCCTACCTCGATCAGAACTTTCTTTGTGGCAGGCATTGCGTGATAGATGAACCAACCATCCGGTTCGTCTTCCACTGCGACATATTCCAGGAGTCGGCCTGCGCCGTCGGCGCCCACACCATTTATTTATGTAAGACATAATTAATCTAAGGCGTAAACGGGCCTGTGTCTAGCGGTCGAGCCAGTGCCTTGTGGCGAGCACAAGCGCTGCAACACCGCGCTGCAGCGTCGGATCGATGACGGGTGCGTAGTGCGGTGAGTGGTTCGACGGCACATCGGTGTGGACCGTTCCCGCCGCCTCCGCCGCGGCGTACTCCGCGGCGTCGTGACCGCCGAGCATCCAGTACACAAGCGGCACCCCCGCGGCTGTGGCGAGCACTCCGACGTCTTCGCTTCCGGAGAGCGCGCCGGGTGCGAAAAACGCGTCCTCCCCGAAGGCGTCAACAAAGACCGCGTTCAGTTCCTCCGTGATCTCCGGGTCGTTATAGGTGACCGGGAAACGGTCACCGAACTCAATCTTCGGTGGCCTTGGAGCGTTTGACGCCGCGGCCTCGGCCTCGATGACGCGCTGGATTCCCGCAACCAGGCGCTCGCGCACGGTCTCGCTGAAGCTGCGGACGCTCAGCCCGAGCGAGGCGGACTCCGGGATGATGTTGTTTTTGCTCCCGGCCTCGATCCGCCCGACAGTCACAACCGCGGTGTCACGCGGGCTGATCTCCCGCGACACCACGGTTTGTAAACGCATCACCGTGGCCGCCGCCATCACCACCGGGTCGATCGTTGTCTCCGGTTCCGAGCCGTGACCGCCCCTGCCGGAGGCGGAGGTGGAGTCGATCTGGCGGTCGGCCACCCGGTTCGCCAAGACGGTCGAGAACCAGCCCGGGTATCTGCCACCATCGGATTTTGAGGCGAGCCTGGATTCGGTACGCCCCGCCGATTACAGCGACGTCGGCCAAGCCCACGCCCTAACCAAGGCCTATCCGGACACGCTGCGCTACTCGGAGGCCACGGATTGGCTCGTCTATTACGACGGTGTCTGGTACGAATCCGCACCCGCAGCCCAAGCCGTCGCCCAGGAGCTCACCGAACGCCAACTGGCCGAGGCTCACAAGCTGCTCGAAGACGCCAAAGACCAGCTCGCTGCCACGGGGGCTGCCATGTTGTTGGCGTCGATGTCGAAGGCGAAAGCCCAGGCCATGTTCAACACCGCCCAACAAGAGGCGTTCGCCTCCTTCGAGGACGCGAAAACCTATGCGGCCTACGCACTCAAACGCCGCGAATCGCGCGGGATCACCAACTGCCTGAAAGAAGCCCGCCCCATGCTGCTGACCACCCCTGAGCAGCTCGATGCCGACCCGTATCTGCTCAACACCCCAAAAGGCACCTACGATCTGCGCCACGGAGCCGCATCGCGCCGCGACCATGACCCGGCGGACCTGGTGACCAAGCAGACCAGCCTCGACCCGGGCACCGACGGCGCGCACCTGTGGCAGGAAGCCCTCGAAGTTTTCTTTCAGGGCGATGCTGAGCTCATCTCCTACGTGCAGCGCATCGTCGGCTTGGCTGCGATCGGGCAGGTCTTCGTCGAGGCCCTCGTTATCGCTTACGGGGATGGTCGTAACGGAAAATCGACGTTTTGGAACACGATCGCCCGGGTGCTGGGCACCTACGCGGGCAACATGAGTGCTGATGTGCTCACGATCGGTGGGATGCGCAACGTCAAGCCTGAGCTGGCAGAGGCCAAAGGCAAACGCCTCATCATCTCCGCCGAGTCCGAAGAAGGCGTGCGCATGTCCACCTCCGTGGTCAAACAGCTGGCCTCCACCGACCAGATCTACGCGGAGAAGAAGTACAAGGCACCGTTTGCCTTCACCCCTTCGCACACCTTGATTCTCTACACGAACCATCTGCCACGGGTGGGTGCGATGGATGCGGGCATCTGGCGCAGGCTCATCGTCATCCCCTTCGAAGCGAAGATCGAAGGCACATCCGACATCAAGAACTATGCCGACTACCTCTATACGCAGGCAGGCGGGGCGATCCTGGCCTGGATTATGGAGGGCGCGCACCTCATCCACGCCGAGAACTACCACCTCAAGGCCCCGGCCCGAGTGGTGGAGGCATCAGTGGCGTACCGGGAAGAGAACAACTGGTTCGCCCAGTTCCTCGAGGCCAACTGCGACCTCGACCCTGGGCTGTCGGAACGGGCCGGGGATCTGTATCAGACCTATCGGGCGTGGGCGATGTCGACCTCTGGGTGGGCGCGTCCCATGGTCGATTTCAACGCGACTGTTGAACATCACGGCTTCACACGTAAAAGGACGATGCACGGCATGTTCGTCCACGGTTTGGCCTTGAAGAACGAGTTCGACACCTAAGCCAGACGGGCCTTATGACGACCTATGACGACCCATATGTGAGTTTGCTATAGGGCAGAAAATATAGCCCTTAGGAAAAGTCCATATCGCATCGTCATAGGTCGTCATGGGCCTCTCACACGAGAGGACATGAACCATGAACGAGCACGCAATCGAACAGCACTTGAAGAAAGCCGTTGAGGCGATTGGTGGCCTGTGCTGGAAATTCACCAGCCCCGGTACCGCAGGGGTTCCAGACCGCATCTGCATTCATCGCGGACGCGTCATCTTCGTCGAACTCAAAGCCCCCGGATGCCTTCCACGCCCCGTCCAACGCCGTCGCATCCAGCAGCTCAAGGATCACGGCGTTGATGCGGTCGTCGTTGACAACATTGACGCGATCCAGGAGGTGGCTGATGCGCTACGAGCCGCATGACTACCAACAACTGGCCACCGCCTTCATCGAAGACCACCCGCAGGCCGCGATCCTGCTCGGGATGGGGCTGGGCAAGACGGTGATCACCTTGACGGCAATCTGGAACCTGCTGCTGGACTCCTTCCACGCCCGCCGCGTCCTCATCGTCGCACCCCTGCGAGTCGCCCGCGATACCTGGCCCGCCGAGGCCACCAAATGGGACCACCTGGCAGGACTCACCATTGCCGTGGCCGTGGGGTCGAAAGCCCAGCGGGTGGACGCGCTTGCCGCCGAGGCGATGGTGACCGTCATCAACCGCGAAAACGTGCCCTGGCTGGTGCGCCACCTCGGCAACACATGGCCGTTCGACATGGTCGTCATCGACGAGCTGAGCTCGTTTAAGAACCACCGGGCGCAACGGTTCAAAGCACTCGCCTCCGTGCGACCACGCATCACCCGGATCGTGGGACTGACCGGCACGCCAGCAGCCAACGGGCTGATGGACCTGTGGGCGCAGTTCCGTCTCCTTGATGAGGGCCAGCGCCTCGGCAGGTTCATCACCCACTACCGCAACCGCTGGTTCGTACCCGATCGGCGAAACGGCCAGCAGATCTTCACCTACAAGCCCGCACCCGGTGCCGAGGACGAGATCTACGAGGCGATCAGCGACATCACCTTGTCGATGCGCACCACCGACTACCTGCGCCTGCCCGAGCTGACGGTCACCACGACGCTCGTCGACCTCGAACCGAAGGAGCGCAAAGCCTACGAGCGGTTGCGAGATGAGATGGTGCTCGACCTCGACGGGCAGGTCATCGACGCCGCGAACGCCGCAGCACTGTCAGGCAAGCTGCTACAGCTGGCCTCCGGTGCGATCTACGACGAGGACGGCAACACCGTAGTGGTGCACGACCGCAAACTCGACGCGCTCGAAGACCTCGTGGAGGCGGCCAACGGCCAGCCGCTGCTCGTGGCCTACTGGTTCAAACACGACCGTGAGCGCATCACCGAACGCTTCCCTGGGGCCCGCGAGCTGAAAACCAGTACCGACATCAAAGCGTGGAACGCCCGCGAGATTCCGCTGGCGCTCATCCACCCGGCCTCAGCCGGACACGGGCTCAACCTCCAGCAAGGCGGCAACCTCCTGGTCTGGTTCTCCCTGACCTGGTCCTTGGAGCTCTACCAACAGACCAACGCAAGGCTCTACCGCCAGGGACAAGACCAGCCGGTGACGATCACCCACCTGGCCGCAGACCACACCCTCGATGAGGCGGTACTGGCCGCGCTGGACAACAAAGACATGACACAGGCTGCGTTGATCAATGCGGTCGCCGACACTCTGGGAAAGCAGGCACACTCATGAACGACCACCCCATCTGGGACTACTTCGACTACCGCAAAGCCGCCATCGGCGTCCTCCAGGACTACGCAACCCAAGCTGCCATTCTCCAGCAAGGCGACGGGTACGCCAACGAGCTCAAAGCCTCACTGACCTCAATCGGCTCACCCCGATTCGACGGCCTGCCACGGGGCAACAACCGGCACGCCGGTGAAGCGAGAGTCTGCTCGATCCTCGACAACCTCGACGCGCTCAAAGCCCGCAACCAAAAAGCGCAGGCCTACATGGATTGGTTCAACCCGGCCTGGGAAAGCCTCAGCGACGATGACCGGCTGGTCCTCGAGGTCTTCTTCCTCGACGACCTCTCCGCCGAGGACGCCGCCGTCAAAGTCGCCGAACACTTCTACGTCGAACGCAAGACTGCCTTCGCCAAGAAGCAGCGCGCCCTTGCCCGCTTCGCGCGTCTCTTGTTCGGCAGAGACTGAAGCATTGGCGCGCATGAGTGTCGCAAAGAGGGGATGACTTTCAGGGTGTGCCTGTCGCATGCTGTAAGTGGTTGAAAAGTAGGTCCCGACCCCCAGACGAATCATCACGGTCCGTCTGGGGGTCGTTGCCATGAACGACAAGGGGCGGTGAGACGGATGCCTTTCAAACCCAAGCGCCCGTGCTCCCAGCCGGGCTGCCCCGAGCTGACCGAGACGCGGTTCTGCCCCGAGCACGCCCGCGCCGAGGACACCCGCTACCGGACCTACCAGCGCGACCCGAAGATCAACCGACGCTACGACCACCGGTGGCGAAAGATCCGCGCGGCCTACGTCGAAGCCCACCCGTTGTGCGAGGACTGCCTGGCCCGTGGCCGGTACACGCCCGTGGCTGAGGTCCACCACGTGATCCCGCTCGACCACGGCGGCACCCACGACGAGTCGAACCTGCGCAGTCTGTGCAAGCCGTGCCACTCGCGCCAGTCCGCGCTCGATGGCGACCGGTGGCGGCAAGCCCCTCGGGTCTACAGCTACTAAAAAGCGCTGTGTGCCCGCCTGTCGCGGCCTCCCTGCCGACCCTCACCTGTGCCAACCTCGAGGTCGCTGGCCCGGCACGTGGCGACGTGGCGCGCTTGCCGAGGGGGTGGGGGCGAGCGGATCTCCACAGCTGGGCTGCTCCTCAGCGGGCGGGGCCAACCGTGCGCAAAACCGCCGAATCAAACGGGGTATTGACCCCTTCACGCCCTCCACACCAGGGCACGATGCCCCAGGAAGGAGGCGAGACCATGGCCAAAGACGGCACCAACAGGGGCGGACGCAGGGTGCGCGCTGGGGCGAAGCCCGAGGCGCTTTCCGACAAGCTCGCCTCAGGTCGCCCCGCCACCCGGCTCACGACACCTGCCGAGCTCGATGTGTTCGACCTGGACGGCACCGACATCGGCGATGGTGCGCTGCTCGCAGGCGAGCCGATGCCAGAACCCGGCGAATATCTGTCGGCTGAGCAGCGTGACGGCCAACCGCTCGGCGCGGATTTGGTCTACCGGGAGACGTGGAGCTGGCTGGATGAACGTGGTTGCACCGAGTTCGTCTCCAAACGGCTCATTGAGCAGTACGCGCAGGCGTTCGCCCGCTACATCCAGTGTGAGCAGGCGATTTCCAAGTTCGGTCTGCTCGGCAAACACCCCACCACGGGAGCTGCGATCGCCAGCCCGTTCGTGGCCATGTCGCAGTCGTTCGGCAAGCAGGCCAACGTGTACTGGTACGAGATCTTCGACATCGTACGCGCCACCTGCACCACCGACTACTCCGGCACCACACCAGGCGATGAGGTCATGGAGCAACTGCTCAAAGCCTCCTCCTAACGCCCCGCGACCCCTTGTTTCGTTTCCTGCCTGCCCGGCACCCGGGCGGGCTTTCTTGTTGTTCGCTTTTGTGAAAGGAGCCCTCCGCGTGTCTGTAGTGCGAAGTGCTGAATCTGTGTGTATCGGCCACCCCGACAAGCTGTGCGATCTGATCGCAGACCACATCCTCGATGACATCCTCACCCTCGACCCGACGGCACGCGTGGCCGTTGAGGTCATGGCCACCGGCAGGCGCATCATCGTCACCGGCGAGATCACCACCACCATCCGGCCGCAGCTGCGCGCCTGCACGCGGGAGGCGCTGCGACGGGCCGGGTACAACCCGAACCGGTTCCTCATCTACGTGTGGGTGCGCCGACAATCCGCCGACATCGGCGCAGGCGTCACCACCTCCATCGAGGCGCGTGCGGGTGACGAGTCGGCGTATGCGAGCCTGGGGGCGGGCGATCAGGGCACCGTCTACGGGTACGCCACGAACGAGACGCCCCAGCGCCTGCCGCTGCCGCTCGTGCTCGCCCACGAGATCTGCCGCCGCCTCGATACAGCCCGCACCGACGGCACCATCCGTGGGATCGGCCCCGACGGCAAATCCCAGGTCAGTGTGGTCTACGACGAGCTGGGCACCCCGGTCGGCATCGACACCGTGATCGTCTCCATCCAGCACGATGCGAACAAAGACACAGGTGTTCTTGAACGGGAGGTGCGCACGCTGGTCGTCGCTCCCGCTATCGAGGCGCACCTGCCCGGTGCCACGGCTGAGCGCGTGTTGGTCAACCCGTCGGGACGGTTCGTCACAGGTGGCCCCACCGCTGATACCGGGCTGACCGGGCGCAAGCTCATGGTCGACACCTACGGTGGGCTCGGCCCGCACGGCGGTGGCGCGTTCTCGGGTAAGGACCCCTCCAAGGTCGACCGGACGGGTGCGTACATGGCGCGCCTGATCGCGAAAACCGTGGTGGATGCGCGCCTGGCCGAAGAATGCCACGTCGCTATCTCCTATGCGATCGGTAAGGCCGACCCGGTCGCGTTCCACATCGACACCTTCGGCACAGGTCAGCACTCGGACTGGCTGCTCACCGACGCCGCCCAGGCGATCTTCCCGCTGCGACCGGCCGCGATGATCGAACGCCTCGGCCTTAGAGCCCCCATCTACGCGAAGCTTGCCACCTGCGGGCACATGGGCCATGGCCTGAGCGAGTGGGAATGGACACTGCCATATGCCGACAAGCTCAAGACGGAGGTGACCCGCCGTGCTCATCAAGCAGCTACCCATCAGTGAGCTCAAGCCCGCCGACTACAACCCGCGTAAGGACCTGAAGCCCGGGGATGCGGACTACAAGAAACTCAAGCGGTCGTTGACCGAGTTCGGTTACGTCGAGCCGGTGATCTACAACCACACCACCGGCCACGTCGTCGGCGGCCACCAGCGCCTGAAAGTACTCGCTGATCTTGGCCACACTGATGTTGACTGCGTGGTCGTCGAGCTGGACGAGACCCGCGAAAAGGCCCTGAACGTCGCGCTGAACAAGATCAGCGGCGACTGGGATGAACCCAAGCTGGCCCTGCTCATCGCCGACCTGGACGCGGCTGACTTTGATGCCGAGCTCACCGGCTTCGACGATGACGAAATCCAGGCGATGATTGGTTCCCTCGACGATGACGAGGTCACCGATGACGGCTTCGATCTCACCGCCGCTCTCGAGGCCGCATCGTTCGTCAGGCGCGGGGACATCTGGACCATCGGCAGGCACCGGCTGGTCTGCGGGGATGCCACCAACGCAGACGATGTCGCGGTGCTCATGGATGGCAAGAGCGCGAACCTGGTGCTCACCGACCCGCCCTACAACGTCGCCTTCGAGTCCTCCGACGGGCTCACGATCAAGAATGATGCGATGAAGGCAGACTCCTTCTACGAGTTCCTGCTCACCGCGTTTACCAACATGGCGGGCGTTCTCGACAAGGGCGGGTCGGCGTATGTGTTCCACGCCGACACCGAAGGGCTGAACTTCCGCAAAGCGTTCATCGACGCCGGGTTCAAACTCTCCGGCTGCTGCATCTGGGTCAAAGACTCCCTCGTGTTGGGACGCTCGCCGTACCAGTGGCAGCACGAACCAGTGCTCTACGGGTGGAAGCAGGGAGCCAAGCACAAGTGGTTCGCTGACCGGAAACAGACTACGATCTGGAACTTCGCCAAGCCGCGTAAGAACTCCGACCACCCGACCTCCAAGCCGCTGGACCTGCTGGCCTATCCGATCCGCAACTCCACTCAGGCCAACGCGATCATCCTCGACACGTTCGCTGGCAGCGGTTCGACCCTGATGGCCGCCGAGCAGACCGACCGCATCGCCTACCTCATGGAGTTGGACGAGAAGTACGCCTCGGTGATCCTGCGCCGCTACGCCGAGGCGACCGGGGATGCGGCCGGGATTACCTGCCAGCGAGGCAACACCCAGTACACGTACCTGGATCTGGTCAAACAGGTCGACCGCGACCGCGAATAAAACCCCGCAATATGCAGGCAAAACAGGGGCGTGAAAATGAGCCGTTGATGAGGGCAAAAACGACTGGATAAGCGGAAAAACGTATGGCTGTATGTACATGACCAAAAGCACCCCCACACCTGGGGGAACCGAGCGAAAAGGACTGGTCATGAGTGAATTACACATCGAAATCAGCGAGCTCATCGCAGCCGGAGTCAACGTCTACGACCCCGAGGAAACCCTGCGGGTTGCCAGAGCTCGCGGCTACCAGCTGGTGGTGCGCGTGATCGAATACGACCCGACGCGTTTCCTCAGCATGGTGGCCGCCTGGTTCGAGAAGGAGGTCGTGGCATGAGCATCCTCGCCTTCACCCCGCACAAAACGGGCAGGAAAAAGCTCGCCCAGCTTCTCGCCGATCACCTTGGCACCGAGGTCACCTATCTGGGCACGCCCTCGTTTGCCTACCAGATCGCAGACGCCACGCTGGATCGGGACTGGACCCTCTACCTGCCAGATGGCATCGAGGCGCAGGCCGTGCTCGAGTCCGCACACAAGGCGGGCTTTGAAACCGCCGACCCGGGCGAGGTGGCGTTGACGGTCACGATGCCCACCACCGGGTGGAGTGAGCGCACTCGCGCCAACCTCGAAGCGCTCCTAGCGGCCAAAGGGCCACTGATCGCCAAGGCCCTGGGCATCCCGGCCACACCCGTGCAGTTCAACGATGACGAGACCGTCTCGTTCCCGTGGTGTGAGTCGATTACGCCGGAGACGGCACGCGAGGCGGTGATCCCGCTTGTGGCAAAGCTCTGCCAGCGCGCCCAGGAGGCAACCCGGATCCGATCCACGCCGCCTGCACCGGGCAATGACAAGTACACGATGCGCTGCTTCCTGCTCTCCCTGGGCTTCATCGGCCCCGAACACAAGCAGGCACGCCGCATCTTGCTGGCAGGCCTGGAAGGCGACGCCGCCTGGCGCACCCCGGTAAGCAGGAAGGAGAACTGACGCATCAATCGCAACGCCTGACCTGCTGGCACCCGGAAACCCTGCCACGAGCGGGGTTTCCCCTCGTCACAAGCCTTGATTCTCCACGGTCTCCGAGTGCTGTAGATCCCAAAAAATAGTGCCTGATCTGGGCAAATACGACTGGATAAGCGCCCGCACCTATGGCTGTATGTACATGACAAAAGAACAGCCCCTCAGGAAAGGACAACAGCCATGAACACCACCGAGAAGCTCACCACCGAAGCCCTGCAGATGCACGTCGACTCCTACGGGGCGATCCTCGCACACGGCGACTACACGCTGGCCACCTTCGCGACCTGGACCAAGAAAGACGGCTACGGCAACAGCGCCCAGGTCTACCGCCTCACCGAAGCCCCGATCGATGGCTTCGGCCCGAACGCACGCGGCCGCAGCGAATGCGCCCTGGAGCTCATCGCCGAGGCCGACCACCTTTTCGCAGACGCCGGGCACGCTGGGTGATGAGGTGGAAGCCTGCACTAAACGCGTTCGCGATCACCTTCGCCGGACGGTTCGAGAGAACCACCCACTAATGAAAACCGCCGGACCCCACACACCGTTCATCGGACAGACCCGATCATGCCAATTGTGTATACCCAGGAGTTCAAGCAGCGGGCGTTGCGTTTGATGGAGGATCATCTTCAGGACACGCAATGCTCGCAGTGGTCGGCTGCCCAGTCGGTTGGTACGAAGCTTGGAGTCTCACCGCATACGATGCGGGGATGGCTGAAACAGGCCCGACGTGATGCCGGTACTGAGCCGGGCGCGACTACAGATGAGCTCGAAGAGCTGAAACGGCTACGGCGGGAGAATCGTGAGCTGCGGCGGGCGAACGAGATGGCGGATTCAACCGGTGGTCGCAACGAGTTCCGTGAACTTCTCCGATGGTGTCAGATATCCGAGCGTCTTGCGCGGTCGGCCGTTGAGCGAGTCCTGAATCGCGGTCAGGTCCGCGCGGCTAACGATGCTCAGATCGGTGCTCTTCGGAAGGTATTGACGTAGCAACCCGTTGGTGTTCTCATTGCTGCCCCGCTGCCACGGGGAGTGCGGGTCGCAGAAGTAGATCGGGATCCCGGTTGTGGCTGTGAACTCGAGGTGCTTGGCCATCTCCGCGCCCTAATCCCAGGTGATCGTCCGCGCCAGCGACGACGGGAGCGCGGTGATCGCTTCGCGCATCGCGGCCTCCACCTTGTCTGCACTCTTCCCATCAGGCAAATGCAGCAGGAGCGTGAGGCGGGTGCTGCGTTCGACGAGGGTTCCGACGGCGCTACGGCTGTTCTCACCAAGAATGAGATCGCCTTCCCAATGCCCGGGAACGGCACGGTCCTCGACCTCAGCGGGGCGCTCGCTGATCATGACCATCCCTGGCAGACGGCCGCGCCGATCCGTTGCCGTTCGCGCCTTCCTGGCCGTGCGTCCCGATCTCAGGCAGCGGGCGAGTTCTCGGCGCAGTTGCCCGCGTCCCTGTACGAACAGGGACTGATAGATCGTCTCGTGGCTCACGTGCATCTCCGGGTCGTCGGGATGCTCCAACCGTAGGCGGGCAGCGATCTCCTGCGGCGACCACAGCTGCTTCAACTGCGCTGTCACGGTCTCGAGCAACCGGCCACCGTCAAGCTTGAACGGCTTCGGCCTGCGGGCCTGCTCCCGGGCGTCCTCATGCGCCCGCCACGCCGAGTACTCCTCGCGTCCGCCGCCCCGCTTGACCTCGCGGCTGATCGTCGACACCGCCCGCCCGAGGCTGCGCGCGATCGCAGTGAGCGTGTCACCGCGGGCGAGACCCACGAGTATCTCCTCGCGGTCGAAGACCGTCAGATGACCCTCGCGCGGCTCCCAGCCGAACGGTTTCCCGTCGAGGTGACGCCCTTCCCTCGCCATGCGGCCGACCATCGGCGCCGTGCACCCGATCTCGCGAGCGATGTCGATGAGTCTCCATCCCTTCGAGTGGAGACGGAGCGCGAGCTGCTTCTGCTCACGACTGAGATGACCATGCTTGCCCTGCAACCGATGCCTCCTGAGATCAACGTCTGCTTCATCTCACAGCACCCATTGCGTTGACCGGTTGAATCCGCCATCTCGTTCGCCCTGCGCAGCTCTTTATTCTCTCGCCGCAGACGCTTCAGCTCATCGTCTGCTAACTCGCCGGAGCTGCCCTCGACGCCGTGTGACGGCCCTGAAGGCTTCAACCAATTATTAAGCGTGTGCGCGGAGACACCGACCTTGTCACCGATCTCAACCGCCGCACCCCACTTCGAGCACCCTTCAAGCTCAACAAATTCCTCAGCCAGACGCACCGCCTTGGCCTTGAACTCATCACTGTACTTCCTTGGCATGATCCCAATCTTTCTCTAGAAACGATCGGAACCAAACCCAGGACGCTTCACTTCGTAGAGAGCCACGGCATTACGTTTGAACTCTTCGGAGTACCTAGGCATGGCGGTAGATTACCTTTCTTCCCAACCCGACAGGGTTGGATATCAGGTGTCTACCCCACGGGGGTCAGATCCTTCTACGGTCAATCCTGCTTTCACAGCTTCCTCGGTCAGGATGAATTAGGGTAGCCTATCTTTGTCTGTGTGAGCGGCGTTGGTATGATCACGCCGTTCGAGCCCACACCGGTCACCGCGAGAAAGGCACGCCTATGCAGCCGATGCCCACCCGTGATGTGGTCGTGACTCCTGACGGTAGACGCTTAGCATCGATCAGCCTCGGCGAGGGGCCGCGTTTGGTCGTGTGTGAGGCTGGCCTGGGGATGAGCGCACACTACTGGATTCCGGTCATGCGCCACCTTGCGCCCCACTGCCGCGTGGTCGCCTATAACCGGGCGGGCATCGGCGACAGCGATCCGGATCCAGCTACGCGGAAACTGCAACGACTCGCTAACGACCTGGCGTGTGTCGTTAAAGCTCAATCTTACGAGTCTGTCGTCCTCGTCGGACATAGCTGGGGCGGTCCCATCGTACGTACTGCACAGGGCATGTCGGCGGGCCGCATCGAGCGCGTCGCAGGACTTGTGCTCGTCGATCCAAGCGATGAACACCTCTTGGATAAGTTCCGCCCGCTGTCCTTGGCCCTGCAGCGCCTGAGTCTAGTGTCGCTTGCTCGGCTGCGGTTGCTTTCTGCGATGTACACCCCCATTCTCCGAGGGCTGCCGCCGGACGTGATGACACGAGTGCTTCAGGACTCTACGACCGTTTCAGCAGCACGTGAGGCCGCTGCCGAATTGCGATCGTTGCGTACTGGTCTCGCGCAGCTAGCAACCGACGATCAGCACTACGGCTCTCCCGTGACCGTGATCAGTGGCGCCCAAGCGATGGTCGGCGAGAGCGAAAAGATGCGTGCGGCAATCCGCAAGGCCCACCACTTATCTGCCGCTCGGACAGCAAGTTCCCAGCTCATCGTGGCACGTGATTCTGGTCACGCCATCCCGATTACGGAGCCGGAGGTGGTCGCTCGCGCGGCTCTCGCTCTCTTTGATCGGGACCACTTCGCAGCAGACCTCAACCGTTGAGCTCATCGCAACCTTGGCACGTCTATTACAGGAAGCACGAGCCGGCGTCCCTCATCGTCACATCGTGGCCACGGTGGACGCCACACTGGTATCCTCCGCTATCGTTCAGCCACCAGATATCCCGGGGCCAATGCCCCGAGGAAGCATCTAATCTAACGGGCCTGGCCCACTCAAGGAGAGCTAATGAAGAAGGCAATTTGGCTTGCCGTGCTATACACCGCGGTGATGGGTGCAGGGAAGGCCTACGTCAAAAACGTCAAGGGCGTGGGGTACTCCGACCCTGGGTTCCTGGAACATTTTTCTGGATCCTGCTCGGGTTGGCGACGGCCACCGTACTTTACACCGTAGTGTTCCGTAACGACGCGACGATTCCTTTCAACCAGAATCGCCGTTGGGCAATGTACGCCGTCGTCATGGTTCCACTCATTGTATCGCTTCCACCGAATGCCCGGCCTCGCTGGCAGGCTCCCAGCATGCGGCCTACATGGCACGCGCCCAGTACTGGTACGACCGCATGAGCGGCACCAAGCCCGCCCCGACACCACCGGCAAAGCCCACACCGCCCACGCCCAAGCCCTCCGCCAACATCGACGCCCTCGCCGACGCGGTCATCCGAGGCGAGTACGGCAACGGCGACGAGCGCAAACGCCGACTCGGAGCCAACTACACTGCCGTGCAGAAGCTCGTCAACGAGAAGCTCACCGGAGGAAACCCCACCAAGCCCTCCGTCAACATCGATGCACTGGCTGATGCGGTGATCCGTGGAGACTATGGCAACGGCGAGGAACGCAAGCGCCGCCTCGGCGGCAACTACGCCGCTGTGCAGAAACGCGTCAACGAGAAGCTCGGCATCAGCTAACCCACGCGAAATCAACCCTTGGCCCCGTCATCACCTTCATCGAGGTGGTGGCGGGGCCTTTTCTGCGTTTGCGGAGCTGGTGTTTACCGCAGGTCGTCGAACGGGTCGATGACGGACTGCACTCCACAGCTCGGGCAGATGAACGCGATCCTGATGCCTTGACCTTCGCCTGCAGCAAACGGGTCAGGGACACAATCTGAGCCGCATTCTGAACAGGTTCGGTACGACTGGTCGTCGAGAAACACCGGGAGTTCAAAGTCGTCGCCAGTCATCTTCACCCGCCCTTGCTCTGTCGCGGTTCACACGTCGATCGGCCCGCATTGTGAATTGAGCAAAGAATTGCTGCCTTATCTGAATAGAGGCGCAGATCCCAGCCACGGGTGCGAACGCGGCAGGGAGCTTTGTTTCTGTTGTCCGGTTTCGTCTGGCGTGACCGGCGTATGGGCGACCACCTTTCGCCTCGTTGCCAGGAGGGCCTGCTCATGGCTCTGAACCAGACTGATCGCCATCACATCCAGATGATGCGCGCTGCGGGGGTTGCCTACTCTCGTATTGCCGCGCACCTGGATCTGAACGCCAACAGTGTCAAGACCTATTGTCTGCGACACGGCATCACCGTCGATCCTGCCGTTGAGCAGGTCACGGATCCAGTTGGAGTGTGGTGTTTGCACTGCTGCAAGCCAATCGAGCTCCGGCAAGGATCGAAGTTCTGTTCCACTGCCTGTCGACGAGCCTGGTGGGCCGCCCATCGCAGGGTGGTCACCGAAGAACTGGTGTGCGCGAACTGCCACCGACAGGTCACTGTTGCTCGCACTGGCCAGGTGAAACGCAAGTACTGCTGCCACCCGTGCTACGTCCAGCACCGCTTCAATACCCGTGGCGGTAAACGATGAACATGGCAGCCGAGCTGACGGCTCATCACCAGCTCACGCAGGTCAAGAAGCTTCTCGAACGCGGCATCCTCACCCCACGCGAAGCCATCACCGTGTGCCAGCGCCTCGACGCCCCAGATGCGCCGCTAGCCGCCCTACAAAGAGCCTGTTTCGTTGACTATCTCGAGGGTTTGAGTGATGTATGGATACAACCTGAAACCCTGTCTGACTAGGAGAAATACCTTGAAGAGAATGGAGCAAATCACCCCGCCACCGATCAGTGCTTCTCCGCTTGTGAAAGTGGCAGCGTATGCCCGCATCAGCATGGAAACCGAACGCACACCGCTGAGTTTGTCCACCCAAGTTTCCTACTACCAGCAACTCATTCACGACACTCCTGGCTGGACGTTCGCCGGAGTGTTCGCCGATTCTGGAATCTCTGGAACCACCACAAATCGCCCCCAGTTCCAAGAACTGCTGGCCCTCGCCCGGAAAGGGGCAATCGACCTGATCCTCACCAAGTCGATCTCGCGATTCGCTCGCAACACCGTCGACCTGCTCGAAATCGTTCGCGAGCTGAAAGACCTCGGGGTGGAGGTGCGATTCGAAAAAGAGAACATCTCCTCAACCAGCGCTGACGGAGAACTCATGCTCACCCTGCTGGCGTCTTTCGCGCAGGCAGAATCAGAGCAAATCAGCCAAAACATCAAGTGGCGCATTTGGAAAGGCTTCGAAGAAGGCAAAGCGAACGGCTTCCACTTGTACGGTTACACCGACTCCGCTGACGGCACCGACGTGCAGATCATCGAAGAAGAAGCAGCCGTGGTGCGCTGGATCTTCGCCCAGTACATGAAGAAGACCTCGTGCGAAAAGATGGCCGCGCAGCTCATCGCCGAAGGCAGGGTTCCGCACCTGGCTGACAACAAGATGCCCGGCGAATGGGTCCGTCACATCCTGAAGAACCCGCACTACACCGGCGACCTCCTGTTGGGCCGTTGGTCCACTCCGGAAGGCAGGCCTGGACGAGCAGTACGCAACACCGGCCAGTTGCCGCAATACCTGGTGGAAAACGCGATCCCCGCGATCATCGACCGCGACACCTTCACCGCTGTACAAACCGAGATCGCACGCCGCCGTGAACTCGGGGCCCGGGCGAACTGGTCCATAGAAACTGTGGCGTTGACGTCGAAGATCAAATGCGTGTCCTGCAACTGCTCGTTTGTGCGCAACGTACGCAATCCGAAAACCCAAAACTCGATCTCCACCGAGCACTGGATCTGCACCGAACGCAAGAAAGGCCGCAAAACCGGATGCGGCACCTGCGAGATCTCTGACACGGCACTCAAAGGCTTCATCGCGCGAGTCCTGGGTATCGATACCTTCGACGAAGAGGTGTTCAACGAGCGTATCGATCACATCGACGTGCAGGGAAAAGACCATTACACGTTTCATTACACCGATGGCACCAGCAGCTCGCACACGTGGCGACCAAACCTGAAGAAGAGCTCGTGGACCCCAGCAAGAAAAGCCGCCTGGGGCGAACTCGTGCGTGCCCGCTGGGCCGAAGCCAAAAGGCTCGGGTTGGACAACCCACGGCAAGCACCAACACCACCAGAAGCATTGGCGAAGTACCGGGCCGTGGCCAAGGCAGAGGCTGAGCGCCTGCGCGCCGAGCGAGGCGAACGCTAAATGGCCCGCACCGTCACAGCAATCCCCGCCACCCGAGCTCTCCACACTGGCGCTCCACTTGGACAGACAACCCTGCGCAGGGTCGCCGGGTATGCCCGCGTGTCCACCGACCACGACGATCAGGTGACGTCCTACGAAGCCCAGGTCGACTACTACACCCGCTACATTAGCGATCACGCGGGCTGGCAGTTCGTGAAGGTCTATACCGACGAAGGCATCACAGGCACCTCAACCAAACACCGTGCTGGATTCCAGCAGATGGTGATCGACGCGCTCGACGGCAAGATCGACCTGATCATCACCAAGAGCGTGTCCCGGTTCGCCCGCAACACCGTCGACTCGCTCACCACCGTTCGAGCCCTCAAAGACAAAGGCGTGGAGGTCTTCTTCGAGAAAGAAGGCATCTGGACCTTCGACACCAAAGGCGAGCTCCTCATCACCATCATGAGCTCGCTGGCGCAAGAAGAAGCCCGCTCCATCTCCGAAAACGTCACCTGGGGGCACCGCAAACGCTTCGCCGACGGCAAGGTCACCGTCCCATATTCTCGGTTCCTCGGATACGACAAAGGCGAAGACGGCAGCCTCGTCATCAACCCCGAGCAAGCCAAACTCGTGCGCCGGATCTACAACATGTACTTAGGTGGCATGTCCATCGGAACGATCGCCCGCACCCTCACCGACGAACCAGAGACCTTCACCGCCGCAGGCAACAAGACCTGGTATTACCGATCCATACGAGCGATTCTCACCAACGAGAAATACAAGGGTGACGCTCTCCTGCAGAAGTCGTACGTCGCTGACTACCTGACGAAACGTCAAGTCATCAACCAAGGCGAAGTACCCCAGTACTACGTCACCGCCAGCCATGAGGCGATCATCAGCCCGGCAGTGTGGGACTTCGTCCAAGCCGAAATAGCTAAAGGGGCTAGAGATCAGCGAACCCAGCATCGCACCCGGCCCTTCTCATCGACCTTCGAGTGCGGCCAGTGTGGGCACTTCTTCGGCTCGAAAACCTGGCACGCGGGCAGTAAGTACGAAAAGATCATCTGGCGGTGCGGCCACAAATACGCAGGCCAGGAAAAATGCGCCACCGGGCACATCAGCGATCAACGACTCAAGGACATGTTCCTTAAGGCCATTCGCCTTCGATTCGGCTCGCCGACTGACACCGGTGTCAACCAAGCCGTTCTCGATGCCCTCGACACGAGTGACCTGGAGGTTGAGGCCGCCGGGCTTCTCGCTCAGATCAACGAGGTGGCCAAGAAGCTCCAATCGATGATCGCCCACAATGCACGAGTCGCTCAAGACCAGCAAGCCTACGAGAAGGCGTTCAACGCTAGCCACGAACAGCACCAGGCGCTGTTAGCTGAGCACGCTGCCGTGGTCGCCGAGATCCAGAACAAAAACAACCGACTAGCCGCCTACCACTACTACAGGCAAGAGACCGCCAACCTTGAACTTGAACAGTTGGTCTTCAGCCCATACCTCTGCGTCGCTTTGCTCGAAAAAGGCACCGTCGATGTCGACGGCAGGGTCACCTTTCAATTCCGCGACGGCAGCACCCAAGTAGTAGCCATCAAACAGTAACCCAGTATCTATGTCTAAGCGCCCGCCTCTACTTGGTGGGCGCTTGCGTATTCTCGGAATGGTGGATCGCTTACAACTGAGGGTTCTTCAGCAAGTTGAGGACTACGTGACACCGTTCCAGGTGGTCGAGGGATTCGATGACCGCTGGTGGCACGACAGGGCTGGAAGAGTCGGCGAAGACTCCCCGGAGGGCAAGGAGTACATCCAGTTTCTTGCCGATGGTGTGGAAGTCGGGCGCGCTGAGGTGACAGATTGGCCACTCTCCGATAGCTACATCGGGATCGACTCGGAAGTGCTGACCAAAGAAATCTGGTTCTTTGAAATCCGCCGTGATCTTCGCCGACATCACTATGGGGCTGCGTTTGCAAGGCATCTGATCAGCCACTACTCAGGCTTTCCCTTGATCGCTTTCTCCGAAGGCGCTGACGAATTTTGGTCAGGAATCGGCTGGCACTATTACCCGCGTAAAGACGGGGATCCCCATTACCGCAAGCTCTTCGTTTCCCAGAAGATTGGCAAGTGATCTTCACCCGCTGGAAGTGAACCAATCAAGCGACTAAATCGTAGTTCCCGCTTGTTTGTACCCGTCGTGCCATGAAAGTTTCCATGTGCATGGCTTTGTCTTCAATGGGCATCACCTGGAGTACGAGCCGTACCCGGCGTTGTTGACGAGTACATCGATCCGGCCGGTGTCCTCAATGATCTTCGCGATGCCATCGGTCATGGACTGCTCATCGGTGACATCCATCCCGAGGGGGGCGGATGCCGTCTGCGGCCAGCTTCTGCAGGCGATCGGTGCGCCGCGCCGCAGACCGTGAAGCCTAGGGACTGGAGCTCATCAGTGCGTATCTAAAACGCTGGCAAAACAATATGCCCTCCCGCCTTGCTCAGTGAAGAAACAAGATAAGAGGGCTTCAGGGCAGAAAGGGACTTAGAAAGGATCTACTTGCTCGCCATTGACCCACCATTCCTTGATCCCATTAGCAAGTTCAACAGCTGGCCCGTCTTTGCGGTGGCGCTTCCCGTTGCGAAACCAAAGTCTTTCCCCATCAGGGCACTCAGCAGCTGGACCGTCCTCACGATGTAACTCACCGTTGCGATACCACTCCTTGGAACCGTCAGGATACTCAATGGCCGGGCCGTCTTCGCGGTGAAATTTGTCGTTCATCCACCACTGCTTTTCTCCATCTGCATTCTCAACAGCTGGACCGTCCTCACGATGCAACTCACCGTTGCGATACCACTCCTTGGTACCGTCAAAATACTCAATGGCCGGGCCGTCTTCGCGGTGCAATTCACCCTTAGAGTTGCGCCATTCCTTGTGACCGCCGTTCACAACAGGGGATGAGTCAATCGGCGAAGAGTCAACCTGATCACCCAGGTGCTCTGATTCTGCGCCGATGCGATGTTCAGACATACTGCTTTCCCTTTCTAATCTGGAACAATCAGCTCAGATTTGAACCAATCAAGCGACTAAATCGTAGTTCGCGCGCGTTTGTATCCAGCGTGGCATGAAAGTTTCATACATCCGGTTAACGCGACTCTTTCCAATAACTGTTAACCACGCTAACAGTTCACTCACTTCTTCTCCCGGACTTACCTGCCTGTGAAGAGAGATACGGCCTCGCCAGACTAGTTGCTGAATACGCCTGGGAATGGGTTTCTAAGAACAAAAGGAACGAGCAGTCGTTCGACATGGAACCTGTAACAGCGAGCTATAGACTTCAAAATCAACATGACCACGAATCAGTATGAACCCGCGGGAAGCACTGAGTTTCGCCCATAGAGTTTTCGAAACTACGCCATTCTCTGCCTTCACCCACAGCTTCGGCGCAGATTGCTACCAGAATCGATTCAGAATCGAGTAGTAGATTCTCTCCGATCCTTTCGGCGCGCCCGTACACACAGCACTGTGCACACGCGCCAACCGTTTTACCGTGAAAGGGAAACTTTGACGTTTCTAGGAAGAGCCTGGCGCTATTGTGTCCGAAAGCCAGTCAAAACACTCATCATTTTCGTCGTCCTCATCATCATGGCCACAGTGGTCATGGCGGCCAGCGCCGTCACCCGCTCGGCTGACCAGGTGTCAGAGGAGATCGACGCGAAAACCGGCCGCGGGTTCGTGCTTGAGAACAACCCTCAGAACAACCTCGGCACTCCCCGAGGTGCCGGCACCGTCAAGGCTGCGGACATCGCCACGCTCTCAAAACTGGACGGCGTAGAGTCACACGTCGCCCGGCAAAACGTCACCGCCGACCTGGTCAACGCCAAGGTCCAGAAACTCGACCACGACGACTACGACAAACAGCGCGAAAAACAGTTCGGCAACGCTGTCAACGTGTGGGGCGTCAACAACAGCGAAATCGACAACAACTTCCGCAGCGGCAACCTCAAACTCACCCAGGGCCGCCACCTCACTCCCGACGACACCCAAAAAGCCGTCATTCACGAAGACCTCGCCAAAGCCAACAACCTCAAGGTAGGCGACACGCTCACCCTGAAGGGCAACAAGTACGACGTCGACAACCAACGCCAGTCCACCAAGGAAGTCAAAACCCAGATCGTGGGCCTGGTGTCAGGCGAGAACACCAAACCGGCCGCCACGCGCAACGAACTTTTCGCCAACACCGTGTTCACTGACCTGGACACCACTCGTGAGCTCTACCAGTTCACCCCAGAAACCGAGATCTACCAGGACGCCAACTTCTTCGTGTCCAAAGACGCCAACTTCGACGACGTCACCAAAGCCGCCAAGGCCCAAGGCATCGACTGGCAGAACTACCAGATCTCCCCATCCACCCAGTACCTGTCCGGCATCACCGGCGCCGTCGACGGCATCAAGAGCATCATGCGCAACACCACCGTGGGCGCCACTATCTTCGCCCCCGCGATCGTCGCACTCGTCCTGTTCCTGTGGCTGAACGAACGCAAAAAGGAAACCGGCACACTACTGTCTATCGGCGTCACCAAGGCCAGCATCGCCGCCCAGTACCTCGCCGAACTCATCCTCATCGCCGTACCCGCCTTCATCTGCGCGTACTTCGCCGCCAGCCGTTTCGCACAGTGGATGGGCGACACCACCCTGGCCAGCGTCAACAAGTCCGCGGCCCAGGAAATGCAGCAGGCCGGTCAGTT
Source organism: Brevibacterium sp. UMB1308A (assembly GCF_030230605.1). Taxonomy (GTDB): domain Bacteria; phylum Actinomycetota; class Actinomycetes; order Actinomycetales; family Brevibacteriaceae; genus Brevibacterium. The sequence goes on from NZ_JASPDO010000004.1 coordinate 29,148, forward strand.
CGGCGCCGACCTGGAGTCCTCAGCCTCCGCCCAAACCCTGGACAACCTCACCGTGGGACTCTCCCCCACCTCGGCGGTCCAGGCGTCCATCATCTGCGTGGCCGTGATCGCCGTGGTCGTCGCCATCACTGCGGTGCCCATGTTGCGTAAGAGCCCCCGCGCGATCCTCGTGGACGCGACATGACCCATCCCTGGTCCCGAGCAATCCGCTGCGTCACCCGCAAACCGCGCCGCAGCCTCCTCATGATCCTCATCATGACCGTGGTGTTCACCGCGCTCGTCGCCCAGTCCGGCGTGCGCTCCACCATGGCCCACGTCAAGCACGCCATCAACACCAACGTGGGCGCGGGCTTCACGGCTACCGGCCCCGGCCAGAACGGCGCCCCCAGTGACAGCCCTAAAGGCATTGACCCTTCCCTGGCTGACCGGCTGGCTTCCCTGCCCGAGGTGGCAAAGCACAGTCTGGAAGCGTCCACCTTGGCGCGCCCCAAGGATGCCACGCCCGTCGCTGGCACCAGTGGCGTCCAGTTGGATCCGAAGTTCGCGGGCGACGTCAGCGTCACCGGCACCAGCGACTCCGCACTCAACCCGGCGTTCCAAGGCAAGCTGTACCAACTTACCGAAGGCACGCACGTGGGCGCGGACACCACGCAGGCGCTTATCCACCGGGAGTTCGCCAGCCAGAACCACCTCGGGCCCGGCGACACCTTCACGCTCACCCGCGACGGCACCAGCGTGACCGTTACCGTGGCCGGCATTTTCGACGGCAAGACCGAAAACCCCACCGGCCTGCCTTCCGGGGCGTCGCAGAACCAGGTTTTCACGGACCTTGAGTCCGCTCAGAAGCTGGGCGCGCCGCTGACCACGGGCCGATACTTCACACACAACGCGAACCAGCTCACCAGCGCACTCGACACCGCGAAGCGCACCGCCCCCGACCTCACCTTGGAGGACAACTCCGCGCAGTTCGCGCCCGTGTTGCAGGCGATTGCGGGGGTTGACCGGTTGCTCACCATCCTGTTGCTCGCCTTGTGTGTGGCAGGCGCGGGTGTACTTACATTGGTGAGCACGTTCTGGGCCCGAGGTCGCATCCACGAAATCGGCATCCTCCTGTCCCTGGGGAAGAGTAAGGGCAATGTGCTGGCCCAGTTCGCGATCGAGTCAAGCATCTTTGCCGCCGTCGCAACCCTCATCGCGGCCGGGGCGGGCACGGTGCTGTCGAACCACCTCGGGCGGGCGGTGTTTACCCAGGTTGGCGGGGAGACGCTTTCTGCCCTGCAACTGACCATCAGTGCCGGTGACGTTGTGGCGGCCTTGGCGCTGGGGTTCGGCATCGTGCTCTTAGGCGTATCCGTGGGCGTTCTGCCGCTCATCACGCAACGCCCCAAACGAATTCTTGCAAAACTCAGTTAGGAAACATCATGACCATCATGCAACTCGACCACGTCAACTTCACCTACGCCAGTGCCGCCAAGCGGGTGCTGAGCAACGTCAGTTATGACTTTGAGGTGGGCACGTTCTACGCGATTGTGGGCTCCTCAGGGGCCGGTAAGACCACCATGTTGAGCCTGCTTGCAGGCCTCGACGCGCCCACTCAAGGAGAGGTGCGGTTCGACGGCAACGACATCGCCACCACCGGGTACACGCGCCACCGCAGGGACCAGATTGCGTTGGTATTCCAGAACTACAACCTGATCGACTACCTCACGCCGTTGGAGAACCTGCGCCTGGTCAACCCCAAGGCCAGCGTGGAGGACCTGACACGGTTGGGGATCGACGAGTCCGCGGCCAAGCGCAACGTGTTGGCGCTGTCCGGTGGGCAGCAACAGCGCGTGGCAATTGGGCGCGCGTTGGTGTCCTCAGCACCCGTGATTCTGGCTGATGAGCCCACCGGAAACCTGGACGAGGACACCGCCCAGGGTGTTATCGAGATCCTGCGCGACGCCGCCCACGAGCAGAACAAGTGCGTGATCGTAGTGACCCACTCGCGGCAGCTAGCGCGCGCCGCCGATGTGACCCTGCGTCTGGAACAGCGCAAGCTGGTTGAACGCAAGAAGGCGTAGGGGTTGGGGGCCGGAAATCATCGGCCCGCCATCACACATGTTGTACGGTTGTGATACGCGTCACCTGACGCTCGCTGGTGTCGGTGCTCGTGGACCCATGAACGTACCCGTATCGACAGCATAGGAGCGCGATGATCTCCGACGGTTTCTTCTTCCTGGCCACCCTGATAGGTATCTCAGCGATCCTGGTGTACTTGGAGAAACGTCGGGGGTTTGCGGTTTTCAAGTACGTGCCCGGGCTTGTGTTCCTGTACCTGATCGCGGCCACGTTGAACACGCTGGGCGTGTTCGCGCAGTCCGATTCGATCGATGCCGTGGGCTCTGGAGTCAAGGACGCGTTACTGCCGGCCATGATCATGTTGTTGCTGTTCCAGTGCGACGTGCGTCAGATCATCAAACTGGGTCCCAAGCTTATGCTCACGTACGCGGCGGCGGTCGTGTCGATTTTCGCTGGGTTTGTGGTTGCGTTCCTCCTGTTTAAAGGTGTTTTGGATCCCGAGGCGTGGAAGGGTTTCGCGGCGCTGGCAGGTTCGTGGACCGGTGGTTCGGCGAACATGGTGGCCGTTCAGGAAATCCTTCAGGCGCCTGAGTCACTGTTTGGGCACGTGCTCATTGTGGACACCATCGTGTACTCGCTGTGGCTGCTGCTGATGTTTTCCGGAACGGGAATCGCCCAGCGTTTCAACGCCTGGGTTAAGGCCGACACTTCCTACCTCGAAACCCAAGCCGCGGCGGTCACGAACCCGGGTGACACCTCGGCGGGGGAAGAGGGCGAGTCCAACGGCAGCGGCGATTCCAACGGCAGCGGTGAGACCCTGGACCTGGTGGCGCTGTTCCGTGTCATTGCGCTGGGGCTGTTCGCCTCAGCAGCGGCCACGTGGGTGGGTAATCAGCTGCCTGAGATTGGCGTGGTCGTCACCTCCACCACATGGACCATTCTGATTGTGAGTGTGTTGGGGCTGATCATCGGGTCCACGCGGTTTGGCAAGATGCCCGGCGCGTCCGAGGTGTCCCACATCATGCTGTACATCATCATCGGGATTATTGCGGCCGGGTCGGACTTCAGCTCACTGGTCGAAGCGCCGCTGTACCTGCTGGCCGGGTTCGTGGTGGTCACCATCCACCTGCTGCTCATGGTGGTTTACGCGAAGCTCACCCGCACCGAACTGTTCAGCATCGCGGTTGCATCTACCGCCAACATTGGTGGTGTGGCATCTGCGCCCGTGGTAGCCAGCGCGTACAGTCAGCAACTGGTGCCCGTGGGTGTGCTGTATGCGCTCATTGGCGCGTTTGCGGGTACGTTCTTTGGGCTGGCTACCGGGCAGATACTGAGTATGTTGGGGTGAGCGTTGGGGTGACGGCTGGCCGCGCATGGTTGGCTAGCCTCTCCGCGCGCGAGCCTTGTCCATGAGTCGCTCGTGGAAGCGCGTCTCGCCGGTGAGCTCGGGGTGGAAGGATGTCCCCAGAAGGTTCCCTTGTTCGACCGCGACGACCTCACCTCCCGGCAAGGTGGCCAGAGAGCGGGCGGCGGGTGCCACCTCGGCGACAATGGGCGCACGGATGAAGACGGCCCGAACCGGCTCCTCCCCCAGGTCAGGGGCATGCAGATCCGGTCCGCAAGCAGGATCAGCCCCGCGCACGTGCCGTAGACGGGGAGGCCAGCAGCGATCGCTGCTTGGATGGGTTTCTGCAGGTCGAATGCACGCGACAGTTTGTCGATCATGCTTGACTCTCCGCCCGGAAGCACCAGCGCCTCCACCTGTGACAGTTCGTGTGGCCGGCGCACTAAGGTGACCTGAGCGCCCAGGGTTTCGAGTGTATGTGCATGTTCTCGCACGCCACCCTGGAGCGCCAGGATACCTACGCGAACGGGCGCGTTCACCAGCCACGCTCTGCGAGACGGTGAGGTGCGGGAAGGTCAGCAACGTTGATACCCACCATGGCTTCGCCCAACCCCCGGGACACGTCCGCAATGACGGCCGGGTCGTCGTAGAACGCGGTGGCCTTGACGATCGCTTGTGCGCGTTTGGCCGGGTCACCTGACTTGAAGATACCCGAGCCCACGAACACGCCGTCGGCGCCCAGCTGCATCATCATGGCGGCGTCGGCAGGGGTGGCGACTCCTCCGGCGGTGAAGAGGACAACGGGGAGCTGGCCGGTGCGGGCGACTTCTGCGACCAGGTCATATGGGGCCTGGAGTTCCTTTGCGGCGACGTAAAGTTCGTCTGGTGTCAGAGCGCGCAGACGGTTGATCTCAGCGGTGATGGTGCGGATGTGTTTGGTGGCTTCCGACACGTCACCGGTTCCGGCTTCACCCTTGGAGCGGATCATGGCCGCACCTTCCGTGATGCGGCGCAGTGCCTCACCCAGGTTGGTGGCGCCACACACGAACGGCACGTCGAACTTCTGCTTGTCGATGTGGTTGACGTAGTCGGCAGGTGAGAGGACCTCGGACTCGTCGATGTAGTCCACGCCCAGCTCCTGGAGTACCTGCGCTTCCACGAAGTGGCCGATGCGCGCCTTGGCCATCACCGGGATCGATACCGCGTTGATGATGCCGTCGATGAGGTCGGGGTCGCTCATGCGGGCCACGCCACCCTGAGCGCGGATGTCAGCCGGCACACGTTCCAGGGCCATGACCGCGACTGCTCCGGCGTCCTCTGCGATTTTCGCCTGGTCTGGGGTCACTACGTCCATGATGACGCCGCCTTTGAGCATGTCGGCGAGTCCGCGCTTCACGCGGCCGGTGCCGTGGTGGTTTTCACTCGTGTTTGTCATGTTGGTCTCCTTTGTCTTTGCTGGCCCGTCCCAGCGCTTACAGTTTTGGTCTAGGCCAAACGAATGTACCACGTCACAGCCTAGACTGGAGCACGTGACTCACCACACGGATATAACTGGGCAGTCCGCGAGCGACATTGCCGACTCGGTCCGCACCCTCATCGACCGTGGACACCTGCGCCCCGGCGACCTGTTGCCACCCGTGCGCACCCTCGCCCGAGACTTAGGCGTTAACCGCAACACCACCGTGGCTGCGTACCGACTGTTGGCGACCTCGGGGCTGGTGGTTGGGCAGGGGCGCGCCGGCACCCGAGTTGCAGACCTCTCCCCTGGCCCCCAGGACGGGTACGCGACAGATGGGGCGGATGACACCTCGGCCCATGTGGTGGACCTTGCGAGCGGCAACCCGCTTCCAGAGCTGATCCCCGACGTGCGTCCGGCGCTCACCGCCGCAGCCGGGCACACGGTGTTGTACGGCGAGCCGGTGGTAGATGCGGGGCTTGCCCAGTGGGCGCGGGAGTGGTTTGCCCCGGATGTGCCGGGGGCGTTTGAACTGTCGGTGACGTCTGGCGCAGTGGATGCGATTGAGCGGTTGTTGGCGCAGTCGCTCATGCGCGATGACGCGGTGGGCTTGGAGGACCCATGCTTTTTGGCGAGTCAGCAGACGGTGCGGCTGGGCGGGTATCGCACGGTGCCGATTGCCGTGGATGAGCGTGGCATGACGCCTGACGGCTTGCGGGCCGCACTTGAGGCGGGGGTGCGCGCGGTGGTGTGTACGCCTCGGGCGCAGAATCCCACGGGCGCGTCGATTGATGCCGAGCGGGCCCAGCAGCTACGTGAGGTTTTGGCCGATCATCCGTATGTGTTGGTGATTGAGGATGACTATTACTCGTTGTTGTCGCGGGTGCCGTTTGAGTCGATTGTGGGGCCTGAGCATCAGCGGTGGGCGCTGGTGCGGTCGCTGTCGAAGTTCATTGGGCCCGATATTTGTGTTGCCCTGGTTGCCTCTGACCGGGAGACGGCGTCACGGTTGGCGTTGCGGTTGAGCCCGGGCACCACGTGGGTGAGTCACTTGTTGCAGCGGATCGCGTTGGCGCAGCTTACTGATATGGACGCACGGGCCCTCATTGAGCGGGCGGCCGGCGTGTATGCGGATAACAACGAGGCGTTTGTGCGGGCGCTTGCTGGGCATGGCGTTGAGGCTTTGGCTGGTGACGGGATTAGCGTGTGGGTACCGGTGGGGGCTCCCGCGGCCGAGGTGGCCTCCCGTTTGGCTCATCACGGCTGGACCGTGCGTCCTGGCGATGAGTTTGGGCTTACCGAGGGTGGGCCTGCCAGTCACCATATTCGCGTGACCGTGCATGAGCTCAGTGAACCGCAGCTTGAGGGTTTCGTTGCCGACCTTGTGATGGCTGGCGGGTATGCGTAGACCTCGCAAAAAAGTTGGTTAGCTTAGTGGTTGGCTTGGTTGGGCATCCACCGCTACTCAAGCGAACTGGCGAACGCTTCGAGCTGTTTGTAGTGCGCTTGGTGCAATGGTGATGCAGGCGGGTAGGACAACACGGTGCCGATCCGTGGAAACTCCCATTCCACTCCCCCGTCGCTTGTGCGCTTGGCAGTAAGTCGACCTTCTGTTTTGGCCTGATGATGCTTGCGACACATAGGGTGCAGGTTTTCGAGTACCGTCTGTCCACCGTTCTTGGGGTTCGCATGGTTGAACGGTTCGATATGGTCTTTGTCGCACGTCCGGGCGAGTCGGTTACACCACGGCACGGAACAGTACACCCATCTAACCTCGAGCGTCCGAGCCATCGGTTTGGTCACTCTGTACCTGGTGGGCATAATTTCGCACACTTCTCCCGTGGAGGGGTCGGTGAAGTACCTGTAAATCGACGACGCTTCTCTTAACAGTTTGTCTGTGGTGTAGGAATCCAGCGCGAACGCGTTGTTCACCATCACCGGCACCGGCGGGCCCGTCGAGCCTCTGCTTTTCGCCGGGACTTCTCGTTCTTGAAGTCCGCCCGCATCTATTTCCTGTGGGCCATCTCCGTCTCTTACCTGGGTCCCGCGTTCGCCTCTTGCTCGTGGCCTGCCTTCGTTTGGCATGAGGCGCACCACCGGAACCATCACGTTGATTCCAGCTTGGGACTTCAGCCACTCTTCGTTGGTTGGAATCGAGATTGTGAGTTTGACTTCTTTCACTTGCGTAGCACCGCGAGCTTCGTCCTGGTCGAGCCACATCTGTATGGCTTCTTCACCGTACTGTGGCGCCGGAACATCGCGACCTTCGGTCAGGCCGGTGGCTTTCGTCATGCCGGTGCGAGTGATTCGGGCCGTAACCTGGGTTGTAGGCCGAGCCCCAGTAAGCATGTCGTACATGACCTGGTGAAGCAAACGGTCTTCGTCTATTTCCACTTCTCCCATGCTGCGCACGGGGACTTCTGTCGTAGGCGTGAAGTCTTCGCTTCCTATGTGGGCCGAAAAGCTGCCAATGGCCCCATGAATAATGGCGCGAGCTCCGCCTTCGAGGCGTTTGTGCATTGCTTCGATTTCAATACTGGGGCCGATCAAGCTCAACACAGACTCGCCACCTGGATTGTGGGTACACACGACCCGGCGGTTTTCCCTCACATGTTCGTTGGTTTCTTGAGGCGTGGAGAGCATCGCGACGATTTCATTGACGTACTTCCTGAACACCTTTGGAGAAACATCCAACCGCCGATCCATCATCAAACGGTCGAACTCAATAATGTCGATACCAGCCATTGCCACTTGCGCAGCGGTGGCTCGCACTCGCTCATACGACAGTTGGCCGTTCTGAACATAGCTCCACAGTCCTGGCATCAGGAGTGCCATGGTCACAATGGGTCGAATACGCGATGGCACCTGACGGCTAGTGCAATCAAGCGCAGTGGCAAAAATTCCGGCATCTTCGACGGAAAGTTCGTACTGCAGGCGCACAATATCTTCGACAAGCACATACCCCACGCTATCGATGTGCACGTATCGCGTAGGAACACCCGAACTACCCGCAAGTTCGGCAAGCCTGGACGTTTCCAACCTCACCTTTTCGAGCTGCTTGGGCGTCATTACAGGAAGGATCTTCACGAACAATTGAACGACTACGCGCGCCAGTGCGACAAGACCTGCATCGGCTGCACGCCGAGCCTTTGTCAATACATCAATCTCACGACAACTGCGCTCTTCAATACCGCGTTCGTACATTGTTCTCACCTCCCAATGCCTCTATTCTATTATGAATCGAACGCATACACAAGAGTTCACACCAAATTATTTCGATTTATTTTCGACTCCCCTATGCGACGCCATCGTTGCAACACTACAGCCCACACAGCATAGGCTCCCTAACCCCTCACCCTTCCAGTTCGGGCACCTCGGCGCGGGCTTGTTCAAAGACTTCTTTGGCCGCGTACAGGTTGATCACGCCAATGACCAGCCCCACAACAACGTCGGGCCACACGCTGGCCCAGAACACCGTCACCACGCCAGCGGCAATGATCAGCACGTTCGCCAGCGCGTCATTGCGCGCCGCCAACCACGCACCCGTCATGAGCGCACCCCCACCGGACCGCACCCGGAACAGTAACACCGCGCTCACCACGTTGATCACCAGCGCACCCACCGCGGTCACCGACAGCGTCAACGGCTCCGGCGGCTCCCCCGTCACCAGCTTCAACCCGACCATCACAAACGCCGCCACCGCAGGCAACAGAATCAGCCCAGCCAACGCGTAACTGGCCTTCCGCCGCGCGCTCAAAGACCACCCCACCGCGGTCAACACCAGCAGGTTGATCATCGTGTCCTCGAGGAAATCGGCCGCGTCCGCAAACAACGACGCCGACCCAATCACCAACGCCACGACACTCTCGCCCACGAACCCCACAAAGTTGATCGCAGCCACGACCGCAAGCATCACCCGTGCCTTCCCGGCCACGTTGGCGGCGTTGATGTTTCCCGAGGTGTCAGACGGTTCCAGCTCAGCCATAGTTTCCTTCAAGATAGGTGGGGCGCGCCCGCCCCACGCGGACAAAACAAAAGCCCGAGGCCGGAAACGACCTCGGGCTTCTGAATCAAGCTTTAGCGTGAGTAGTGCTCAACGACTAGCTGAACGTCGCAGGTCACTGGGATCTCTTCGCGCTTAGGGCGACGCAGCAGCGTAGCCTGCAGAGCTTCCAAGTTCACGTTGAGGTAACCAGGAACGGTAGGCAGAACGTCGCGGTGTGCACCAGCGGCAGCCACCTGGAACGGGTCCATTGGCTGTGAACGTTCGTGCACGTGGATCATCTGGCCTTCCTTCACACGGTAGGAAGGACGGTCCACACGCTGACCGTCAACACAGATGTGACGGTGCACCACGAACTGACGCGCCTGGGAAATGGTGCGAGCGAAACCAGCACGCAGAACCAGAGCGTCCAGACGCATTTCCAGAAGCTCAACCAGTGCTTCACCGGTCAGACCAGACTCTTTACGAGCTTCCTTGTAGGTCTTGAGCATCTGAGCCTCGCGAATACCGTACTGAGCACGCAGACGCTGCTTTTCCTTCAGACGGATCGAGTAGTCAGAGTCATTACGACGACGAGCGCGACCGTGTTCACCCGGTGGGTATGGACGACGCTCAAAGTACTTTTCAGCTTTAGGGGTCAGTGGAAGACCCAGGGCACGCGACAGGCGAACCTGACGGCGTGAACGCATTGCAGATGACATGTTTACCTTTCGGTTTGGTATTGCGTCACACCGCGACGTGGCCGTCTGCACAGCCGAACTCGGATCGTGGTGCAACAGTCGTTTCCCCCTGTGGGAAAGCAATCGACGCATGCGAGTCCACGCGCACGAAGGCCGCCCGAAAACGGGCACAACAGCAGAAAACTCTACCACGTTAGCCACACCAACCGCCAGTTCGTACATCTTGGGCTCAGTTCAACCGGCGCCTAAATCTCCTGGCGCACCCCGCCCTACTTAGGGTTCCCGCAGCTGCTGCAGGATCGCCAGCCGTTCAGCCATGCCCTTTTCGTAACCGTTGTCGGTGGGGTCGTAATACTGCGTGCCCACCAACGAATCCGGCAAATACTGCTGCGGCGACACCGAATGCGGGAAGTCGTGCGAGTACTTGTACCCCACGCCGTGCCCCAGCCCCTTGGCACCCGGGTAGTGCGCGTCCCGCAAATGCGGCGGCACCTCGCCCGACTTGCCCGCCTTCACATCGGCCAACGCCTTGTTAATCCCCATGTACGACGCATTCGACTTAGGCGCCAACGCCAAATACACCACCGCTTGCGCCAGCGGAATCCGCCCCTCCGGCATCCCGATCCGCTCCACCGCCGTCTGCGCGGACACCGCCACCGTCAACGCGTTCGGATCAGCCATGCCAATATCCTCCGACGCCGCAATCACCACGCGCCTGCAAATGAACCGCGGATCCTCACCCGCTGAAATCATGCGCGCCAAATAGTGCAACGCCGCATCGGGGTCTGAACCCCGAATCGACTTAATAAACGCACTGATCACGTCATAGTGCTGGTCCCCCGCCCGGTCGTACCGGACAACGGCAGCCTGGGCCGCCTCGGCCGCGTGCCTCTCCTCAATCACGGGCGCCCCAGAGTCAGAGTCCTGCCCGGAGTCCGCCCCAGAGTCCGCGCCGTCACCCTCAGCGCCGCCGTCCTTCTCAGCCTTCGCCGAGGCGGCCGCCGCTTCCAGCACGGTCAGCGACCTGCGCGCGTCCCCGCTGGCGACCGAAACAATGTACTCAAGCGCCTCCTCGGACAGCTCGAACTGCCCCGCCAAACCCCGCGGGTCCGACACCGCACGCGTCACCAATGTGCGCAGGTGTTCCTCTGTCAACGGTTTGAGCTGCAGCACCAAGGACCGCGACACCAACGGCGCAATCACCGAAAACGACGGATTCTCGGTGGTCGCCGCCACCAACACCACCAGCCGGTTCTCCACCGCCGGCAACAACGCGTCCTGCTGCGCCTTGGAAAACCGGTGGATCTCGTCCAAGAACAACACCGTGGTGAGCCCGCGCATCTCCCGGTCGCGCCTGGCGTTCTCGATCACCTCGCGCACGTCCTTCACGCCCGCGGTGATCGCTGACAACTCCACGAACCGGCGCCCCTCGGCGTGGGACACCGCGTGCGCAATGGTGGTCTTACCCACCCCGGGCGGGCCGTACAAAATGACCGAGGTGGCCCCGGCTACCCCGCGCGGGTCCGACTCGGCGAGTTGCCTCAGCGGCGAACCCTTAAACGTCAGATGGTCCTGACCCACCAGTTCATCGATGGAGCGCGGGCGCATACGAACGGCCAGGGGATCAAGCACCGATCCCCCGGCCGCGTCGTCAAAAAGATCCACTCTTATTCGTCGTCTTCCGGCGTGTAGTCCACGCCCGCTTCCTTACGCTGCTGGTCCGTAATCGGAGCAGGTGCAGCCGTGAGCGGGTCGTATCCGTTACCCGACTTGGGGAACGCAATAGTGTCGCGAATCGATTCGGTTCCCGCGAGCAGTGACACCAGACGGTCCCATCCGAACGCAATACCACCGTGCGGAGGCGCCCCGAACTTGAACGCGTCCAGCAAGAACCCGAACTTCTCCTGCGCGTCCTCCTGGCTGATCCCCATAACCTTGAACACGCGTTCCTGGACATCCGGACGGTGGATACGGATCGACCCACCACCAATCTCGTTACCGTTACACACGATGTCGTACGCGTAAGCCAACGCCGAACCCGGGTCCGTGTCGAACGTGTCCGCAAACTCTGGCTTAGGCGCGGTGAACGCGTGGTGCACAGCTGTCCATTTACCGTCGCCAACTGCCACATCGCCGGCAGCCACTGCGTCCTCGGCCGGTTCGAACATGGGCGCATCCACGACCCACACGAACGACCAGTCGCCTTCCTTGATGAGGCCCGTGCGCTCACCAATCTCAACGCGCGCAGCACCCAGCAACGCACGCGAATCAGTGGCCTTACCGGCTGCGAAGAAAATCGCGTCACCCGGGTTGGCACCAACAGCAGCAGCCAACCCGTTCTTTTCTTCATCCGACAGGTTCTTGGCAACCGGACCGCCCAGCGTGCCGTCTTCGCCCACCTGCACGTATGCCAGACCCTTGGCACCGCGCTGCTTGGCCCATTCCTGCCACGCATCGAACTGACGGCGAGGCAACGACGCACCACCCGGGTACACAACAGCACCCACGTACGGCGCCTGGAACACGCGGAACCCAGTTCCTTCGAAGTACTCCGTGAGGTCCGTCAACGGCAGATCAAACCGCAGGTCCGGCTTGTCGGTGCCGTACTTCTCCATGGCGTCTTTGTACGTCATGCGCTCAATGGGCGTAGGAATCTCCACGTCGATGAGCTTCCACAGCTCCACCAGGATCTCTTCAGCCAAAGCGATGATGTCGTCCTGCTCCACGAAGCTTGCCTCGATGTCCAACTGTGTGAACTCGGGCTGGCGGTCGGCGCGGAAGTCCTCGTCACGGTAGCAACGCGCGATCTGGTAGTAGCGCTCCATTCCAGCCACCTGCAACAGCTGCTTGAACAGCTGTGGCGACTGTGGCAACGCGTACCACGAACCCGGCTTCAGGCGCGCAGGCACCACGAAGTCACGCGCACCTTCAGGCGTTGAGCGCGTCAACGTAGGCGTTTCAATTTCAATGAACTTGTGCTTGTCCAGCACCTGGCGAGCCGTCTTGTTGACATCCGAACGCAGACGCAGCACGTTGCCTGAGGCCGGGCGACGCAGATCCAGGTAACGGTACTTCAAGCGGGTTTCCTCACCCACCTTGGAGTCTTCCGCGTGCTCAGATACCTGGAACGGAAGTGCGGCCGCCTGCGCAAGAATCTCGACGTCGGTGTCGACAACCTCGATCTCACCCGTAGGCAGTGCTTCGTTAGTGTTGCCCTCTGGACGTGGCTTGACCGTTCCGGTGACCTTGACGACCGTTTCGTTCTTCAGTTCATCAGCAACGTCTTCGTGAACCACAACCTGCACAATGCCTGACGCGTCACGCAGATCAATAAACGCCACACCACCGTGGTCGCGACGACGATCAACCCAACCCGTCACCGTCACCGTCTGATCGACGTGGTCAGTACGCAAGCTTCCAGCTTCGTGAGTACGTAGCACCGAAGAGTCTCCTAGAGTAGAAAAGTCAGTATTCACATCCTAGGTTAATCCAGGATGATTCCCGAACCAGGAGAACGCATGGAAACTCAGCTCGAGGCCGTTGACAACCCCACCTCGGCACAAGTGCAGGTGGCAGCCGAAACCTTCCGTATGCTCTCCTCGCCCACCCGCCTCCTCACCGTGTGGTTTCTCACCCACAACGAGTACGACGTGACGGGACTTGCCGAGGCAACCGGCACCTCGGTCCAGTCCATCAGCCAACACCTCGCAAAAATGCGCTTAGCCGGACTGGTGTCCTCCCGGCGCGACGGCCGCCGCATCTACTACGTGGTGGACGACCCGCACGTGGTCACGATGGTCACCCAGATGTTTGAACACATCGCACCCGACGGCTCCCTGGCCCCGGACCCGGAGTAAACACCGGGCCCGGCGACCGGCCCGCAAGCCCTAAACGACCCGCACGACCTGCGGCCACAGATCCGCAGCCGGCGGAAGCCACTCGTCAGCAGCTGCAGATTCCTGCTTCCCTGAACGAATGTCCTTGACTTCGTGCCCCGATTCGCCGTCAGTAAACCACACGAACGGGATCCCCCGCTTGTCCGCAAACTTGATCTGCTTGCCGAATTTCGACGCCACCGGCGACACGTCCGCAGGAATCCCCCGCTCACGCAAGGCCCGCGCCACACTGTTGGCTTCCGAGCGCGTCTCTTCATCGGTCACTGCGACCAAAACAGCCGTGGGCACCTCGCGCGTAGCCGTGAGTACCCGGTCCTTACCGATCAACCGCGACATCAACCGCGAAACCCCAATGGACATGCCCACGCCCGGGTACACGCGCTTGTCCGTGCGTGCCAACGCGTCATAACGACCACCGGAGGCCACCGAGCCCAAGGACTCGTGCCCCTGCAATAAGGTCTCGTACACGGTGCCCGTGTAGTAATCCAAACCTCGGGCGATCTTCAACTGCGCAACCACTGACCCCGGGGACTGTGCGTGTGCCTGATCAATGAGCTTGACCAGTGCCTCCACGCCCTCGTCCAGCATGTCGTTGCTGACACCCAACGCCGCCACCCTGTCGGCAAATTCCGTCGTCGCAGACTCAATGTCAGCCAGTTTGAGGCAGGCCTCCGCCTGGGCCGAGGTGGCCCCCGCCTCCTCCTGGAGAAGTTCGGCTACCCGCTGCGGGCCGATCTTGTCGTACTTGTCGATACAACGCAGGACCGCGGTGATGTTCTCCAGACCCACACCTCGGGCGAACCCCTCAATGAGCTTGCGGTTGTTCGCAACCACCTTCACCGGTGGTACACCCAGCTCACCCAGAGCGTCAAACGCCTGCACAATGACCAACGGCACTTCGTACTCGAAGTGCTCAGGCAGAGTGTCCTCGGCAATGATGTCAATATCCGCCTGGATGAACTCGCGGTAGCGGCCGTCCTGTGGCCGTTCACCGCGCCACACCGGCTGGATCTGATAGCGCTTAAACGGAAAGTTCAAGTGACCAGCGTTTTCCACCACGTAACGCGCAGTAGGAACCGTGAGGTCGAAGTGCAACCCCATGGGGTTCTTCTCCGCACCTTCTGAGTGCAGACGCGACACCGCGAAGATTTCCTTGTCGATCTCACCTTCTTTAGCCAAGGCTGACAGTGGTTCAACCGCGCGCGTATGGATCCCAGCAAAACCGTTGAGCTCAAACGTGTGCTTGAGAAGATCGATGATTCGCTCTTCAACAGCTCGGTCGGCTGGTAACCATTCGGGAAAACCTGAAAGTTTGGCGGTTGCCACAGTACTAATCTCCTTATATGCCCAGATTTCTGGCCACACCTATTATGTCAGTGCTTGCGATGAGAGCGCGCTGGGCGATCACAAAAATGGATTGACGCGCTTCTCGTGGTCAAGCCGCGTAGCAGGACCGTGACCCGGATATACCGGCTGATTCGCAAGCCCCTTCACAATCTCCAAGGACCGCTGCATGGCCTCCGGGTCACCGCCAGGCAAGTCCACGCGCCCAATCGACCCGGCGAACAACACATCACCGGTGAAAAGAAGGGACTCGACTGTGTTTGACTGTGCGTCTGGCTCTGCGTCGCTTTCCTTCACTTCAAACACACACGAGCCCTCCGTGTGTCCCGGCGTGTGAATAATCCGAATGTCCAAGCCTGCCAACTGCAACACGTCACCGTCGCTGAAACGCTGCACCTGGGGCACTTCCCACTGCGCAACAAGAGGCGCAAGCATGGCCTTGAACTGCGGGTTCATCGTCTCAGCTGGACGTTCTACCCGATACATGTCGTCTGCGTGCAGATACGTGGGCAGCGCACCAAACTCTTCATAAAAGTGTGGGAGTCCCAAAATGTGGTCCGGGTGACCGTGGGTGAGTACGAGCGCTGTGGGTGTCAGCCCTTCTTCTTTCAGCAATTCGTGAAGCTCAGGGGCACCGTTGAGGCCTGCGTCGAACAACACACACTCGGAAGCGCCCTCACGAGCCACCGCGTAGCAGTTCACACCTAAAAATTCGGCAACACTGGAAAGAACAAACATAAACCAAGTGTACGAAGGTCCCCCATCACCCACGAAAACGGTTATGCTAGCAATGTTGTCAACACTGCCGAGTGATCACACGTGATTCGACCGGCACCGCTAACAGTAATCCTAGGTAACTATGTCTGACTCACCCGCACCCAAGCCTCGTCCCGTCCCACGTCCGGGAGCCACTCCCCAACCCGGCACTCAGCCGGTCGCACCCGTTGCTCGAGACCGGAAAGCTGAGCTGGAAAAAGCGCGCGCATTTGGTCGCGTTGACGAAAACAACACTGTCTTTGTCAAAGTGGTGGGCGGTGAACGCGAAGTTGGCCAGTATCCAGATGCGGACAACGAGCAGGCACTTAACTACTTCGCTAAGAAGTACCTCGAACTTGTCGAATCAGCAGACCTCCTCGCTGAACGCCTCAAAGCAGGCGCCAACGGCGAAACTATTCGCCAGGCAGCGGTCAAACAACGCGAAGCACTCGCTGAAGCTCTCGTCGTTGGTGACCTGAACGCTCTTGAAACCTCCCTGTCCGAACTCGAAGAACGTGCGAAAGCTGCTCACACTCAGCAACAGAAACAGCACGAACAGGCCCGCGAAGAAGGACGCCAAGCACGCGCAGCCATTGTGGAAGAGGCAGAGTCGATCGCCGGAACCGATCCTGCGCGCGTTCAGTGGAAGAACTCCAGCAAGCGTATGAACGAACTGTTCGACCGTTGGAAGGAACTCCAGGCCTCCACCCCACGCCTGCCTAAGGACCAAGACCAAGAGCTGTGGGGACGTTTCTCCAAGGCACGCAACAGCTTCGACCGTCACCGCCGCGAATTCTTCAACGAACTCGACAAGCGTTCAGCAGAAGGCAAGCGCATCAAAGAAGGCATCGTCGCAGAAGCCGAATCCCTGTCGAACTCCACCGACTGGCGCGAAACCGCGGCTAAGTACCGCAAGCTGGTTGACAAGTGGAAGGCCGCACCACGCGCACGTCGTAAAGAAGACGACGCACTGTGGGCACGTTTCCGCGCAGCCCAAGACGTGTTCTTCAACGCACGCAATGCACAGAACGAAGCTCTCGACGCGGAATACCAAGAAAACCTCAAAGTGAAAGAGGAACTCTTGGAACAGGCACGCGCCCTGTTGCCCATCGAAGACATTGAAGCGACCCGCAAAAAACTCCGCGACATTCAGGAAAAGTGGGAGGACGCGGGCCGTGTGCCACGCGCTGACGTCTCACGTATGGAAGGCGGACTGCGCGACATCGAACGTGCACTCAGCGACGCAGAGAACGACGAATGGAAGCGCACCAACCCGGAAACCAAAGCACGTACCAGCGGTGTCATGGCCCAGCTGGAAGACGCTTTGGAAGAACTGCGCAAGGAACTCGAAACCGCGCGCGAAAAGGGTGCCCAGAAGCGCATCGCTGAAGCCGAAGAAGCGCTCAACACCAAACAAGCGTGGTATGACCAGTTGAGCAAGACCGCACAGGAACTCGACTAGTTATCCACAGATCCTTCTCCCCCTCTATGAAATGACCGAATAACCGGTCACAGTTGTTACATGACACAACTGTTCACAGCGGGAGAAGGACTTTCACACCACCAACTCGTTTCACTCGAGTTGGACGGACTGCTCACGCCGCTCACACGTCAGTGCTGGGTGGCCTCAGGGGAACCCATCACTCCCACCGTGCGGAGTAACGCACTCACCACGCCACCCATCAACCACGTAGCTTTCTCGCACGAAACTGCGTACTGGGTGTGGTGGGGAGACGGTATGTCACCGGAAACCACCTCGGTCTCCGCAACAAAACGCAAACGAGTGCGCACGTTCCACAACGGTTTCCATATCCACGAAACCCTTGTCCCCCACGGCCACACGGTGAAGCTGGGTAAGAACTATGTGACATCTGAAGCAGCCACTCTGTACGGACTCTTGTTCGACCTGTGCGAAGACCGGGTTCCACCTGAGACCAGCGTGGCAAAAGCACGCGACATGCTGTTGCGCATCCCTGCTGAGGCCCGCGTGGCATTCGCCACGTTCCTACGCGGACTGTACCGCCGACCACGGCTGACACGACTGCGAAAACTCGCCCACAGAGCCGATCCGCTTATCGCTCACTTGGGTTAGCGTCAGCGCACTTAGGTTGACTTCAATCGGTACACGTCGAATACGCCATCTACTTGGCGTACCGCGTTGAGCACGTTGTCCAAGTGGCTCGCATCCCCAATCTCAAACACGAAACGAGACTGAGCAACCCGCGCTTTAGACGTCGCCACGGAGGCAGACAAAATGTTCACGTGCGTCTCACTCAACACTCGGGTGATATCCGAAAGCAAGCCCGCACGGTCAAGAGCTTCGACCTGAATCTGAACCAGATACACGCCCGAAGACGTGTTGGTCCATTCGACCTCAACCAAACGCTCCGTGTCATAAGACGCGACATTGGGGCAGTCTTTACGGTGGACAGAAACCCCAGCCCCACGCGTGACAAACCCAGTAATCTGGTCACCTGGAACAGGAGTACAGCACCGAGCCAATTTGATGAGAATGTCATCTGCGCCCACCACGCGCACACCCTCAGAGGACGAGTGGTGACCACGTGACTTGCCCGTGGGGTTCGACGGCGGAAGGGTCGCGACATTCGCGTCATCCGGCGAACTGTCAACTTCCTTGGCCAAAAGATCAACCACGTGGGCTGCCGAAATATTGCCCTGGCCAATCGCCGCATACAACGCAGTCACGTCCGGCAGGCGTTGCTCGTTCGCAACGACAACCAACGCTTCTTGGCTCATGAGCTTCTCAGCGGACAAGTGATGGCGACGCATGGCACGAGCCAGCTGGTCACGACCGTTCTCAACCGCTTCTTCGCGCCGTTCCTTAGAGAACCACTGGCGGATCTTACTGCGCGCACGCGGTGAGGCCACAAACGCCAACCAGTCGCGTGACGGCCCAGCGTTTTCGTCCTTAGACGTGAACACTTCAACGACATCGCCGTTCTTCAACTGGGTATCCAAAGGAAGCAAGCGACCGTTGACACGCGCGCCCATGGTCTTGTGTCCCACCTCGGTGTGGACGGAGTACGCGAAGTCCACCGGAGTTGAGTTCACGGGAAGTGTGATGATGTCACCCTTGGGAGTGAATACGTACACGTCCGCACTTTTGACTTCATAGCGCAGGTTGTCGAGGAACTCGTCGGGGTCGGTAACCTCACGCTGCCAATCCAGCAGCTGACGCAACCATTGAACCTGGTCGACTTCTCCCGCGTCGCCCACTTTTGCCATGCGCCCCGAGGCCGCTCCACCCGATTTGCGACGATCCTTGTACTTCCAGTGGGCAGCAACACCAAATTCGGCTCGCCGGTGCATTTCGTGCGTCCGGATTTGAATCTCAACCGGCTTGCCCGTAGGCCCAATGACCGTAGTGTGCAGGCTCTGGTACATGTTGAACTTGGGCATGGCGATGTAGTCCTTGAATCGCCCCGCAACAGGTGACCACTTGGCGTGGACAATACCCAACACCGCATAGCATTCGCGTTCCGTCTCTACCAGAACGCGCACACCCACCAGGTCATAAATGTCGGCAAACTCGTGCCCACGCACCACCATCTTCTGGTAGATCGAGTAGTAGTGCTTAGGACGTCCAGTAATTGTCGCCTCGATCTTTGCTCCGGTGAGTTCCCGCCCCAGCTCTTTTGACACCGTGGCCAAATACTTTTCCCGCTCAGGCGTGCGCTCGGCAACCATGCGCACAATTTCGGAGTACACCTTGGGATACAGAACCTGGAATGACAGGTCTTCCAGCTCCCACTTGATGGTGTTCATCCCGAGGCGGTGGGCCAGAGGCGCGAAAATGTCCAGGGTTTCGCGGGCCTTGCGTTCAGAAGAAGAAGCCGGCACGTACTTCCACGTACGCGCGTTGTGCAAGCGGTCGGCGAGTTTAATGACCAGCACACGAATGTCCCGGCTCATGGCCACGATCATCTTGCGCACGGTTTCCGACTGCGCCGCCGCACCGTACTGGATCTTGTCGAGCTTGGTCACACCGTCGACCATGAGCGCGATCTCATCGCCGAACTCTTCACGGCACTGGTCCATGCCGTAGTCGGTATCTTCTACCGTGTCGTGTAGAAGTGCCGCAGCCAAGGTCACGGGCATCATGCCGATCTCGGCCAAAATCGTTGCCACCGCAACCGGGTGGGTGATGTACGGGTCACCACTCTTGCGCGTTTGCCCGCGGTGAGCCTTCTCAGCTACCCGGTACGCCTTCAGAATGATGTTGATATCGGCCTTGGGGTGGTTCTCCGCGACCGCAGACAACAAAGGCCCCAACGCTTTTGGCACCTGGGGTGCGTTCTGGCTTCTGGCAGTCCAAAAGGCCAAACGGGAAATCCCGCGTGGCCTTTTCGACGTTGAATCAGGTTGAGACATGGAAACCCACTACACAGCAACTACACGGCAGCAGGTTCTGCAGACTTCTTCGACGCACGTGCTTCCAGAACAGCGTTCTCCTGTTCACGCACTGCCGGTTCGTTCTTCCGCAAGAAGTAGTACAGCGGAGACGCAACAAACAAGGTCGACGCAGCCGCCGTAATCGTTCCGACAAACAGCGACAGGGCAATATCCACCAGTGTTCCAGCACCCAGCATGAACACACCAATGAACAGAATCGACGCTATAGGCAAGATCGAAATCACCGTGGTGTTAATCGAGCGCACCGTGGTCTGGTTGACGCCCAAGTTCACCAGCTCACCGAAGGTCTGCTTGCGGTTCTTTGTGAAATCAGACGTGTTTTCTCGGATCTTGTCGAACACAACCACCGTGTCATACAACGAGAACGAAAGGACCGTGAGGAACCCAATCACCGCCTCGGGCGTCACTTCAAAGCCCGACGCCGAATAAATCCCCATGGTGGTGATCATCACGAAGAACAGACCAGCAATAGCTGCCAGCGACATCTTCCACGTGCGGAAATACAGTGCCATCACAATCATCGAAATGACCACGAAGATCACCAGAGCGCGCGTCATCTTGTTGGTGATGTCCTGACCCCACAGCGGCCCAACGAAGTTGGAGGTGACGTCCTTGTTGTCCACGCTGTACGCGCTGATCAAAGCCTCGCGCACCTTCTGCATTTCCTCATCAGAAAGTTGGCGGGTCTCAATCCGGACCGAGGTGTCAGAACGGGGCACACCGGTCGCCTCAGCGTGACCGACCGTCTTGTTAGTGGCGTCGATACCAGGCTGCGGGTCGTTCGACTTCACGTTCGAGATTTCAAACTCAGAACCACCTCGGAAAGCGATACCCAAGTTGAAACCACCCACAACAGGGATGAGCAGAGAGAGAATGACCAGCACCGTAGCAATCGAAAGCCACAGCTTGCCCTTACCCACGAACGGGATGGACGTTTCACCCGAGTGGAGGCGGTTACCAAACTCAAAAAAGCGCTTCATTATGCGTCCTCCTCCGTGGTCTGTGTTTTCGTGTCCACGGATGAGGCCTTACGTTCAGCCGCCTTCCGCTCTGCCAAAGTTTGACCCGACTTACGAGTCCGGGACTCTTCGCGTCGCTTGGCTTCCTTGTGGGAACGGCCCGTGCTCTTCTTCCGGGCCTTGTCCAGATCCAGTCCCATAGCGCCTCGGTACGCTTCCGGTTTCACACCCAGCTGGCGAGGGTCCATACCCGACATGGGGTGTCCTTCACCGAAGAAGCGGGTACGAGCGAGCACCTGGAGCATGGGGTGCGTGAACAGAACCACGATCACAACGTCGACAATCACGGTCAAACCAAGCGTGAACGCGAACCCACGTACGGATCCCACGGCCAGAATGAACAGGATCACCGCGGCCAACATGTTCACGGCCTTGGACGCGTAAATGGTACGGCGTGCACGGTCCCAACCGACTTCAACAGCCGAAAGGAGTTTACGGCCGTCACGCAGTTCGTCTCGGACACGTTCGAAGTACACAATGAACGAGTCGGCGGCCATACCAATACCAATGATGATACCGGCGACACCGGCCAGCGAGAGGCGATAACCATAACGCCACGACACGAACAGCAGGAGTCCCCACGTCAGCACACCGGCGACCACCAGACTGGACACGGTGACCAAGCCCAGGACTCGGTACTGCAAGAGCGAGTACACAACCACGAGCAGCAGACCAATTCCACCGGTGATCAGACCCACCTTGAGGTAGTCAGCACCCAACGTGGGCGAAATCTGCTGTTCGCTCTGCACCTTAAAGCTGATGGGCAGTGCACCGTTCTTCAGCTGGTTTGCAAGCGTTGATGCCTCTTCTTCGCTGAAGCTACCGGTAATCTGTGCGCGACCGTCTGTCACCGCACTCTGGGAGACAGGTGCTGACAGAACCAGACCGTCAAGGACAATCGCAAACTGGTTGTACGGAGGCTGAGCACCCGTGACAGCAGAGGTGACCTTTCCGAACACTTCACGGCCAAAGTCGTCGAACTCCATGGTGACGGCCAGTCGGTTGGTCTGGGTTCCCTGCGAGGTTGACTCGAATCCAAAGCTCGCGTCCTTCACGTGCGAACCAGCGAGCTCAACAGGCCCAAGAATGTACTTCGCTTCACCAGTTTGGTCACATGACACCATCGGTTCGTCGCGTGGGCCAGAGTCACCACCAACCCGGTTTTCCGGTTTGGTGCAGTCGAGCTTGGCGTACTCTTCAAGCAGTTTGGAGTCCATCCACGACTGCTGGTCTTCCGGCTTGAAACGTGGCACATCGTCCTGGGAACCAGGCTCGAAGTCTTCTGGCAGCTTCGAAGGTTTTTCTTCTGGTTTCTGTTCTGGTTGTTCGCCCTGTTGTGGCTCTTTGCCTTCTTCAGATGGGGCTGGTTGCGCTACCGGGCGAATGTTAGAGGAGCCGGGGTTCGCGGGTTCCTGAGGCTGGTCTTGCTGTGGGGCACCCTGCTCTGGCTGGCCCTGTCCGCCCTGGCCACCGAGAAGTTCGTCGAGCTTCTTCTGGTCTTCTTCAGAGAGCTTAGGTCCCGTGTCCTCTTGGGCCTTATCCTCTTGTTGCTGTTGGTCCAAAGGCGTTGGAGCACCCACGAGTGCGACACGCCTAAAGGCCAACTGGGCCGAAGACCGCACCAGGTTACGGGTTTCTTCATCGGGGTTACCCGGCAGGTTCACCACAATGTTGCGGTCACCCTGCGTGCTGATCTCCGCTTCAGAAACACCGGTCGAGTCCACACGTTGACGAATAATCGCAACAGCCTGTTGCAGTTGCTCTCGCGTCACCTGCTGGTCTTCAAGCTGCGGCTCCAGGATGATGGACGTTCCACCTTCCAAGTCCAAAGCCAATTTGGGCGACCAGGTCGCGTTCGACCAAACCGCACCGGCGCCCACAAGCGCAAAAATAATTACAATAAAAGCTCCAAGCGCCAAAAACCGGCGCCCAGGACGGGGCTTTTTGTCAATAGATGCCACGGTTTTTACTTCTTGTCGGAATCGTTTGTGTCAGCGTTGTCGTTAGTCTTCGCGTTGCGCTTCGCTTCGTTCATCGCGTCTAGCTCAGCGTCAGTAATTCGAGGCGCTTTGTCCTCTTTGGACTCTTCGACGGCAGGCTCGTCAATGTCTGAAGCAACATCCGCGTCTGCTTCAGGAACAGCAGGAGCTTCACCTTCTGGAGCTTCAATCTGCGCAATGGTCTGACGGTGGATCACCACGTTGGTTCCAGGTGTTGTCTCAACGGTGACTTTGATCCCGTCTTCGTCGACGTCGGTCACAGTCCCGAACATCCCGAAGCTCGTCATCACGGTCGCGCCAACACGCAAGTTGTTCGAAAGTTTCTCCTGCTGTGCTTTCTGCCGCTTACGCGTGTTCATCATAAAGAACAGCAGAAGCCCACCTAGAGCAACCAGAAGGATAATCTCCACGACCAAACCCTTTCGAAGTCATTTAACGCCAAAATTGTAGTCTAATACTTAACCGGGCAACACCCAATCGCACAGACCGCACGCGTCAAAAACTTACGCATCAAGAAAATAGCGCGGGGTCATCTGGAGGAGTCAGCCCAATGTGTTGCCACCCAGTCTGGGTTGCAATTCGCCCACGCGGGGTACGCGTCATCAGACCTTCGCGCACCAAAAACGGTTCGGCAACTTCTTCAACCGTTTCCGGCTCCTCACCCACGCTCACAGCCAACGTCGACAGACCCACCGGTCCGCCATTGAACCTTTCGCACAAAACCGAAAGAACTGCCCGGTCAAGACGGTCTAATCCGCGGTCGTCCACCTCGTACACATTCAACGCAGACCTCGCCGCATGCAGGTCAATGTGGCCGTCACCTCGGACCTGCGCCCAGTCACGCACCCGCCGCAATAGACGGTTCGCGATACGTGGAGTCCCCCGGGATCTGCGAGCAATTTCAGCAAGCCCTGCGTCATCGGCCTCGATGCCCAGCATTCCTGCAGACCGTTCAAGCACGCGCTGTAAATCCTGCGACGTGTAGAAATCCAAGTGGCCCGTAAACCCAAAACGGTCGCGCAAGGGCGCTGGCAACAACCCCGAACGAGTGGTAGCCCCCACTAGAGTAAATGGCGGAAGATCCAGTGGAATCGCGGTAGCCCCCGGACCTTTACCCACAATCACATCGACGCGGAAGTCCTCCATGGCCACGTACAACATTTCCTCAGCAGCACGCGCAACCCGGTGAATCTCGTCGATAAACAGCACTTCGCCCTCATCGAGTGAGGACAAAATCGCGGCCAGATCACCCGCGTGCTGAACCGCAGGCCCCGACGTAATACGAATGTGTGAACCCATCTCCTGGGCAATAATCATGGCCAGCGTGGTCTTCCCCAAACCGGGCGGGCCAGACAACAGCACGTGATCAGGCGTGCGCTTGCCGGCCTTGGCAGCGTCCAAAACCAAGGACAACTGTTCGCGCACCTGCTTCTGTCCCACGAACTCCGCAAGCCCCTTGGGCCGCAAAGCCGCTTCCTGCGCACGCTCAGCATCGCCGGCACCGGAACGCATGAGTCGCTCTTCTTCCGCCCCAGTGAGGTCGGAGGCACCAAAATCTATTTCATACGACTTGTCGCTCACCTCGAACCACCGAGTTCACGCAACGCCGCCTTGAGCATGTCCGCCACCGACGCCTGGCCCATCTCAGGCGCGACCGCCTCAACCGCTTTGATCGCGGCGGCCTCTTTCCAGCCAAGACCCACAAGAGCCTGCACGACCTCGGCGCTGGCGGGCCCAGCCCCGGATGAAGGAACGGCCGAGGTGGCAGGCACCTTCCCCTGCAAGTCCACAATGAGTTTGGCGGCGACCTTTGGCCCAACCCCCGGAACGGCCGTGAGCACTTTAGGAGTGTTGTCAGAGATTGCGCCGTATACCTGATCTGGTGAAAGAACGGAAAGAATAGCCAGGGCGAGCTTAGGTCCAACCCCATTTGCGCCAAGCAGAGTAGAAAACAGTTTGAGCTCACTGGGCGTATCGAAACCGTACAGCGTCAACGCGTCTTCACGAACAATGAGTTCGGTGTGCAATGCGACTTCTGAACCTGTGCGCACCCTGCCGGCCACAGCGGGAGTCACAAAAACCTCGCGACCAACCCCGTAGGTGACGACTGTGAGCGAATTGGCCGAAACTGTGTGAACTGTGCCTTCGAGGTACCGAATCAATGGACATCCTTTGGGAACATACGTGCGATTAATTCTACGTTAGCGCACATGTCCACTGGGGTGTGGGATCCGCTTAGCGCGCGTCCCTGATCGCTTGCGCCCACGCGCGTTGCGCAGGTGTGAGATTGTCGCCCTGCCGGCCCGCTCGCTGCCGGTCCACCACGTCTTTCGTAGCCCCGGGGGTTGATAACGCGGCCGAGGCGCCCCGCCACAAGTGGCAAATCGCAAGTGCCAGCGCGTCGGCAGCATCGGCCGGCTTGGGAGGGCTGTCGAGTTTGAGGATGCGCGTCACCATGTGCGTGACCTGCTTCTTATCGGCCCTCCCGTTACCCGTGACAGCCGCTTTCACCTCGGACGGGGTGTGCATGGCCACGGGGATTCCCCGACGCGCGGCCAGACCCATCGTGAGCCCTGACGCCTGAGCCGTGCCCATAATCGTGGACACGTCGTTGCGCGCAAAGATGCGCTCAATGCTCACGACATCCGGCCGGTAGTTGTCCAGCCACGTGTCGAATGCATCCGCAATACGTCCCAAACGCACGTCCGAAGAGTCCTGCGAGGGGGTGCGAATGACGTCGACTGCCACCATGCGCGCTTGCCTGGCACGGCCCGCGTCAATCACACCCAAACCCAGGCGAGTCAACCCCGGGTCGACTCCCAGAATGCGCATTACTCTTCTTCGGCCTCCAGCTGGGCCATCACTTCGTCCGTGACATCGGCGTTGGTGAAAACGTTCTGTACGTCGTCGAGGTCTTCAAGAGCGTCGATGAGTGTGAAAACCTTCTTGGCGGTTTCTGCGTCCAACTGTACTTCGAGGTTGGGCACGAACCGGGCTTCCGCACTGTCGTAGTCAATGTCTGCTTCCTGCAGTGCCGTACGCACAGCAACCAGGTCGGTGGCCTCCGAAATGACCTCCAAGATGTCCCCCTGGTCTTTCACTTCTTCAGCACCTGCGTCCAAAGTCGCTTCCAGGATGGCATCTTCGCTGGTACCTTCAACAGGCACAGCCACAACGCCCTTGCGGTTGAAGTTGTAGGAGACCGAACCGGGGTCTGCCATGCTTCCGTTGTTGCGCGTCACGGCAACGCGGACTTCCGAGGCCGCGCGGTTGCGGTTGTCGGTCAGACACTCAATGAGGAGCGCCACTCCCCCAGGCGCGTAGCCTTCGTACATGATGGTTTGGTAGTCAACACCGCCACCGTCGAGCCCAGCTCCACGCTTGACCGCGCGTTCGATGTTGTCGTTAGGAACAGAAGACTTCTTTGCCTTCTGAATCGCGTCGTACAGCGTAGGGTTACCCGCTACGTCAGCCCCTCCGTTGCGCGCGGCAACTTCGATGTTTTTAATGAGCTTGGCAAAGAGCTTGCCACGCTTCGCATCGATCGCTGCTTTTTTGTGTTTTGTCGTCGCCCATTTGGAGTGACCTGCCATGAACAGTTCCTTTCGTAAAATCTGAGCGCTATTCTACGCCTCTTCTGGTGGAGTCTTTTAGTCGAGAACAAGTGGGGTTTCGGGTATCTGCCCGGAGCTCACTACGTCCATGAGTTCGATGAGTTGGCGGGGATAGACCGTCTCCGAGGTGGTTTCCAGCTCTTCGCGGGTCCACCACTTGGCACCGACGATCGACGCTTTTTCAACATCGGTCCACAGCGCTTCTTCAAAGTCCACGTCGGAGTCGTCAACAAGACCAAAGAACACTTCGTCTTGGTGGAGTGTATGGTCCGTGAACTCCATGACTGCCCGCCGTTTGGCAAGTGGGCCCACAAGCTCAGTGGGTTCACATTCGATGCCAGTTTCTTCAGCAAGTTCACGTGCCGCGGTCTGTGCTGGGAGTTCTCCCATTTCCTCACCGCCTCCACACGTCATCCACCACGTTTTGCTGGAGTCACCCAGGTCTTTTGCCTTCAGCAAGAACACAGCACCTTCCGTGTTCATGAGCACTACCCGTGCTGCACTGCGGACTTTCAATCGGACTCCTTGGAACGAAGTTGCACATACACATTACTCATACGCTGAGCGATAGTAATACAGCACAGCACGACAAGTATCGCGAGAGCGATAGTTAGCACACTATCGGGAAGTCCGAGCCCTACCAAACCAGTAACGACCAGCGTCACCAGGAGCCTGTCGGCTCTCTCCGCGATACCTCCAGACGCCTGCACACCCAGACCCTCACCTCGGGCACGGACATACGACACAATCGACCCCATCACCAGGCATGCCAGCGCCAAAAGTGCCGTCAAAGGATCGTCAGCCCCAAGAAAATACCACAGCGCCAGCCCCACGAAAACAGCCGAGTCAGCCAATCGGTCCATCGTGGAATCCAAAAACGCACCCCATGTGGAATTTCTGTCCAGAAGCCGTGCCATAATCCCGTCGAGCATGTCGCCGAAAACGAAAAACGTAATGACGACCGTGCCCCAGAACAACTGCCCCATGGGATAGAGAACCAAAGCACCAACACATACGCCTAACGTCCCTATCACTGTGACGGCATCGGGGCTGATGCCGAGTTTGATGAGGAGCTGTGCAAGTGGCGTGAACAGTTTCGTAAACGCCGCACGAGCGATAGCGTTGAGCACGTTGGGACCTAACGGGGACTGCGGTTAAGGACAGTAGCTTTTGCGCACACTATGACGCATCTGGAGCAATCCAGGCTTCAGAGTACATTTCACGCACCTGCCCGTGAACGAGCGGTAACGCTTTGGTTTGCGCTATGACCGGGAAAAAGTTCGCATCCCCGCTCCATCTGGGAACCACGTGCTGATGCAGGTGCGCGGCAATTCCAGCGCCCGCAACCGCACCCTGATTCATCCCTAAGTTAAAACCGTCAGGCTTTGACACTCGCCGAATCATCCGCATCGCTTCTTGCGAAAACTGCGCGAACTCCAGGGTTTCTTCTTCAGTGAGATCCGTATAACTCGGAACGTGACGGTACGGGCAAATAAGCAAGTGACCCGGGTTGTACGGGTACAGGTTGAGAACCGCAAACACCGTTTTCCCACGAGCAACAATCAAACCGTCCTCGTCGGACTTCGTGGGTGCTACACAAAACGGACATTCGCTTTCGCTTCCGTCCTTTGGCTTGGTCTCGCCACCCACATACACCATACGGTGAGGCGTCCACAGTCGCTGCAGACCGTCCGGTTCACCGGGGAACCCGGCCGCGGCTTCCGGTTCTGGGATCATGGGTTACACCTGCGCTTTGGTTTTGATCGCGTCCACAATACGTTCAACGGCCTGGTCAACGGGAACCCCGTTTTCCTGCGAACCGTCGCGGAACCTAAACGACACGGCGTGAGCGTCGCGATCTTCACCGCCGGCGATCAACGTGTACGGCACCTTCGACTTCGACGCGTTGCGGATCTTCTTGGGGAAACGGTCCGTGGAGTCGTCGATCTCAACCCGAATGCCGTGTGCTTTGAGCTTCTGCGCGATCTCTTCCACATACGGAAGGAACTCGTCAGCAACCGGCACCAAAACGGCCTGCACAGGCGAGAGCCACACGGGGAACGCACCCGCATAGTGCTCCGTCAGAACACCCAGGAACCGTTCAATCGAACCGAACTTAGCCGAGTGAATCATCACCGGCCGCTTACGGCTGCCGTCAGCCGCCTGGTATTCGAGGTCGAAACGTTCCGGCTGGTTGAAGTCCAACTGAACCGTGGACATCTGCCACGTACGCCCAATCGCATCGCGTGCCTGGACAGAAATCTTAGGCCCGTAGAACGCTGCGCCGCCCGGGTCCGGAACCAATTCCAGACCCGTTGCACGCGCAACTTCTTCAAGCGTGCGCGTGGCTTCGTCCCACTGCTCATCAGAACCAATGAACTTGTTGGCCTTTTTCCCTTCAGCATCGCGCGTGGACAGTTCCAAGTAGAAGTCATCCAAACCAAAGTCGCGCAACAGACTGAGCATAAAGTCCAGAAGGTGCTTGATCTCGCTCGCAGCGTCCTCAACCGCAACATACGAGTGCGAGTCGTCCTGCGTAAGCGCACGCACGCGCGTCAGACCGTGGACCACACCGGAGGCTTCGTTCCGGTACACCGTCCCAAACTCAAAAAGTCGCAGGGGCAGATCCCGGTAGGAACGACCTCGGGAGCGGTAAATCAGGTTGTGCATGGGGCAGTTCATCGCTTTCAAGCGATACGGCTGGCCCTGCTTGATGATTTCGCCGTTTTCGTCGCGCTGTTCGTCAACCTGCATGGCTGGGAACATGTTTTCGCCGTAGTACGGCAAGTGTCCCGAGGTGTAGTACAGGGCCTCTTTAGAAATGTGTGGGGTGCCCACGTACTCAAAGCCCTCTTCGATGTGACGGGCACGTACGTAGTCTTCCATTTCACGTTTGATGACTCCACCCTTGGGGTGGAACACCGGCAGACCTGAGCCTAGTTCATCTGGGAAGCTGAACAGGTCGAGTTCGGCTCCTAGACGACGGTGGTCGCGGCGCTCAGCTTCAGCGATGCGTTCTTGGTACGCCTTGAGGTCGTCTTTGCTTGCCCATGCAGTTCCATACACGCGCTGCAGGCTGGCGTTGTCCTGATCGCCTCGCCAGTATGCGGCCGAAGCGCGGGTAACGGCGAAACCATTGCCAATCAGTTTGGTGCTGGGAAGGTGAGGACCGCGACACAAGTCCTGCCACACGACTTCACCCTTGCGGTTACGGTTTTCATACACCGTCAGCTCTGATCCGCCCACTTCGACGCTGGCGCCTTCAGCACCCTTGCCCTTGTCCTGGATGAGCTCGAGTTTGAAGGGCTCATTAGCTTCACGGCGGACCGCTTCGTCTTCGTCGACAACGACGCGGTGGAAGGTCTGTCCTTCTTTCACAATCCGCTGAGCTTTTTTCTCGATCGCTTTGAGATCTTCAGGCGTAAAAGGTTCTTCCACCTGGAAGTCGTAGTAGAAACCGTCCGTGATGTAAGGCCCGATTCCCAGTTTGGACCCCGGGTACAGTTCCTGCACCGCCTGGGCTACCACGTGAGCGCACGAGTGCCGCAGAATGTCGAGTCCGTCCGGTTCAGAGATCAGGATTGGTTCAACCGTGTCGCCTGCGTGCAGTTCACGGTCCAGATCGGCTGGGGCCCCGTTGAGCCGAATAGCGATGACGTCTTTACGATCAGCGAAGAACTCTGTGGCTGTCATGCCTTCCTCGAAATCGATATTTTTACCGTCGAGGGTCACGATGTCTGCCACGTTTGTCTCCTGTCGATGTGTTTGCGTTGTGCTTGCAGCAATTGCGTTCCGAGCACAGAACCGATTCTATCCCCTTTGATGATACGCACACGGCCCAGGTGAAGACCTGGGCCGTGTGAGAAAGAAGATCAGCTGTTTTTGAAGTCGAACTTCTTGCCGTTGAGGCTCACCGTGACCTTCACATTCTTCGCATCGGCGCCTGATGCAACGAATCCCGTTTGATAAACCGCTTCTTCACCAGGTGCAAGCGAGCTTGGCCAGTCGAGGGCGCCCTTCTTCTGGGTCTCCACGTCTGTTACTCGCTCCAGCTGCTTACCGTTGAGCTCTGCCGAAATGAGCGGGTGCGGAAGCGAGTATTCACTGTCCGAGTTGTTCGTAATAACAACCTCGATGAACATGTATTCCTTGTTCCGAACTTCCGTTGGGTAAGCGTACTTCCCAGCCGTCGTTTGCTTCGAACGCACACCGAGGTTAACTCCGTTTTCGATTTCTGGGCTCTTACCCGATGAGTTGCCACCGCTGCCGCCACCGTTGTTTCCACCGCCGTTGCCACCGGGCTCTTGGCCACCGTTGCCACCAGGTTCCTGACCGCCGTTGTCGCCACCTGGTTCCTGACCGCCGTTGTCGCCACCTGGTTCCTGGCCGCCCTGAGTCTGTGGTGAAGTGGGCTCGGTCGTACCTGAACCACCGCTAAACAACGCTCCGGTTGCAATCAGAACGATGACAATGATGCCACCGATCAGACCACCGATCGAGGTGATGATACCGGCAATCAAACCAGTAAGTGCCTGACCCTTGTTATCAGCTTCACCGTTCTTGACGTTCTTCAACCCGATCATGCCCATGATGGCGCCGGGGAGACCGGTCAAAAGACCAAACAGAATTCCAGCCAGACCCAGGATCATCGCCCACAGGCCCACGCCGTTCTTTTCGCTGCTACTTCCGGAACCAGCTGGGCCACCGGGGTACGAAGGTCCTCCCGGGCTACTTGGGGCGCCGGGTGCGCCGGGGGCACTTGGAGCTGATTGTCCAGCCGAGGAACTACCGTAGCTTCCGCTGCCATAGCTACCTCCTCCATATTGAGGTGCTTGGGGTGAGCTGGCTGAGGGGGGCTGTGAACCAGGAGCTGACGGTGGGGTGTTGTTACCTCCACCTGGGTAGCTAGAGCCACCGTAAGGGTTAGACATCTGATCTCCTTCGTTGAAAATACATTCCTAGCCTAATGACTTCGCTCAAACATTGGTGGCCGCAGATGTTGCTAACCTGTTGCGATTCTGTTGCAAAACAGCCTGTGAACGAAAAACCCCGGCCTCAGCCGGGGTGATAAGTGCGCGATACTGGGATCGAACCAGTGACCTCTTCCGTGTCAGGGAAGCGCGCTACCGCTGCGCCAATCGCGCATGTAAACATGCGTATTTAGTTATTGTGCACTTGTGTTGAACACGCGTGCGCGATACTGGGATCGAACCAGTGACCTCTTCCGTGTGAAGGAAGCGCGCTACCGCTGCGCCAATCGCGCCGGTCGAGGTGGCGACGGGATTCGAACCCGTGTATACGGCTTTGCAGGCCGCTGCCTCGCCTCTCGGCCACGCCACCGCGGAGGCGATCGCCGAGTCCAGATCACACTGACCGGCGCCAGAGCGGATGACGGGACTCGAACCCGCGACCCTCACCTTGGCAAGGTGATGCTCTACCAACTGAGCCACATCCGCGTGTCAGGTTTCCCTGGCAACGAATAGAAACTCTATACGGTCTTTCCCCAGATGCCAAATCGATTTGCTGTGACGCGTGTCACCTATGGATGTTCAGTGCCGTTAAACCCGCGTCCAGACAGGGGAAGTAGGCTTGTTTCATGCCCAAAAATCGCGAGGAAAAACCCGAGTCACCGTATGAGGCTCGACCTCGTACTCACCGTCCTCGTTGGATTCGAGCAAGCCATTTAAGTTATTTGCGTTGGCGACAGTCCATTGCCGCCCACCCCACCACGGATGCGTTCTACAAGTGGACCGTGGGCATCGTTGGCGGGATCGTCATTGTTGTAGGACTCGTGCTAGTGCCTCTGCCAGGGCCAGGCTGGCTGATCGTCCTGTTCGGCGTAGCAATCATTGCGTCGGAATTTCACTGGGCCCACCGTTTACTCATGTGGGCGCGCAAAAAACTGCACGCATGGACGGTCTTTATCAAACGCTCTCACTGGTCGGTGGGCGCCGCAATTGGCTTAGTCACGTTCCTCTGCGTGGCTTTCGCAATGCTATGTGTCCTGTGGTTCAGCGGGTTCGATATAACGCGCTTCTTCTAAGCGCGCACGCTCTTCTTCCACATCGAACGCTGGCGGAGGCCATGCCACATTCATACCCAGCAAGTGGTGAATCACGATGCGAGTTACTGCCCAGCGCGCATACCATTTGCGATCTGCAGGAACCACGTACCACGGCGTGTCGTTCGTGTCAGTTTCGTCCATGACATCGGAGAACGCTTGAGAGTAGTCGTACCAGCGCAAACGGTCATCCACGTCTCCAGGAGAGTACTTCCACAGTTTGTCTTCGCGGCTTAAGCGTTTAGCGAGACGTTGGTACTGTTCTTCCTGGGATACCGTCAGCATGATCTTGACAACAGCTGTTCCCGATTGGACCAAGCCCTGCTCAAACTGACGGATCTCTTCATAGCGACCCTGCCACACTGATTCGGACGCCAAGTTGTGCATGCGCACTGCCAGAATGTCTTCGTAGTGGGAGCGGTCGAAAACTCCGATTTGGCCGTGCTCCGGGAGCTTCTTCTTGATCCTCCACAGGAAGTGATGCTGCTTTTCTTCTTCCGTTGGAACACCAAATGATGCGATTGACACGCCGTGCGGACTCAAGACTCCTGCAACGTGGTTCACGATTCCACCCTTGCCGGCCGTGTCCCGCCCCTGGATGACTACCAGGAGGCTTCGCTCGACTCCGGTTTTCGCATTCGCGTACAGCCGCTCTTGCAGATCGCTCAAAACCTCACTGTCGGCACCTCGGGCTGTTTTTCCTTGGTCCTTGTTGCCACTGAACCCGGGTTTAGCCGTGGGGTCGATAGCATCGAACGAAGCGCCGCGCTTCCACCGCAACATCTGAACCAGTTCCGCAGGTGACGCTTGATCGACTTCATCAGCGAGCTTGGGCGAAAGAGCCGGTTCGACGCTGTGAGCCGGTTCCACGATCGGATCGTTGTTGAGTTTCATCGTTCCTCACCTGTAGCCAGAGCGGTCAAACGCGACAAGCAACGCATGTACTTCTTGCGGTATCCCCCACCCAGCATGTCTTCGGTAAAAATTTTGTCGAGGCGCACACCCGAATTGTGAATCGCCACACCGCGGTCATACATGCGGTCGACAAGAGCAACAAAGCGGAGTGCCACCGATTCATTCTCGATCGTGTGTACGTCCAGCCATGCGACAGCATCGATATCGTCTAGGAGCAGGCGGTAGCGCGATGGGTGCACGCGTGGAAGGTGTTCCATGAGTTGATCAAACTCATCACACGCGATCGTGCCAGAGAAGCCCTGAGCTACGGCTTGTAGTTCGTCGTTCGACACAGGCTCGGGAGGATTCGGGATTCCGCGGTGACGGTAGTCGTCTCCGTCAATACTGAGAACCTCAAATTGATCGGCCAGCGCTTGAATTTCGCGCAAAAAGTCTTGCGCGGCGAAACGTCCCTGTCCCAACGCTCCCGGCAAGGTGTTGGAGGTGGCCACAATTTTCACACCCGCGTCGGTGAGCTCTCGCATGAGGCGACTCATCATGACTGTGTCGCCCGGGTCATCAAGCTCGAATTCGTCGACGCACACGAGCTTGCACTGCGACAGATCAGCAGCTGCTTGTTTGAAACCTAGAGCACCAATGAGGTTGGTGTATTCCACGAACGTTCCAAACGCGGCCGGCTTTTCTGACCGGTGCCACGCGGAAGCCAACAGGTGGGTCTTACCCACACCGTAACCACCGTCCAAGTACAGCCCCTTCGCTGAGCTGTCGGACTTCCCTAGCATCTTCTTAAAAATGCTCTTCTTGGTGCTCTTGTCCGTAAACGCCTGGAGCGCATCACGTGCTTTTGCCTGTGACGGTTGTGTGGGGTCCGGTTTATAGGACTCAAACGACACGTCTTCAAAATGTGGCGGTGGAACCAGCTGAGCAATTAGTTCGTGGGGGCTGATGCTGGGAGAACGATCTACGAGGTGTACTGAAGTCACAATCGCTAAGTCTAACCGGGGCTACGAGAAGTCAAAGCCCAAACGGCCAAGCGCTTTGGGGTCGCGTTGCCAGTCTTTAGCCACCTTGACATGGAGGCTCAAAAAAACGGGCGTACCCAACAATGCTTCGATCCCCTGCCTGGCCTGAGACCCGATCTGTTTCAAACGAGCCCCCTTCCGCCCAATAATGATGGCCTTCTGACTGTCGCGTTCAACATACAGGTTCACGTGTACATCGACCAGAGGCTTGTCTTCCGGGCGGTCTTCGCGCGGAATCATCTCCTCGACTTGAACGGCCAAAGAGTGGGGCAATTCTTCGCGGATTCCCTCTAACGCAGCCTCACGCACGAGCTCAGCAATCAGCACGGACTCAGGTTCGTCCGTAATGTCTCCGTCCGGGTACAGCGGCGGACTTTCCGGCAAGTACTTAGCCAAAACCTGATCGACCGTATCCACTTGGAATCCGTCCACCGCGGAAACTGGGACGACCTCGGCGAAGTCCCCCAACTCATTGACAGCGGTGAGTGCCTCAACCACGTGCCCTTTGGGAACGGTGTCCGTTTTCGTCACGATCGCAACCACGGGAGTCTTGCGCGCGATCATCTCCAGCTGCTCTGCGATGTACCGGTCCCCCGGCCCAATCTTTTCATTGGCAGGCAGACAAAACCCGATCACATCGACTTCAGCCAGCGTCGAAGCCACCAGGTCATTAAGTCGGGACCCCAAAAGCGTCCGAGGTCGGTGTAGGCCCGGCGTGTCAACGACGATCAGCTGGTGGTTGTCCCTGTGAACAACTCCACGGATCGTGTGGCGAGTAGTCTGGGGCTTGTTTGAGGTAATCGCAACCTTGGTGCCTACAAGCGCATTTGTCAGCGTGGACTTTCCCGTGTTGGGTCGGCCCACAAAACATGCGAACCCGGCCCGAAAGTCACTAGGCACTTCACGAAACAGACTCATCTGGTTCCTCGATTCTCTTCACAATCACATGGTGGACGCGGTGACGTCGCCCCTGCCCGGGTTCAGCCTCAATGCTCAAGCCCGCGCATTCAGCCCGCGAGCCTTCGATAGGCACTTTTCCAATCAGCGTAGTCAAAAGCCCACCCACGGAACTGACGTCGTCTTCATCAATCCGGACATCGAAAAACTCCGCGAGGTCGTCGATGAGCATGCGCGTGTCTACTCGGTACACGCCAGGCTCGATCTCAACGATTTCATCGTCTTCCGAGTCATACTCGTCAGCAATCTCTCCCACGATCTCTTCCACAATGTCTTCGATCGTGATGATCCCGGCAGTGCCCCCGTACTCGTCAACGACAACAGCCACGTGAGTGGCTTCATGTTGCATTTCGCGCAACAAATCCGCAACCGGTTTCGTTTCGGGAACATACGGAACCTTCCGCGCTAAGGTAGCTGCTTGCGTATCAGCTGCGTCAGGATCCATGTACAACTTACGTGAGACGTCCTTGAGGTAGAGCACTCCGGTCATCTCATCGATATCGCCGTTGACCACCGGTATACGACTAAACCCGGAACGGAAAAACAGGCTGAGAGACTGGCCCAAAGTGTCGTTCGCGTCAATCGTCACGACATCGGTGCGGGGCACCATCACCTTGTACGTTCGCGTATCGCTCAAGTTGAAAATGCGGCCGATCATGTCGCGTTCGTCATCGTCGATGATGTTGCCAGCACTCGCCCGTTCAACCAAGTCACGGAGCTGCTCTTGAGTCACAAAAGGCCCGTCGCGGTACACCCGGTCCGGGGTGAGCATGTTGCCCAACCACACCAGGACACGCGCAAGTGGTCCAAGCATCGTGCGCAGACCGGCAACTGGGCCCGCGAGAGCCAAAGTGACGGGGAGCGAACGACGACGCCCAATCGTACGCGGGGACACTCCCGCGATCACGAAAATGGCCACGCTTCCCATCAGAGCTGCAAGCACCATACTCTTCCAGTTAGCGCCCAGAACTTCGACAAAGCCCCACACGATGAACACCACAGCGTTCGCTTCAAAAAGCTGGCGGACGAACGTGATCACATTGATGTGGGTGGGTAGATCACGCACAACCTTCAACGCACGTTCGCCACCACGCCTACCGTCCTCAGCGGCATCGTGAACTTCGTGGTGAGACACCACGCTGAACGCCGAATCAGCGGCAGCGAGAACGGATGCGAGCAGAACGCACACCACTGCAACCGCAAAATAGATAAAAACGTCCACGGTTTACTCTTCTGTTGGTTCGGGAACGTGCGTACGGCCGGGTTCGATCTGAGCGAACCACATGAGCAACAGTTTTCTTTGCAGCGCAAACATTTCGGCTTTCTGGTCTGGCTCGCCGTGGTCGTAGCCCAGTAAATGCAAAATCCCGTGGACTGTGAGCAAGTAAATTTCGTCGCTCATGGAGTGTCCGGCAGCAACGGATTGCTCTGCAGCCACCGATGGGCTGATCACAATGTCACCCAGCACACCCGGTTCGTCGTGCCCCGGTTTGAGTTCGTCCATAGGAAACGACATCACATCGGTTGTTCCCGGTAGCCCCATCCAGGCTTCGTGCAGTTCGCTCATCACCTCGTCGCTGATAAAGCGAATAGAAAGCTCAACGGCCGGGTGAACGTTCAGAGTGTCAAGGGCAAACCGCGCGCATTCCTGCACTCGCTCCAACTCAACTGGGAGTTCGGTTTCATTGCCCAGTTCGATACTCATGCCCCACCACCCGGCTGTGAGTCGTATGCGTCAACGATTTTGCTTACCAACGGGTGCCTGACCACGTCTTTACTGGTGAGGTTGAAGAAGCAGATGTCGTCGACATCTTTGAGGATGTTCGCCACAATCCTCAGGCCACTGGGGGTCGAGCCGGGCAAGTCAATTTGGCTGATGTCTCCCGTTACCACCATGCGCGATTGGAAGCCCAGGCGGGTGAGAAACATTTTCATCTGTTCGGGCGTGGTGTTTTGAGCTTCGTCCAAAATAATGAACGCGTCGTTCAGCGTGCGACCACGCATGTACGCAAGCGGCGCGACCTCAATAATGCCGGACTCTAAAAGCCCTTTGATGCGTTCAGGTTCGACCATGTCGTGCAACGCGTCATACAGCGGGCGCACATACGGGTCAATCTTTTCATCCAGGGTTCCCGGCAAGAACCCCAGCTTCTCCCCCGCCTCCACGGCCGGGCGCGTCAGAATGATGCGCTTGACGTCACCTCGGCTCAGGGCATTCACCGCCATGGCCATGGCCAAATACGTCTTTCCGGTACCCGCCGGCCCAATCCCAAACGTGATGGTGTGCTTGCGGATCGCGTTGACATATTCGTGTTGCCCAAAAGTCTTGGGACGTACCGTGCGACCCCGATGCGACACCACGTTGTCGGTGAGGACTTGGGCGGGTTCAGCGTGCTCCATTCCGTGAACTTGCTCAACAGTCCCCGAGGTCACCTGCTGCCCCGCAGCCACCAAGCGCTTGAGCTGCCCCACGGTTTTAACAACCGCATCGACATTTGCCTGTGGCCCGCGAATCCTTAAGCCCCTGTCGCGAGCCAAAATGTCGACTGAGGGTTCTAAACGTTCGAGCGTTTTGAGATTGGAATCTGCCGGGCCAAGAAGTGCAACAGGGTCAATCGAATCGGGAATCGTCAGTTGCACAGTGGGTGCGGTTTCCAGAATGTGTCCTTTCCTTGAGCTATCACCAGTCTAGCCCGGGTTACTTCCATCGCCCCAACAGCGTCTGCACAATCGCCAAGGCCACAGGACCTGCAGTTGAGGCCCGCAAAATCGTGGGACCTAAAACGGCCGTCCGGGCACCAGCTGACACCAGCGCGTCGATTTCTGCAGGCGTGATCCCACCTTCCGGTCCCACGATCACCACAATCTGTGCGATGTCTCCGTGGGTAGTGTTCCCCTGGGTAGTGTTCCCCTGCCCGAGGTCGTTCACCGCTTCCGTAAGTCCGGTGGATTCCGTTTCGTCCAGGACGATCACACGTGAAGTGGGGGTCACCAGTTGGGTAACAGCAGTTCCGCGGATCAGCTCACCCAGTTCGGGCACCCGGGCGCGCCGGGCCTGCAACGTGGCAGCGGTGAGAACATTGCTCCATTTAGCGGCCATTTTGTGAGCTTTTTTGGCCGGCCAGTCGGCGATGCTGCGTTGCGCAGCCCACGGAATCACAGCGTCCACGCCCACTTCTGTGGCAGCTTCGATCGCTTGGATGTCCCGGTCGTTCTTGGCAAGGGCTTGCACAAGAACCAGCCGAGGTCGTTGCTGGGGTTCTTTTGTCACCTCGGTGACGCTTAACGTCACTGACTCCGAGGTGCCTTCCTGGATCGTTCCCCGCAGGCGCACCCCGGTGCCGTCGATGAGTTCGAGTTCTTCTCCGGCACCCATGCGGCGCACGCGCACTGCGTGGCCGGCGACCTCGGGACCCACCGTGATAGACCCCGCGGCGCCTGCCAAGGGGGTCTGGGTGAGGAAAACCGGAAGCGTCACAGGTTGAACCGGTCCCGCAGACGGCTAAATGGTCCACGGTGGTGGTTGCCCAGTTTGACGTCTGGAGTGGTTTCGCCACGTATTTGGGCAAGCTGTTCCAGCAGCTCACGCTGTTTTGCGTCGAGTTTGGACGGCACTTCGACGTTGACGGTGACCAACAGGTCACCGCGGGAAGAGCGACGCAAGCGGCCAACTCCCAGCCCGGTCAGAGTTTCCGTAGTGCCCACTTGGGTTCCCGGTGCGATCTCAAGTTCGCGTTCACCGTCAAAAGTTTCCAAGCTGATGGTGGTTCCCAGGGCTGCAGCGGTCATTGGGATCGTGACTGTTGCACGCAGGTCGTCGCCATCGCGAGTGAACACCGGGTGTTCGCGGATGGCCACTTCGAGGTGCAAATCACCTGCAGGTCCACCACCGGGCCCAACTTCGCCACGGCCGGACAGCAGAATCCGGGTTCCGTCTTTGACACCTGCTGGGATTTTGACTGACAAGGTTTCTTCTGCGCGCACGCGACCGTCACCGTTACACGACTGGCACGGGTCAGCAATGATGGTGCCGTAACCACCGCAGTTGTTGCACGGCTGGTTGGTGACCATCTGTCCCATGAGTGTGCGGGTCATGCGTTGCACGGAACCGGCTCCCTTACACAGCGAACAGGTCTGGGGCGAGGTCCCAGGGCGCGTTCCGTCACCGTGGCACGTATCGCACAGTTTGGCGGTGACAATCGAGATGTCTTCCGTTCCACCAAAAACCGCGGTCTTGAGGTCGATCGACACGCCCACCAGCGCATCGCGGCCGGGGCGCTTACGTGACGCGGGCCCAGGATGTGCACCTCCGCCACCGCCGAAGAACGCGTCAAATATGTCCG
Organism: Brevibacterium sp. UMB1308A; assembly: GCF_030230605.1. Classification (GTDB taxonomy): domain Bacteria; phylum Actinomycetota; class Actinomycetes; order Actinomycetales; family Brevibacteriaceae; genus Brevibacterium. The sequence goes on from NZ_JASPDO010000004.1 coordinate 69,054, forward strand.
AGAAGCCACCGAACCCTGACGCACCTGGCTGGCCGTATTCGCCACCACCGGCGTCGTAGTTGCGTCGCTTCTGTGGATCAGACAGGACGTCATAGGCAACCGAGACCGCTTTAAATTCATCGTCGTGGCCAGGGTTGACATCCGGGTGGTACTTACGTGCGAGCTTGCGGTAGGCCTTTTTAATCTCCTCAGCACTCGCGTCGCGGGAAACACCCAGGGTTTCGTAGTGATCGCTCACGTGTGTCCTCATCTAGTTGTGGGTTGAAAATCTACTTGTCCAAAATGACCGTAATGTAACGCGAAACCGCGCGCACGGCCGCAATCGTTGTGGGGTAGTCCATGCGGGTGGGTCCCAGCACGGCTAGGGAGGCGCGGGAGTCCTCGGATCCGTAGTTACTGGCAATGACCGAGGTCGTTGCCAAGGACTCAGGGTTTTCGTGCCCAATGCTCACGCTGACGCCATCAGCGCTCATGTGGGCGAGCAGCTTGAGCAGAACCACCTGCTCTTCGAACGCTTCCAGAAGCGGGGCAACATGCTCATAAATCCCGCCCGAGGAGCGTGCAAGGTTGGCTGTTCCTGCCATCACCAACCGCTCTTGCCTGCGACCCGAGGCCAACTCGGCAACGACCTCGGCGACGGCTGCCGCGGGAGCGGCCAGCGCAACGGGAACGTCCAGAACACTCAGCGCCGGGGCGACATCGTCTAACGCCCGCCCGTCCAGCACGCTGTTAAATAGCGTGCGCAGAGTACCGAGCTCAAAGTCGTCAATGGTCGTTCGCATTTCCACAATGCGCTGATCCACCTGACCGGAGTCGGTAATGAACACCACGAGCAGACGGTTGCCACCTAAGTCCACGAGTTCGAGGTGGCGAAACTTCTCGCGGGAACGCACCGGATACTGGATCACGGCCACTTGCGAAGTGAGATCCGCAAGTAGCCGCACTGTACGTTCCAGCATGTCTTCAATATCGACAGGGTGAGACAGAATCCGAGTAATCGCTCTGCGTTCCGCAGCCGACAGCGGCTTAATTTCGTCGATCGTATCCACGAACTTGCGGTAGCCCTTGTCGGTAGGAATCCGACCGGCAGACGTGTGTGGTTGAGCGATGAGACCTTGTGCTTCCAACGCGGCCATGTCGTTGCGAATCGTGGCCGGCGAAACACCCAAACTGTGGCGCTCGACCAACGCTTTTGAGCCCACTGGTTCCTTGGTCTCAACGTAGTCTTCGACGATTGCGCGCAAGACACGACTTCGCCGATCGTCGTTCACGGATCCCCCTCCACTGGCACTCTAGGTCGTCGAGTGCCAATTCTACGCCGGGGTGACAGCGGAACCAAACGCCCTCTAGGGTAATGGGGTGATGAACTACGGATCAGACGTGTTATCCGGCGGGCCACGTTCCCACCGACGCCCCACTTCCCGGAAGGTACCGGCCAAACGCGGCCTGGTCGTTGAGGAAGTGAGCACCGGGTTCGTGGGCGCAATTCTGGGAGTCGAAAAGGCCCCTGGCGGGTTTGCGGTACGGCTCGAAGACCGCAACGGTCACGTGCAAAGCTTCCCGCTGGGCCCAGGGTTCTGGATCGACGGTAAACCAGTCGAACTCACCCGCCCCACAGCCACCACGCCCACGCGACCCCAGCGGACCGCCTCGGGCTCTGTGGCCGTTCCCGGCGCCCGCGCCCGCGTGGCACGCGGCTCCCGTATCTGGGTGGAGGGAAAGCACGACGCGCAACTCGTCGAAAAAATCTGGGGTGACGACCTGCGCATCGAAGGCGTCGTCGTCGAAGAACTGGGCGGACTGGATGATCTAGAAGAGAAGCTGGCACAGTTCCAACCGGACACTTCTCATCGCGTGGGCGTTTTGGCCGACCACATCGTGTCCGGTTCAAAAGAAACCCGCATCGCCCAACGCGTGCAGGAACGCTTCGGGCCGGTTGTTCACGTGATCGGGCACTCGTTCATCGACATATGGCAAGCCGTCAAACCACAGTGCGTGGGCATCCCCGAATGGCCAACCGTGCCACGTGGTGAAGACTGGAAAACTGGCGTGTGCCGCAGGTTGGGGTGGCCATACGAACAGCCCGGTGACACCGGACGCGCGTGGGCACACATTCTGTCCCGAGTGAACACGATCGCCGACCTCGACCACTCGCTGTCTGGGCGAGTCGAAGAACTTATCGACTTTGTCACCGTGGACCCCAGCTAGTCGACATTTATGACACCAAATGGAGGGATTCCCCCCAGGTCGCCTTCACATTTACGCAGGTAACGTAGATACTGAAAAAGAGACTGTTCTCATCCTCAAGGAGAAAAATGACCAACCCCCACGGATCTGACGGCCCACCTAGCTTTGGCTCCAACCCCACCGGAGGCTTCGGTTCAGGACCTGCCTCCAACAACTCCAACGCCGAGGTGCCGAAGGCTCCTGAAGCCCCCCAGGCATCCGAAGCTCCGAAGGCTCCAGAAGCACCTAAGTCTGCAGACGCACCGGAAGCGCCACAACCATCACAGGGCAGCGCATACGGGACTGCAAACCCGAATGAGCCACAGTATGGGAACACCGGCCAGGGGCAGTCATACGGCAGCACCGGCCAGGGCCAGCCATACCCTCAGACTCAGCCTGCGGACAGCGAGCTTCCGGACAGCGCGTACGGGCCAGGATCCGAATCGTACTGGAACTCCAGCAACGACGACCGCACCATGGGTCTCCTGGTACACATTCTGGGTATCCTCACCAACGTTGTTGGGCCCGCAATCCTGTACGTGATCAAAAAGGACGAATCGCCGTTCGTGCGTCACCACGCAGCTCAGTCCCTCAACTTCCAAATCACGATTTTGCTCGCGCACTTCGTTGCTGGAATCTTGACGTTCGTGGGCATTGGAGCGTTTCTCACGCCACTGATTTTCATCGGGTCACTGGTGTTTGAGATTTTGGCACTGCTGAAAGCCAAGGACGGCCAGGGCTACAAGATTCCTGTCGCCATTCCAATTTTTAAGTAAGAAATCGTGACCGAGTGAGAGCCTGTGCATACATGTGTATGCGCAGGCTTTTCACGCATCTAAGGTGTCAACCAGTTCACGGACCATGTAGTCGACCATGAGACGGCCCGAAAGCGTGGGTGTAAAACAGGTGCGGTCTTCGTGCAAATACCCCATGCGCACAAATCGCTCAATGAGACTCTGGGCGGCTGATGGCAGAGAGTCGAGGGCGAGACCTTCACGAACCCGAGCTAAGAGCAGAATCCGTTCGACTTCCCGGGTGGGTGCGTCGAGTTCTTCCCTGCCAACTGCCGGGGATTGCCCGTTCGCTAACCGGTCAGCCCACGCGCGTGGGTGCTTCGCGTTCCAAAAACGCACTCCACCAATATGCGAATGAGCACCCGCCCCAAAGCCCCACCAGTCATCGCCGGTCCAATAACTCATATTGTGTTCACACCGCGTGTCTACAGACCGCGACCAGTTGGAGACTTCGTACCAGTTCAGTCCGGCTGATGTAAACGCAGAGTCGGCCCATTCGTACTTATCGGCGAGGTCGTCCTCATCGGGCATAGGCAGCTCGCCCCGCCTGACCTGTGCACCCATTTTGGTTCCCGGCTCCACGATCAGGGAGTACGCCGAAATATGGTCCGGCTCGCACGCAAGCGCAACCTCAACGCTACGCTTCCAATCATCTAACGACTCCCCCGGCGTTCCATAAATGAGATCTAGGCTCACCTGCAGGCCGGCGTCCTTGACCCATTTAACGACCTCGGGAATGCGGGCCGGGTCATGCGTCCGGTCCAAAGTCTGCAGCACATGATCAACCGCTGACTGCATTCCCACCGATACCCGGGTGAACCCAGAACGAGCCAACTCACTCACGTACTCCGGACTCAACGTATCCGGGTTCGCCTCGGTCGTCACCTCGGCACCGGTTACAATCCCGAACACCGATTTCAGCTGCGACAGCACGCCACCCAAAACAGAGGCAGGCAGCAACGTGGGCGTACCTCCGCCGAAAAACACAGTGTTCAACGCGCGCGACTCACCTAAAACCCGGGCCGCCAGGTCGATCTCGGAAGCGATCTGGTCCGGATAATCTTCGCGGTTAGCCCCTTTTCCCAACTCCGAGGCGGTGTACGTGTTGAAATCGCAGTAACCGCACCGCACTCGGCAATACGGGACGTGAACGTACGCCGCCAGAGTTCGAGAAGAGTCGAGCGCAGAAGCAGGTAACGAACCCTCAAGCGGCGGAACGTCACCCTCAGGCTGAGCAGGCACTTAGTTCTTCTTTTCCGACTTGGAATCGTCAGAGCTCAGCGCGGCAATGAACGCTTCCTGTGGCACCTCGACCGAGCCCACCATCTTCATGCGCTTCTTACCCTCTTTTTGCTTCTCCAGAAGCTTGCGCTTACGGCTGATGTCACCGCCGTAACACTTGGACAACACGTCCTTACGAATCGCACGGATCGTTTCACGCGCAATAATGCGCGAACCAACAGCGGCCTGGATGGGCACCTCGAACTGCTGACGTGGAATCAAATCCTTGAGCTTGGACGCCATGAGCACGCCATAGTTGTACGCCTTGTCCTTGTGGACAATGGCAGAGAACGCGTCCACTTTGTCGCCGTGGAGGAGAATATCCACCTTGACAAGCGCGGCCGCCTGATCACCGTCGTTATCGTAGTCGAGAGACGCGTATCCCTTCGTGCGGGATTTGAGCGAGTCAAAGAAGTCAAACACGATTTCCGCCAGTGGCATGCGGTAACGAATTTCCACACGGTCCTCAGACAGATAGTCCATTCCCTGCATCTGCCCACGCTTGTTCTGGCACAGCTCCATGACCGCGCCCACAAACTCCGACGGAGTCAGAACAGTGGCACGCACCATGGGTTCGCGAACCTCTTTGATCTTCCCTTCCGGATACTCACTAGGGTTGGTCACGGTGTGTTCCGAACCGTCTTCCATGGTCACGCTGTACACCACCGAAGGTGCAGTCGAAATGAGGTCGAGGTCGAACTCACGCTCCAAACGCTCGCGGACGATCTCTAAGTGCAACAGCCCCAAGAAACCACAACGGAAACCAAAGCCCAGGGCAGCCGATGTTTCAGGCTCATATGTGAGCGCGGCATCATTGAGTTTGAGTTTGTCGAGAGCTTCGCGCAGGTTGGGATAGTCCGAACCGTCAATGGGGAACAGACCGGAAAACACCATGGGCTTAGGGTCACGGTAACCAGCTAGTGGTTCTTGGGCAGGGTTGCGTGCCGATGTCACGGTGTCACCCACCTTGGACTGGCGCACATCCTTCACGCCCGTGATGATGTATCCCACTTCGCCCACACCGAGCCCCTCTGAAGCTACTGGTTCGGGGCTCGACACACCAATTTCGAGGACTTCGTGCGTCGCGTGCGTCGAGATCATTTCGACTTTTTCGCGCGGCTCGAGCTTTCCGTCCACAACACGCACATACGTCACCACTCCGCGGTACGTGTCGTACACCGAGTCGAAAATCATGGCGCGGGCAGGAGCATTCTTCTCGCCAACAGGCGCGGGAATGTCTCGGACGATCCGGTCAAGAACCGCTTCAACACCTTCGCCGGTCTTACCGGAGACGCGCAGGCAGTCTTCTGGTTCACAGCCGATTAAGTTCGCAAGTTCTTGCGCATACTTGTCTGGGTTAGCAGCCGGCAAGTCAATCTTGTTGAGCACCGGGATAATGGTGAGGTCGTTTTCAATTGCCAAATACAAGTTGGCAAGGGTTTGTGCTTCGATACCTTGCGCCGAGTCCACCAACAGAAGCGCACCTTCACACGCCGCCAAAGAACGCGAAACTTCGTACGTAAAGTCCACGTGACCGGGGGTGTCAATCATGTTGAGCGCATACGGAGTCCCGTCAAACTCCCACTGCATACGCACGGCCTGGCTCTTAATCGTGATGCCGCGTTCCCGCTCAATGTCCATCCGGTCTAAGTACTGGGCGCGCATATCACGCGGCTGCACAGCACCCGTGAGCTGAAGCATCCGGTCAGCAAGTGTTGATTTGCCGTGGTCGATGTGGGCGATGATGCAAAAGTTGCGCAACTGCTCCGGCGCGGTCGAGGCAACCTTAATTGATCGTGAATCGCTCACCTTGGGCATGCAAAACGTCCTTTTCTTTACAGCGAAAACATCCACCTGACGAAAGTGGACCAATTCCTCATTGTCTCATGCCCACCAACTGCGAAGAAACCGGTGGCCTAGTACGCTTAAAGACATGGACTTCAAGTCATTCGCTCGACGACACGTGCAGTCAAGCATTCGGTCAGGCATCAGGTTTGCAGCTCGGCAACTGAGCGACCCCAAGAATGCCGATCTCCTCACCGACCTCCTGGGCCAAAAGTCCGATCCCCCCAAACAGGACCAGTCGCCGGCTAAAGAGCGCAAGCCGGAACCCACCTCGGGCCGAAAAAGCGGCGACTACACCGCGAGCCGCAAGGCACAGCGCGACCGCCCCAAGCAACGCTTTCCAAAGAAGCCCGACGGCGGATACCCCGGCGACTACACGGGCCCCATCAAGCCTCTCTACTCCCCCGACCTCGACGGTGATGCGGACCCAGGTGAAATCGTGTGGGGGTGGGTGCCCTTTGAAGAAGACCCCACGCAAGGCAAAGACCGCCCAGTGCTCATTATTGGGCGGGACAACAAATGGCTTCTGGGACTTATGCTCACCAGCAAAGACAATGTTCCCGGTGGAGTTGGTGAAGTACGTGAATCCGAACACGGAAGTCGCTACATCAACGTGGGCACTGGCGATTGGGACAAGCAGAAGCGACCATCTGAAATTCGGCTCGACCGCGTCATTCGCATCGACGCCCGCGATGTCAGGCGCGAAGGCGCCATTATGCCCATGAGCATGTTTTCGCGCGTCGTTGATGCCGTGCAGTAAATGGTGTAAAGTTTTACGCTGTGTGTTCACCAGGGCGTGTGTCTCGCCCAGGTCGGGTGTTCGCACGCTTGATCCGTTAGTGAACTCTGTGTTTCCCCGCAGTTTTCAATCCGGTTCAAGAGCCCTCACGACCATGAACGTTTCGACAGAAGAGTGTTGAATTGGCAAACATTAAGTCTCAGATCAAGCGCAACCGCACCAACGAAAAGGCTCGTTTGCGCAACGTAGCAGTGCGTTCGGAAGTGAAGTCCGCGATCCGCAAGGTCCGCGAACAGATCGAAGCCGGCAACGCTGAAGAAGCACAGGCCGCTTTCGCTGCTGCTACTCGCAAGCTGGACAAGGCAGTTTCCAAGGGTGTCCTGCACAAGCGGAACGCTGCTAACCGCAAGTCGAAGCTGGCTCAGAAGGTCAACGCTCTCTAAGAGCTACCTTCTCAGTACAGACACAAATGTGGCCCGGTTTTCACCGGGCCACATTTGTGTTTGGATAGCATCCGTCTACCCTTGCCTTACTCTTCTTCGGCAAATGACATTCGCGCAATCTCTTTGAGCCCCTGCATGTGAGCTTCAAACACCTCGCGACCCTTTTTACTCAGCGACAGAGTGGTCTTTGTTTTCTTGCCGACGAACCCCTTCTTCACGTCCACCAACCCCTCTTTCTCAAGCACGGCGATATGTTTTGACAGGGTGGAGTCGGTGACGGACAGCTGTTGCTTGATCGTTTGGAAGTCCGACTTCACGCAACCGTCTAGGCCTGCGACCAAAGCTAGGCGGGTGGGGTTGGACAGCAGAGGCGATAACTGTTCAAGTGCGTGCGTCGTCATTACTTACCCCGATTCATCAGCATCAGCATTCCCACTGTTGTTGCAACCAGCGAAACTGCAGCTCCGGCATACAAGACGACCGGAGGTGCGCCCGCACCCCAACCGATGACTCCCGCCATGAACCCCAGCAGCTGGCCACCTAAAACCGAGAAGAAAATGGGCGAGTCTGTCTTGGACCACGAGCGGGCGAGTGTGTACACCGTGAACCCTGGGACCATGAGAGCCATCGCGAAGACGAAACCAACGACAGGGAATTCTTCACTCACGGCCACCAAAAGTGGAATCGTGGTTGCTGTTGATCCAGTAGAAATGAGCAGTCCCGCTAATGGCAGGTTATTGGCGGAGTCGAATGATTTGCGCGCGCCGTCCGCAACGTTGAGGGCTTCACGCGCTTGTTCTGGGCTAACGTTTTCCGGGTTTACATGTGCCATGGGGATTCTCCTTGTGCAAACCAGCCATCAGGCTGTTGTGGAATGTAGTTTCACAATATCTACTACTTTCCACATTGGCAAGTGCTTTCCGGAAATTATTTTTGGTTTGCGTATTCCGCTACACCCAGGATGAGTCGTTCGACTGCGTATTCGGGATCGCGTCCCCCACCTTTGACCGCGTGATCGGCCCAGGCGGTGAGCATGATCGCATCCCCCAATGCTTCTGGGCTCCAGTACCGGAGTTCCCGCCTGGCCTTGTCGATCTGCCACGGAGCCATCTTGAGTTCTCCGGCCAGTTGACCTGCACTTCCACGCATCCCGCCAACCTTTGCTAACTGGCGCAGTTTCATAGCAATCGTGGCCACCAAAGGCACTGGATCAGTTCCAGTTTCCAGAGCGTGCCGCAACAGGCTCAACGCCTCTGCGCGTTTCCCCGCAATCGCCGCATCGGCGACCTTGAAGCCAGACGCTTCGATTCGCCCCGCGTAGTACTTTTCCACGGTGGCTCGGTCAATCGTGCCTTGCGTGTCAGAGAGCAGCTGTTCGATTCCGGCCGCCAGCTCACTCACATCCGCAGACAGTGCCGACATGAGTGAGGCGAAGGCATCGGGTTCAATTGAACGGCCGGCGCGTTTAAATTCCCCGGTAGCAAAATCGCTTTTTTGAGCATCGGTTTTCAGTGGTGTCGCGTCATACGTGGGCGCACCTTGCGCGGCGAGCGCTTTCAAGAGCTTCGCGCCACGGTTACCACCCCCGTGAAGAAAGACCACCACGGCGTCGGGGTTGGCATCGCCTACATATGACAGAGCGTCGGCAAGGAAGTCGTCACTCATCGACTCAAGTGAGTCCACAACTACGTACTTCTGAGCTGAGAACAAGCTGGCCATGCACGCTTGCAGGAGTGATCCGGGCTCGTAGTGCGACGCGTCCAAGCGCACCCGCTCAACATCCGGATCCACTTTGGCGCTGATACGTTCCAGCGTTTTTCGCACTAAAACAGCTTCTGACCCCGACACCACGGCAAGGGGTGTGGGTTTCGCTTTAAGCCAGCTCACCAGGTTCTTTTTCGCCACGCTCCTACCCTACCGAGTCACGGGGAGTCACACCGCCCGTACGCGTCACAGCCGTGCCTGACATTCACTCCCGGTAAAGTTCCCTTCTTCGTCAAGGACGAGTGTTCCGCACTGATCCGTACGCAATACGGGAATGGGCCCAAAAGCCCTGAGTGCGTGCCCGGTGGGGTGTCCGTATGTGTTGGGCCCTACGGATACCGCCCCCACACGTGGCTTCACTGCGCGGAAGAACTTTTCGTCTAGGTCGCGTGACCCGTGGTGGGGTGCCAGCAGGATGTCGGCAGGTTCGATGTCGCGGGCAAGCACGCGCTGTTCGTCCTTGCCCACGTCCCCGGGAATTAGTAAGGAGACCGTGCCCGAGGTGGTTGCGACTTCCGCTCGAATGACCAGTGAGGTGGCGTTGGAGCCGGGCTTGCGCGTGGCCCCGGGCCACAGGACTGACCACGTCGTCTGCCCGTGTTGGAACACCTGACCTTGTTCTACTGTGGTGGGGATTCCAGGTAAGCGCAAGGCTCTCAACTCTGCCCCTCCTGCGTCGGCAGGTGACACATACACGGTTCCCAGGGTGCGACCTCGGGACACTCCTTCTATGGCTCCCACATGATCTTTATCCAGGTGGGACAGCGCCAGGTCTACGTGGGTGACGTTCAGGCTACGGAGGCAGGCGTCTATCTTGTCGTCATAGGCACCCGTGTCAATAACGAGTGCCGAGGACGGCCCTGTTTTAATCACGGTTGCGCTCCCCTGCCCCACATCACATACGGCGGCAACCCAGTCCGTGTAGCGAGGGGTCGCAATCAGTGGGACGCAGCTTCCCAGCAGCAATGCCAGGGCGGCCAGCGCGACGCACACACGCGAGCGCAGTATCACCGCCACAGCGCTCAACAGACTCACACACGTGGCTAGAACGATTCCGGTGGGGCCGGTGGGCCATGCGCTGTGTGCTCCCGGGAGGGTGACGGCGAACTGCGCGACTGCCGGTATCCACCACGAACACACTGCGCCGAACCACGCGATCGCCCCGCTCACAAACGGAATCATTTGCGTGCACAGAACGAGCATGCCAGCGAGTGTCGCTGGCGCGATTACAGGGGCGCACACTGCGTTGGCCAGCACGGCCCACGCGCTCGGCGGGTTCCCCAAAGCGACTGTTACGGGGAACACTCCGATTTGAGCGGTAAGCGGAATTGCGAGCGCTTGTGCGAGGAATCTGGGCAACCCTAGGCGCGTTCCGAGGCGCGTTACGGGGTCGCCCATCACCATGAGTGCCGTGGTGGCTGCGACTGAGAGGATGAAGCCTGCGGATACTGCGAGTTCTGGTCGCATCACCAGCAGGACGACAACGGTGCTTGCGATGATGGAGATGCCGGCGCGTCCGGTCCCGCGAACCAGCACGATTGCGCCTAAAAGCCCCATGCCGGCGGCCCGGATGACGGACGGGTCGGGCCCCACGACGAACACGTAGCCGGCTGTCACTGCAACCGCCGCGCCTACCGTGATGAGGCGTCGGTTGGTGGCAAGGCGCATCAGGCTGAGCACGGTGAGTGCCACTAAAGAGATGTTGGAGCCAGAGACCGCCGTGATGTGGGTGAGCGACATGGCTTTCATGTTGGTCTCCGAGGTGGCATCCAGTCCCGAGGTGTCCCCCACAACGAGGCCGGGAAGCAGCCTGGCGCCTGCGTGGCTGTGTCCCGAGGTGGCGCGCAAATGGGCGCGGAGGGAAGCCCGGACGCGCCAGGCCGCGTTGGGGGTTCCAGTGACGTGCCAAGTGTCGATAAAGGCTTTGGTTTGAGGTCCGTCGCGCGTGCCGTGGGTGTCTAGGTAGATGCGCGTACCCGCTGCAGGCAGTTCTTTCCTGCTGAATGCGCTGAGCACTCCGGTTCGCCCGGCAACCTGGGCGACGTGTATGCCGGCTTCGAGTTGTGTGGGGTCGGTGATGACAGTGAATTCTCCACGGATGTTTCCGGGTGGGTTGCGAGCGTGCACACTGGCCACCACGATGCCGCTTGCCCCGCACGCGAAAAGCAAAACGAATATCAGCGCGCGCAGGGTCGTTCGGAATGGGGCACTGGAACGCTCGCCGCGTTGCGCGTACACGGTACACCCAATTGCCGCGACACTCGCGCCCATTGCGCACAGACCGGCTACCCACAAAGGAGGCGCAAAAACCGCGCACGTCCACGCGGCAGTGGCTGCCACCACGAGCCGGACTGTGGCCGGGAACTTCAGAATGACGCGCCTCATCACACCGTGACAAGCGGGGTGAGGCGTTCAAGGATCGCAGGCCCGATTCCTGGCACGTCCTCGAGCTGTTCAATACTTTCGAATCTGCCGTTCTCTTCCCGGTGTTTGATGATCGCTTCCGAGGTTGCAGGCCCCACTCCTGGCAACTCCTGCAGTTCCTTTTCGGAAGCGGTATTGACGTTGATTTTGCCAGCGCCTGACGCACCGCTTGAAGCCCCGTCAGATGAGCCAGACGCACCGCTCGACACCTCGGGCTCCCCCACCTTGGGAACTTTGATCTGTTCACCGTCGTTAAGTGGCTGTGCCAGGTTGAGCGCAGACGGGTCAGCGTTGTGCGTCATTCCTCCTGCGGCCTGGACCGCATCCGTGACACGGGAACCTGCCGGCAGAGTCATGACTCCCGGGTTCTTCACCTCGCCAGCAACGTGAACAGTCACCTCGCTGGCAGGTGAGTTCGCAGGTGGCCCCACCTCTGATCCCACCTCTGATGCAACCGGTGGCCCAGGCTCAGTGGCCCCAGCAGCTTCTCCCCCAGAGTCGGGTGACTGTTTAAGGGCGGTAAAAATGATGAGCCCAACAACCGCAAGAACGACGACCACGGCAACCGCCACAATGATCACGCGCGCGGGCACGGGCCGGTTCCCCGGCACCAAGTCATCAAGGTCGTCTTCGGGTTTCCACCCCTGATGCGACGCGCCTACTAGGCCGGCAAAACGATCATCTGGTGAAGCTGACATGGCCTCACCCTATGAACGCCACTCACTTGACGCATCGCGCACAAACGCCTCTGTGGAAACCAGTTCATCATCCACACAGCGCGTGCCTTCTACACGGCCGAATTATCCACCGGGGCGTGACTGTACAAAAACCCCCACAGTGCCCGGCCCAACATGCCCGGTCACCACTGTTGACGCCACCCGTGTTTCCAGGCGGGCCTGTACTTTCGCACCCAGACTGTCGACCACCTCGGCGACGGCATCAACCAGGTCCCGGGCGGCCACATTGGCACTGTCGATGTCTTGCTCTGAGTGGACCACCACGATATCCACAGGCCCATGGCCACTTAAAAGCTCACACGAGTCCTTCACAAAGTCTGCCAGTTTCGCCACGGCCTTGCTGCGCGTCCGCACCTTGGTACGCGCCACCACACGCCCATCGGACAGGCCCAAAACAGGAACGATCGACAGCGTCTTCCCAAGCAACGCTGACGCTGCCCCAATCCGCCCTCCGGCACGCAACCAGTCCAAAGACTCGGGGATAAACGCCACCCGGGTGTTCCCCTGGCACCACTGCTCAACCTCCTTGGCAGCGGCCCCAAGTACCACGCCCGAGGTGTGTGCCGCCACCCGCACAGCCCCCAACAAACCTGCCGACAGCGTGAGGGAATCAACCACCTCGGCGGGGATAGGGCTCGACGCGGCCGCAGCACGGGCGGACTCCGCTGTTCCCGACAGCGCCCCAGACAGGGTGAGAATCAGAACATCGTCAACCCCGGCCGATGTAAGCTCTTCGAGTGCTTGCGTGAAAGCGTGAGGCTCAGGCATTGACGTGGAAACGCGTTGCCCGTTTCTGAGCCCGTCACACACTTCTTGGGGAGTCCAGTCTGAGTCGGGCCGGTCTTCTTCCCCCACACGAACCGTCAAGTCCACCGTTCGCACAACGCAGTGAGCCGAAAGCTCCTCAATGTCCTGTTGTGTTAAGCGAGCAGTGGAATCGACAATAATCCCGCGCGTCACGGGCGACCCAAAGCGCGGTACGACCAGCCAGCTTCACGCCACTGCAATGGGTCTAGAACATTGCGCCCGTCGACAATGGCCCGGCTCTTCACCAGTTTCCCCACCTCAACAGGGTCAAGGTCACGGTATTCGCGCCATTCGGTCAGTAGGAGCACCACGTCGGCATCGTGCAGGGCTTCTTCTGCCGTTTCCGCATACGTGAGCTGCCCAAACATCTTCCGCGCGTTCTCAATCGCCTGTGGGTCGGTCACAACGACTGAACCGCCCTGTAGCGAAATCAGACCTGCTACAGCCAAAGCCGGCGAATCGCGCACATCGTCGCTGTACGGCTTGAACGCTGCTCCGAGAACGGCAATTTTCTTCCCGATGAAGGAACCGTGGACCTGCTCACGTGCCAAGTCGACCATGCGGACGCGACGGCGCATGTTGATCGAGTCGATCTCCCGCAAGAACGCAACGGCTTGGTCAGCACCCAGTTCGCCGGCACGAGCCATAAAGGCTCGAATGTCTTTAGGCAGGCACCCGCCTCCAAAGCCCAGACCCGCGTTGAGGAACTTACGACCGATCCGGTCGTCCATCCCAATGGCATCGGCAAGGACCGTAACATCAGCGCCGGCGGCTTCACACAGTTCCGCCATGGCGTTGATAAAAGAAATCTTGGTCGCAAGGAACGAGTTGGCTGCGGTTTTCACCAGCTCAGCAGTTGCGTAGTCCATGATGAGGCGTGGCGTGTCAGTTTCGAGGTTGTGCGCGTACACCTCGTCAAGAGCAGCGGTAGCCTTCTCACCAGCTTCGCCCTCCGGCACCCCGTAAATAATGCGGTTAGGGGTCAAAGTGTCATCAACTGCGTGCCCTTCGCGCAAGAATTCGGGATTCCATGCCAAAACCGCACCGTGTTCGGTCACAGTAGGTTCCATACGTGCGGCTGTTCCCACGGGAACGGTTGACTTCCCCACCACCACATCACCGGGCTTGAGAATAGTGGCCACCGATTCAAACGCCGCCTCGACATATGTCATGTCAGCTGCGAATTCGCCTTGACGTTGCGGGGTTCCCACGCACACGAAGTGGACCGTTGCGTCCTTGGCTTGTTCAATGTCGGTCGTGAACGTGAGGTTTCCTGACTCCTGTCCCTTTTTGAGAAGCTCAGGCAGGCCCGGTTCAAAGAATGGCGCGTCAAAATTCGACAGTGCACGCACCTTGTTTTCGTCTACATCAACACCGATCACCGTGTGTCCAACCGACGCCATGGCTGCCGCGTGAACAGCACCCAAGTACCCGCACCCGACTACCGATATTGTGCTCATTAAAGTTTTTCCGTTCCGTAGGCTAGATGTCTGATGAGGCTCGTTCCTCAGATCAGTATAGAAGTCCACAATCTCGCACACTGTTTTCGCTAGACTTTCAGCCGTGAGGCGTTTTGGAGACTTTTTAGTGAATTCATGGGCAGCGACTCTTATCCTTGCAGTCGCCGTCCTTGCTCTTATCCTGTTCCTGATCCCCCCGTTACATTCGGTGGCGTGGATCATTGGTCTGATCTCGGCTGCCATCACCGCACTGGGCGTCGTGGGACTGGCCTACGAATGGTCTTCCACACAGGCCCGCATCGACAGACTCGGCAATGAGCTGACTCAAGCGTATGAGCAGTCCAACCGTGTGCAGCTCACTCAGGTTGAGGACGAACCCCAGAACCCTGATGCTGAACACGCAACCCGGATTCGGTCCCTGTTCCCCCAGGACACTGGGCTTGTACAGGAACTGCGCGTGTCGCAGGTCGCTTCACTCAGCCAAGAGTCACTGCGCGCCCTCGAGACCTTCCTGTCGCAAAGTGAGCACGAATCATTTATCAACCGCGACGCTCACTACGCCTTTATGGATCTCTTCCGCACAGGGACTGCTCTACGCGACTGGGTCAAACAAGAGATGACACCTGACGACCAGAACGCCAACGAGCTGGTGGTCAAACCTGGTGACACGCGTGAAGGTGGCTGGCATGAATTCAGCCGCGCCCAGAACCACGGTGAGAACCTGGCAAACAGTTTTGTCACGGCACGCGCTACCTTTGAACGTGTCGTCTTCGAAAACTCACTCGACTCGTAGTGTCGCGTCTTCTCCCACCTCTTCTGGTGTTTGCCGGTGGTGCACTAGGCACCTGGGGCCGTGTCGCGGTTTTCCAGCTTGGTGAAACGGCGGGCCTCATCACGGTCAACACCGTGGGAACGCTCATTCTGGCTTTTCTTTCCGGGCTTCTGTTGGATGCGCGAACGCCGTGGGCCGCGCCCGTGAAGCTGTTCGTTGGTGCTGGAATATGCGGGGCGCTCACCACACAGTCCACGCTCGCCCTCATGACCGTACAGTCCAGCTTTGGTGGACTCACCCTCACCCTGGTGTCGCTGGTGACTGGTGTCTGTGCCGCCATCAGTGGGTGGCTCATTGGTTCAGCTGTCCGCCCATCGCCGAGGTCGTTATGCTGATCGCGGTCGTGCTAGCTGGCGGGGTAGGGGCCGTGTGCCGGTGGGCGTGCGATACGGCCTTGACCCGGTGGTTAAATGCGTCGTGGCCAGTTGCCGTGTTCCTCATCAATGTGGTGGGAAGTTTCTTCACTGGGGTACTTACGGGCGCCACCGTGGAGTTTCCGGTGTTCAACGTGTGCACAACCGGATTCTGTGGTGCCTTCACCACGTTTTCAACGCTCATGGTGGGGTGGTTAGAACTTACGCTCCGCAAACGCCCGGTTCACGGCGTCCTCTATGTGGGAGGGACGCTCCTGGCATGCGTGCTGAGCGTGTGGCTGGGTCTTGCGACCGGCTCACGCCTGTAGTGGCGTTCTAGAAGCTAGTAGCGCTTCTAGCAGCGAATCCACCACGTGTCGGCGGGAGTCACGGGCATCACGCGCTTGTGGTGGCTGCGACGATACTTGTCCTCGATCGAAAACGCGGTGTCGTCTGTGACAGGTTTTCCTTCGAGGTAGTCGTCAATGTCGTCATACGTCAGGCCCAGAGCGCTTTCATCCGTTTGGGCCGGTTCGTCGTCCAGAAGGTCAGCGGTGGGCACCTTGAGGTACAGGTGTTCCGGGCAGTCCAGCTCTTGGAGCATTTCCCGCCCCTGACGTTTTGTCAGACCCGCAAGAGGTGTGACGTCGGCACCCCCGTCACCGAACTTCGTGTAGAAACCGGTAACGGCCTCGGCAGCGTGATCGGTTCCAACAACCAACAGTCCCAGATCACCAGCGACCGCATACTGCGCGATCATCCGCATTCTGGCCTTGACGTTGCCCCGGTTGAAGTCCGAGGTCTCATGCCCCATCGCCGTAGTGAACTCTTTGGACACTTCGTCCGTGGCTTCCCCGATATTGAATGTCACCACGCGGTCGGGCTCGATGAAATCGAGTGCGTCTTGTGCGTCCTGTTCGTCTTGCTGAAGCCGATACGGCAGACGCATCGCGACGAACGTCGCGTCATAATCGCGCCTGCGCAGTTCTTCAACAGCCAGTTGGCACAGTTTGCCGGCAAGAGTGGAATCTTGCCCTCCGGAAATTCCCAGCACAAAACCTCTTGTGCCGGTGGTCAAACAGTAATCGACCAGGAACTGGACGCGACGCTGAATCGCTCCTCGGGGATCGATGCTGGGGCTGACGCCCAAAGCCAATCGAATCTCTTCGGGTGAAACATTCATGCATTACACAGTAAACGTTTACCCGATCGTAAACGTCACGAATACGGCAGTTCGTAACGAAGATTACGCGTGACTTTCGCCACACCCTCACTACATGGGCACAATATTCACGAGCTTGGGCGCGCGCACGATCACCTTGCGCACTTCGGCGCCATCCAAGCTGCGCTGGGCACCCTTAGAGGCCAGCGCCAGCTTTTCGAGCTCATCGTCCGAAATGTCAGGGGACACTTCCAGTCGGTCGCGAACCTTGCCCTTCACCTGCACAACGCACGTGACGGTTTCTTCAACCAGATAACGCTCGTCCACCTCGGGGAAGGCTTCATACGTGATGGTGCCCTCATGGCCCAGCTTGCTCCACAGCTCTTCCGCGATGTGCGGCGCCAAAGGCGCGAGCATGACGACGAGCGGCTCAATGACCTCACGTGGCGAAACCCCCACCTTGGTGAGGTGGTTGGTGAGCACGATGAGCTTGGCAACGACCGTGTTGAACCGGAAGTTGTCCATGTCGTCCCGCACACCCGCAATTGTGGAGTGCAAAACGCGCAAGGTGTCTTCGTCAGCTGGTTGGTCCGTGACCTTGAGTTCACCGGAATCTTCGTCCACCACCAGACGCCACACACGCTGCAGGAACCGCTGGGCACCCACGACCGCGCGGGTCTCCCATGCACGCGACACTTCGAGTGGCCCCATCGACATTTCGTACACCCGGAAAGTGTCGGCGCCGTACTCTTCGTACATCTCATCGGGTGTCACCATGTTTTTAAGCGACTTACCCATCTTCCCGTACTCACGCGACACCTGTTCGCCCTGGTACCAGAAGGTGCCGTCCTCTTTCTCTTCAACCTCATTGGCTGGGACGTACACGCCGCGCGCATCGGTAAATGCGTACGCCTGGATGTACCCCTGGTTGATGAGCTTGTAGAACGGTTCAAAGCTGGAAATGTGCCCGAGGTCGTAAAGGACTTTGTGCCAGAAGCGGGCGTACAGCAGGTGCAGGACCGCGTGCTCAACACCGCCGATGTAGAGGTCCGCGCCGCCGGGCTTCTTGTCGTCCCGTGGGCCCAACCAGTATTTTTCGTTCTCTGGATCCACGAGTGCGTTGCTGTTGTGCGGATCCGCGTAGCGCAACTGATACCACGACGATCCTGCCCAGTTCGGCATGGTGTTGGTCTCACGGGTGTAGGTTTTCAGCCCGTCGCCCAGGTCCAGTTCAACCGTGACCCAGTCGTGGTTACGTCCCAGAGGTGGTTCTGGTTCAGATTCCACGTCGTCTGGCTCAAAGGTCTTGGGGCTGAAGTCCTCGAGTTCAGGAAGGTCAACGGGCAACTGGTCTTCTGGAACCAAGTGGGGTGTGCCTTCTTCGTCGTAGACGATAGGGAACGGTTCACCCCAGTAGCGCTGGCGGCTAAACAGCCAGTCACGCAAGCGGTACTGCGTGGTCTCCTGTGCGAGCCCCTGCTCAGCCAGCCACTCAACCACGCGGTTCTTAGCCTCATCGACTTCCACAGCGTTGACGTCAATGTGTTCGTTCGCCGAATTGATCTTCTGGCCTTCACCCAAGTACGGCTGGTCTTCATCGTGATCCGCAGGCGGTTCAACCGTGCGGATATAGGGCAGACCAAACGCTTTCGCAAAGTCCCAGTCGCGGCTATCTTCAGCCGGAACACCCATGACCGCACCGGTTCCGTACCCCATGAGCACGTAGTCGGCCACAAACACGGGCATATCTTGTCCGGTTGCAGGGTTCTTCACGTAGCTTCCCGTGAACACACCCGTTTTGTTTTTGTCTTCCTGACGCTCGGCCGGAGTCTTCGCTGCCGCGGCACGCTGGTACTCGGCGACCGCCTCGGCGGGGGTCGCCGCCCCTTGGGTCCACGCTGGGTTCACATCTTCTGGCCACGCAGCAGTCACAAACTCATCGACCAGCGGGTGTTCTGGAGAAAGAACCGCAAATGTCGCTCCAAACAGCGTGTCGGCACGTGTGGTGTACACCTCGAGCTTGGGGACGTTATGACCAGTGAAACGCACCAACGCACCCACAGATTTCCCAATCCAATTGCGCTGCATGTGTTTGACCGCCTCGGGCCACTCCACTGTGTCCAGGTCCGCGTCCAAACGGTCGGCGTACGCAGTAATGCGCATGTTCCACTGCTTGAGTTTGCGCGTGTAGACCGGGAAGTTACCGCGCTCAGAACGACCTTCTGCTGTCACTTCTTCGTTCGCGAGCACTGTGCCCAGTCCGGGGCACCAGTTCACTGGCGATTCGCTCACATACGCCAACCGGTAGTCCTGCAAAACTTCTTCGCGTTCACGTGGGCTCAGCTCAGCCCACGCACCCCGTCCGGTGTCACGTGCACCGGTTTCGAACTGCTCAATCAGTTCGCCGATGGGGCGCGCCTTGGCTGCGTCAGCGTCATACCACGCGTCGAAAATCGTGGCGAAGATCCACTGCGTCCACTTCACGAACTCGGGATCGGTTGTCGCAAACGAACGGCGAGGGTCGTGCCCCAGACCCAAGCGTCGCAACTGCCTGCGCATGTTGTCGATGTTTTGATTGGTGGTGATGCGTGGGTGCTGGCCCGTCTGCACCGCGTACTGTTCAGCTGGCAGACCAAACGCGTCATATCCCAGCGCGTGCATCACGTTACGGCCCAACATGCGTTGGTACCTGGCATACACATCAGTTGCCAAGTACCCCAGCGGGTGTCCTACGTGGAGACCCTTCCCGGACGGGTACGGGAACATGTCCATGAGGTACATGGGTGCGCCCAAATTGCGGTTGTCACCGGCCAAGTCACCTACCGGGTTGGAGGAGGCGAAAGTGCCGTCTTCTTCCCACCGGTCTTGCCATTTGAGTTCAATGTCTCCCGCCAGCTGCGCATCGTAGCGATAGGTGGGCTGCTCGGGAGCGTTACTCATTGGCGTCCTTTCGGGTTTCTAAGACTGCGCCTTGCGTGGCGAGCCTGAAGTGGCATGACCTACGTACAGCCACTTTAGGCTATCTCACGCCTGCCAACGTAACTCTTTCACTCATCAGTAACGTACGGCTTAGAAAATACCCCTCTACCCCGTAGGATAGGTACTTGAATATCCACGCCGATGATGTCGCATATACAATAGGGAGCTTCGATGTCCGCAACGATGAGTTCATCTTCCACGCCTTTAACTTTTGACCTGCCAGAAAGCGACACCATCACCGACGTGTTTGTAGCCAGGGTCACATCAGATCCACACGCGCACATGCTGTCTCTTTTGGAAAACGACCGCGAAGTCGCAATTTCTGCGCAGCAATTCCACCGCGAAGTTGTTGAAGTGGCCAAGGGTCTTATTGCCCGGGGCATCAAGCCTGGTGACCGCGTGGGGATTTTTGGGGCCACCAGTTACGAGTGGACTACCTACGACTTCGCCATTTGGTTCGCTGGTGGCGTGTCAGTTCCGTTCTACGACACGTCGAGTGAAGACCAGCTGGCGTGGATCCTCAAGGACACCGGCCTGAAATTTGTTGTCGCACAGTCCCAGGACCACAGTGACCGCGTGGCTCAGGCTGCTAAAGCAGGTGGGATCGAAGAAACTTTGGACATCAGCGTGTGGGATGAGGACGGTCGCCGTTCGCTTGTCGTCGCTGGCCGGGATGTGACCGCCGAGGTCGTCGAGGCCGCCCGCTCCTCACGCAAGAAGTCTGACGACGCGACCATCATTTACACCTCGGGAACAACGGGCCGCTCACGCGGATGCGTTCTCACCCACGCGAACTTCGTTGACACCGCAGCCAGCGCCGCCGTACAGATCAACCAGGTTGTCACTCCTGGCGCCCGGTGTCTCCTGTTCATTCCCACCGCGCACGTGTTCGCCCGTTTCATTGAAGTGATGAGCATTCTTCACGGTGTCACGCTGGCACACGAATCGGATCTGACGAAACTCACGGAGGCTCTGGGAGCGTTTCGTCCTACGTTTATTCTGGGTGTCCCGCGCGTCTTTGAAAAGGTCTTCAACTCCGCACTGCAAAAAGCTGAGGCTGAGAAGAAGGCACCCATTTTCCGGGCGGCTGAAGCCGTCGCAGTGCAATATTCCGTTGCTTTGAGCGAAGGCAAGGTATCCCCATGGCTCAAAGCCAAGCACAAACTCTTCGACGTTTTGGTGTACTCCAAGCTCCGCGCAGTTCTGGGTGGACAGGCAACGCACGCCGTGTCCGGCGGTGGCCCGCTGGGCTTCCGCTTGGGACACTTCTTCAAGGGAATCGGCGTGGACATTCTCGAAGGGTACGGACTGACAGAAACCACCGCCCCAATCGCCGTAAACACTCCCGGTAAGTCCAAGATTGGAACCGTGGGCGTGCCACTGCCTGGAAACACGGTTGCAGTGGCACCTGATGGCGAGATTCTTGCCAAAGGTGTCAGCGTTTTTAAGGAATACCTCAACGACCCGCAAGCTACCCAAGACGCTTTTGTCGACGGATGGTTCTGCACGGGTGACTTTGGAACGCTTGACGAAGACGGATATGTCAGTGTCACCGGACGCAAAAAGGAACTCATTATTACTGCTGGTGGCAAGAACGTTGCTCCTGCCCCGTTTGAAGATGAGCTGCGACGCCACCCGGTCATTGGCCAAGCAGTCGTGATTGGTGAAGGTAAGAAGTTCGTCTCGGTTCTGATCTTCCCGGACATGGAGATGCTTCCGGCCTGGTTGGAAAACCGTGGCCTGCCTGCCCTATCACTCGAAGACGTACCCGGCAATGAAAAGATCAACGAATCTGTCTCGCGGGCAATCGAAGTGGCCAACCGCAGGGTTTCACGTGCTGAGTCGATCCGCGAATACCGGATTGTTCCCGCTCAACTCACGGAACAAAATGGCTACCTTTCAGCAAAGCAGTCCGTGAAACGCCACATTGTCAACAAGGACTTCAGCTCCTACATTGACGACATTTACGGCCCAGAGAACGCGTGATACTAGCTTTCATGCGGGCTCTGGTCCCACCACTTGTGGCACCTGGGTACTTCAAAATATAGACTTAAAGGTATGAGTGAAAACACGCCCACAAACGACACCGAAACAACTGCCCCACACAACGTAGACGACGGTGTCGAGGCCGACGCCAATCAGGTTGATTCCAAGAAGGCTGACGCATCTCAGAGCGAATCAGCTGAGGAAACACCTAAGTTTGAGCTGACCCCTGACGGCATTCCTGACTTCGCCAACGAAATTGACTCTCTGCGTTCCCTCCAGAGGCAGGTTTCAGGAACCAAATCAAAATCCAAGGCCTGGAAGAAGGGGTACCCGTACCGCACTAAAATGGCGCGGCCGGCGTATGAACGCGAAAAACGCAAACTTCAGATCGAGCTTCTCAAGCTTCAGACGTGGATCAAGGAAACCGGCGAACGTGTCGTCATCATCTTCGAAGGACGTGACGCAGCAGGTAAAGGTGGCGCCATCAAGCGCTTCACCGAACACCTCAACCCACGTGGCGCCCGCGTCGTAGCCCTAGAAAAGCCCACGGAACGCGAACAGACCCAGTGGTACTTCCAGCGTTACGTCCAGCACTTGCCAGCTGCGGGCGAAATCGTCATGTTCGACCGTTCGTGGTACAACCGCGCCGGTGTCGAACGCGTGATGGGCTACTGCACGCCAGCTGAATACCTCGACTTCACCCGCTCGTGCCCACAGTTCGAAACCATGCTGGTGAACTCGGGAATCAAGATCATCAAGTTCTGGTTCTCAGTTGGACGCGAAGAACAGCTCCACCGCTTCACGTCCCGTTCAACCGACCCTGTCAAGCAGTGGAAACTCTCCCCCACTGACCTGGCGAGCTTGGACAAGTGGGACGCATACACAGAAGCCAAAGAGGCAATGTTCTTCTATACGGACACGGCTCAGGCACCGTGGACCGTGGTGAAGTCCAACGACAAGAAACGCGCTCGGCTGGAAGCGATGCGCCACGTACTCGCACAGTTCGACTATCCGAACAAGGACCGTCGCGTCGCACGTCGCCCCGACCACTTGCTGGTGGGCAGCCCCAAAGATATCTACGATCAGGGCGAAGGCCCCACAGACTTTAACGCTCTGGAAATCTGACGAGGATTGAATGTCACACGTAGCTCTTCTGACTAAGCGTTCGTCGGCTCAAGCGCGTTCGCAGAAACTGCTCAACAAGCCGTTTGTCGTTCACCTCAAGGACACGGTCGCGCGATTCGGCGCCAGGCTGGGGAACCAATTTGGCGCAGCGATCACCTACTTCCTCGTTCTTGCGATCATCCCCATCCTCATGTTTGCGTTCGCAATCCTGGGCTTCACACTGGACGTGCTCAAACCCGAATGGGTGGGGGTTGTCAACGACTGGATTACCGAAACGGCTCCTGGTCAAGACAAACTCGTCTCCATGCTTCAGAACTTCCTGGACAACTGGGAAGCTGTAGGAATCGTGGGTATCTTGTCTGCCCTGTTCACCGCTCAGGGGTTCATCGGGAATCTCAAGGTCGCGATTCGGGCGCAGCTCACCGACGACATGGACAACATTCCTAAAGAGCCGTTTGTTGCGCGCACTATCAACAATGTGTACACGCTTCTAGGAATTCTGGTTCTCATTTTCCTCACGCTGGCAGCAACCGTGTTGGGTACCGGTTTGCAAAGCGCAATCGCGAACTGGCTGAACCTCCCCGGCTGGTTTGCGATCGTGTTTAATATCCTCACGATTGCGCTTGCGGTTGCCATGAACTGGTTGCTGTTCATGTTCATCTTCACCACGATCCCGGACAAGAAGATCCCTATGCGCACTCGTGCGATCGGATCCTTGACAGGTGCTTTGGCCCTGACCGTCCTGTTGAACTTGGCAACCGTGCTCATCAGCATCTTCTCCGGTTCGCCCACAGCGGCACTCTTTGGACCCATTATTGCGATCATGCTGTCCATGAACCTGTTCATCAGGATCCTGCTCATGGTCGCCGCGTGGATGGGTACCAGCCACGACGACCGAGTTTTCCACACGGTTCCCCAAGGCAAACCACTGCAAGCTCAGCAGAAGGACGACGACATCGACCTCACTAGTTCATTGCTTGCAGTGCTGACTGCTGTCGGACTCATTTTCCTCACACTGTTTGGCCTCAAACGGTACGAGGGTCGTGAATAAACACACCACAAGAAAAGGTTTAAGCGCAGCAACCCTGCGAGCAAGATAAATCGGCACAAAGCGTGCACACAAACACGAAGGAGTCGCTGTGAGCGAAGTGGCTAACACCAAACTGCAAGAGTGGAACACCAAGTCCGAACTTGCCGAACAGATCCTGCCTGGCGTTGGGCGTCTGTTCCGTAACAACGACGTTCTGCTGACTATCTACGGACGTTCCCTGCTGAACAAGTCCACAATCGGAATCGTCAAGGCGCACCGCTACGCACGCCACTTTGACGGAAAAGATCTGGACCTCAACGAAACCCTCGCAATCGTCAACGAACTCCAGAAACTCAACCTGTCCGGTGCCCGCCTTGACCTGGGTCGCCTGGCTGCCGGATACCGCGAAGCCGGCGGCGACCTCGGCGAATACCTCAAGAACGAACTTTCCGACGTCACCAACGGAGCCGAAACCCCAGAGCCACGCGACGTTGTGCTCTACGGGTTTGGACGTATTGGTCGTCTGGTTGCGCGTATTCTCATTGACCGCAACGGTGGAACCGGAATGCGCCTCCGCGCGATCGTGGTCCGCAAAAACGGTGAAAACGACATCATCAAGCGTGCCTCGCTTCTGCGCCGCGACTCCGTTCACGGCAAGTTCGACGGCTCCATTACCGTGGACGAAGAAAACAACACGATCCTAGCCAACGGTGTCCTCATCCAGGTCATCTACTCCTCCGACCCGTCCTCTGTCGACTTCACCCAGTACGGCATCAAGGACGCCATTGTTGTGGACAACACTGGTCGTTGGCGCGACGAAGAGGGTCTGGGCCAGCACTTGAAGTCCAAGGGTGTTGGCAAAGTCATCCTCACCGCTCCTGGTAAGGGCGACATCAAGAACATTGTGTACGGTGTCAACAACTCCGCTATCGAAGACAGCGACACCATCCTTTCAGCTGCGTCGTGCACCACGAACGCGATCACCCCAGTGCTTAAGGTGATCAACGACGAATACGGTGTCAAGAACGGTCACGTGGAGACGGTTCACTCGTTCACCAACGACCAAAACCTCATCGACAACTTCCACAAGGGTGCGCGCCGTGGACGTGCTGCCGGACTCAACATGGTGCTCACCGAGACCGGTGCCGCTAAGGCCGTTGCCAAGGCACTCCCTGAACTCAAGGGCAAGCTTTCGGGTAACGCGATTCGCGTCCCCACGCCTAACGTGTCCATGGCGATTCTGAACCTCAACCTGGAGCGCGAAACCACGGTTGACGAACTCAACACGTTCCTGCGCAACACCTCGTTGCACTCGAGCCTGCGCAATCAGATTGACTACATCAACTCTCCCGAGGTCGTTTCCACCGACTTCGTGGGTTCGAAGCGTGCCGGTGTGGTCGACGGTCTGGCGACGATCGTCGACGGCGACCGCGTTGTGGTCTACGTGTGGTACGACAACGAGTACGGCTACTCGTGCCAGGTAGTCCGTTGTTTGGCTGACATGGCTGGAGTCGACTTCCCTGCCCTGCCTAAGCGCGCCTAAAGATGGGTTACGTTCTTTCACTCGATGAGGGAACGACGTCAACACGTGCGGTCATCTTCACTGAAGATGGCCGCACTGTTGCTCAGTCCTCCCAAGAGTTCACACAGCACTTTCCGCGGGGCGGTTGGGTTGAACACGACCCTCTGGAAATTTGGCGCACAAGTCGCCAAGTGATCGGCTCTGCTCTGGGTAAAGCCCAGCTCACCGGCACCGATATCGCGTGTGTGGGAGTGACGAATCAACGCGAAACCACAGTCGTGTGGGAGGCCTCCACGGGCCGGCCCATTTACCCGGCGATCGTGTGGCAAGACACGCGTGGAACTGAGTATGTGGAGCGGTTGAGCGAAAATGCTGACGACATCGCCACGATCACTGGCCTACCCGTCAACACGTATTTTTCGGCCATTAAGCTCATGTGGATTCTTGACCACGTGGAGGGCGCCCGCGCACGCGCCGAAAAAGGCGAGCTACGGTTCGGCACGATCGACGCGTGGCTCTTGTTTAACCTCACGGGTGAGCACGTCACTGACGTGACGAACGCGTCGCGCACCATGCTCATGGACATTCGTACGGGCCAATGGTCGCAGCATATGTTGGAGCTCACTGGGATTCCGGAACAACTTCTCCCCCGCATTTGCCCGTCAGTGGGCGAACTGGGCACGGTGCGTTCCAATCAGCTGTTGAGCGGAACTGCGGTGACCGGTGTTCTGGGTGATCAGCAGTCTGCCGCGTTTGGTCAGGTGTGTTTCAATCCCGGCGACACCAAGGTCACGTTTGGCACTGGGTGTTTTTTGCTGACCAATACGGGCACTGAAATTGTGCGTTCGAACCACGGCCTTGTTTCCACGGTGGCGTATCAGATCGCAGACGGGCCTCTCCATTACGCGTTGGAGGGCTCAATTGCGGTTGCCGGTTCCTTGGTTCAGTGGTTGCGCGACAACCTGGGAATCATTTCAACGTCTGAACAGGTCGAAACGCTGGCTGCTTCCGTGGAAGATTCTGGTGGCGTATTCTTTGTTCCCGCGTTCGCTGGGCTGTTTGCGCCCCGGTGGCGACCGGATGCGCGTGGAACCATTGTGGGCATGACGGGTTTTACGACCGCGGCCCACATTGCCCGCGCGGCTTTGGACTCAACGGCTTTTCAGGCCGCCGAGGTCGTTGACGCTTTGGTTTCGGATGTGGGTACGGATCTGGGAGTGATCCGGGTAGACGGCGGGATGAGCGTGAACGACGCGTTCTTGCAGTTCCAATCCGATGTTCTCAACGCTCCGGTTGTACGCCCTAAGGAAACCGAATCGACTGCTGTTGGGGCAAGTTTCGCCGCTGGCGTGGGAGCGGGTTTGTATTCGCACGGGGACGTCGCGTCGTTGTGGAGAAAAGACCGCGAATTTATCCCTCACATGGATTCGCGTACACGTGAGCATTTGCGTGCCCGGTGGAATGAGGCGGTCGAACGTAGCCTCAACTGGGAGAACTAGGTGTCGCACAGTCAGTTGCCGCAGATCCTGCGCGCTATGCGCGTGACCCTGCATGTCGCATTTGCCGTCATGCTGGGTGTTGGAGTCGTGCGCTTCATCGTCACATTTGATCAGCACCCGGCCGTGCTCATAATGATTCTCATTTTGACGTTGATGCTCGCGGGGCTGTACCTGGTGGGCACGGTTGCCGAAATGCAGCACTCCAAACACCCCGAGCGTTTCAACCCTATTCCGCTCAGGTCGTGGTGGCTGGCGGCGATCCTCATTTTGTGGGCAGGCCTCATGCTGTCGTCCATGAGTTTCGCGTGGGTGAGCTTTCCCCTGTTCTTTATTGTCCTCCACGCGTATCGGCCGTATGTTGCAGCCCCAGTGATCATGGTCATGTTGTTCACGATTCTGGCCAGCTCGTATCGCCACGGAGTATTCAATACCGGGTACTTGTTGGGCCCTACTATAGGGGCGTGTGTCGCAACCGTTGTGAGCATCTTGTACCAAGAGCTACGCAAAGAGGCCGAAGCCATGGGCAACGCGTACGAGAAACTGCAACGTGCACAAACGCAGATTTCTTTGAGCCAGCACCGGGCTGGTCGTCTTGCTGAGCGCGAGAAGCTCGCAGCGGATGTCCACGACACGCTCTCACAGGGCTTCACCTCGATCCTTCTATTGAGTCGCTCACTCGAACCGCACGTGGACACTTCCGGGCGTGAAACCCTTCATCTCATCGAAGATACCGCTCAAAACAACTTGCAACAGGCCCGCGAGTTCTTACACGGGTCCCCTCTTGGCGCCTCGGACTTACACCCCACTCTGAGAGCCGAATGTCACGCAGTTGAGCGGGCGAGTGCCGCAGTGGGCGCTGAAATCGACTGCACATTTGAAGCGACCGGGGAGCCATACCCTCTGACACCAGAGGTGGAACAGACGCTGATCCGTGCCACGCAAAGCCTGTTGTCCAATGTGTCATTCCATTCACGGTGCACGCGTGCGAAGGTGACTTTGGCGTACTGGAATTCCCATGTGAGCTTGGATGTTGTGGATAACGGAGTGGGCTTTGCAGGAGCCTACGGTTACGGCTTGCGCGCTTTGACTGAGAGGGTAGCAAGTGTACGGGGTCAGCTGACTGTCGAAACCGCCGTGGGCGAAGGCTGTTCGGTTCACATTGTGATTCCCGTGGAGAAAACATGATCCGAGTTCTCTTAGTCGATGACCACCCGGTTGTGCGCGCGGGCCTGAGCGCGGTTCTCAACACAGGCGACGACATTGACGTGGTGGCACAGGCCGGAACGGGACGCGAAGCGCTCGAGGTTCTGGCGTCCACTCAGGTCGATGTCGTGGTGAGCGATATTCAAATGCCCCAGATGGACGGGGTGGAGCTCACTGCTGAGTTAAGAAAGATCGGTGGCCCTCCGGTGCTGATTCTCACCACGTTCGACACGGAGAACCTCATTGTGGCCGCCATGAACGCCGGCGCGCAGGGGTACCTGTTGAAAGATGCTCCTCCCGAGGAACTCGCGCGTGCTGTTCGCGCTGTCAACGAAGGCAAGCCCGTCATGTCGGACCAAGTGACTGTGGCCCTAACCCGCAGGCTCACGCAACCGCGCACGTCCTTATCTGCCCGTGAGCTTGAGATTCTTCAAGCTGTTGCCACCGGGCACACGAACAAAGAGATTGCCCAGGAGTTGTTCATTTCCCAGGCCACCGTGAAGACGCATTTGGTGCATATTTTCGACAAGTTGGGAGTGGACAATCGCACCAGCGCCGTTGCGAAAGCACGCGAACAGCAACTGATCGACTGACCTACATGAACTGCCGTAGGTGAACGCGTTGCTGTTCCAGCAGTGTGAGTTGTTGTAACAGTTCCGAGGTCGTTGCGGCGTCGTTCGGGTCCGTGCGTCGCAGGCGGGCGTGGAGGAGCCCGCTGATCCGCACCATGTCTTTGTCAAACAGACGCGCTACGATTCCTCGGCTGTAGCGCTCGATTCCGTCGGCGTTGTTGGCGGGAAGTGATGCCATCGTCAGTTCGCTCACCAGGGGAACGAGTTCGTCCGGGGTGGCTTCACGGACAGCGTCGGCCCAGGCTGCGGGGTCTTCAGCTCCGCCCCGCACTCCCCCTACCTGTTTCATCGCTTCGTGAATGGCGCGGTGACGAGGGTCGTCGAACACTTTTCCGTTGAGCGCGTCAAAGAGTTTGGCGTTGACGTACTGCGGGTACTGGAGTGCCACCATGAGTGCTCCGCGTTCTACCCGGTACCCGGCTGACTGGCTGGGGTCTGGCCCACTGGGCGAACCCTGAGCAGCCTGTTGAAACTGTTGTTGAGCCTGGTTGGGTTGTTGCTGGTTTGGTTGCTGACGCTGGTTTTGATTACGCTGGTACGCCCGCACCGCGCGCACCACCTGATCGGTGTCGACCCCCACCAGGCCGGCCACGTAGCGTTCGTACCCGGGCCGAAGCGCCACGTCCTTGATTCCCGCGATCACAGGTGCGGCCGCTCTGATCGCTGCCACTTGGCCTTCGACCGTTGAGGCGTCGAACTGTGCCACGGTCATGTCGATAACGAACTCAAAAAGCGGGCGCCTGGATTCGATGAGGTCACGCACGGCCCCTTCGCCTTTTTCCTTCCACAGGTCTGCGGGGTCACGTCCGCCCGGTTCAACCACGACCGAGGTCTGGGCCAAGAACCGCTGATCGTCACCGAACGCTTTCAAGGCTGCTTTCTGGCCGGCTTCGTCACCGTCGAAGGTGAAGATCACTTCGGCGGTCGCGTCGTCGTTCATCATGCGCCGAAGAATGCTCACGTGTTCAGACCCAAAAGCGGTTCCACACGTGGCAACGGCTTGGGTGACACCGCTGATGTGGGCGGCCATGACGTCGGTGTAGCCTTCAACAACCACTGCGCGTTTCGTCTTTGCGATAGGACGTTTCGCAAGGTCAAGGCCATAGAGCACTTTGTTCTTGTGATACACGGGAGTTTCTGGGGTGTTGAGGTATTTGGGTCCTTGGTCGTCGTCAAACAGTTTTCGAGCCCCAAAACCGATCACCCGCCCGGTGACGTCCCTGATGGGCCACATGAGACGACCTCGGAAACGGTCATAGTGACCGCGCCTGCCCGCAATGGCAAGGCCACCTTTTTCGATGTCCTCAACTCGGAAACCGCGCCCACGTAAGTGCGACAGCAGACCATCCCAGCCCTGCGGAGAGAAACCCACGCCAAAGGTGTCCAGCGTCTGCTGTTCGAAACCTCGGCCCGCCATATATTCCCGTGCAACCGACGCGGCAGGCGACGCGAACTGTTCACGGTAGAAGTCCGCTGCGACCTGGTGCATTTCCAGAATGTTTTGACGCACGGAGCCCGAGTCGCCGCTGGGTGCGCCGGTATATGACAGTTGGACGCCGGCGCGTTCGGCCAGGCGTTGAACGGCTTCGACGAAGGTCACGCCGTCCATTTTCATGAGGAACTCGAAAATGTCGCCGGATTCCCCGCACCCAAAACAGTGATAGCGCCCTATCGAGGGCCGGACATTGAAACTGGGGGTACGTTCGTCGTGGAAGGGGCACAGGCCCTTCAACGAGTCGATTCCCGCTCTCTTGAGCGATACGTATTCGCCTACGACTTCGTCGATAGGCGAACGCGACCGAACCTCGTCGATATCTTCTCTACCGATACGTCCTGCCATGGTGTCTTCACTGCCTACAACAGAGTTGCGGTGTTGGCTTGCATCTTGTGGTATTCCGCCCATGCTGAGTGGTCGGTGAGCGAGGCCACTTGGTCAACGACGATGCGCACTTGTGCACTGTCGTCTTCCGCGTCACGGTAGTCGCACCAGAACAGGGTGTCCATGGACTCAGGGTGGGTCATGTAGTAGTCGCACAGATCGCGAAGCACCCCGGCTTGGATACGTTGTAGGCGCACGCGGTCTTCGGCCACCATGACCGTCACGGTAGCGAGTCCCTTGAGAACCGCGATCTCATGACGCGTGGTAACCGGAACGACGACGTTGCCCGCATACCGGGTCAGGGGTTCCCACCCGTATTCTTCACGCGTGGCCGCTTCGGTTGCCGAGGTGAACCGTCCGATGAGCTGGCTTGTCATGTGCTTGAGTGCTGCCTGTGCCCGGCGCGATCCGTCGTAGGGTTCCTTGGGCCAGTACTTGGCGGCTTGCAGGCGGTCGAATGCCGCCACGATGTCGTCGTCGCGCGCGCCTGGCATGTACCACGACCGGGTCACGTCAATGAGCCCTGCGAGCGCCTCGTCATGTGTGTACGCGAACAGGTTCAAGTGGCCGGAGTTCACGGCGTCTTCGACGTCGTGAACGCAGTAGGAGATGTCGTCGGACACGTCCATGATCTGGGCTTCGATACACCTGGTTCCACTGTCCCGGCCGTCGCGTACAAAGTCGTAGACGTCGCGGTCGTCGTCGTACACGCCAAATTTTCGAATCGACCCTGACGCGCTTTTCGGTGTGGGGGCTTCTGCCCGGCTCCACGGGTATTTGATACAGGCGTCCAGGGTTGCGCGCGTGAGGTTGAGGCCAGCAGACCTGCCGTCTTCCAGCAGAACCTTCGGTTCCAGACGGCTTAAGACACGCAGCGTTTGCGCGTTCCCTTCAAACCCGCCAATGTCTTTGGTCACCTCGTCGAGGACGGTTTCGCCGTTGTGCCCAAAGGGAGGGTGCCCGAGGTCGTGGCTCAGGCACGCTGTTTCTACAATGTCCGGGTCCGCACCTAGGTAGCGGCCCAGTTCGCGTCCTACCTGGGCCACTTCGAGTGAGTGGGTGAGGCGGTTACGGACGAAGTCGTCAGTTCCGGGTGAGACGACCTGGGTTTTTGCGGCCAAGCGGCGCAGTCCCGAGGAGTGCAGGACACGACCTCGGTCGCGTTGGAAAGCTGAACGGCGCGGGTTCTTTGCGGCTTCTTCGACCCACCGTTCCCGGTCGGTGTCGCTGTATTCGCCTGTCTGACTTACCAACACTTATCCGCCTGACACGTCGAGTTCAGCAAGGGACAGTTCTTCGCGCAGATCTTCGCTGAAGGTACGCGATGACAGCCACCCGTCGGGAAGGTGCGGACGCTTCGCCCGGGTGGTGCGACCTCGGGACCCTTCTGCCGCTTCACCGGGGTACGGTGCGGTGTGGTCGAGTTCGTCTAGCAGTGCGCGCAGTTCTTCCAGCAAGGACACGTGTGCAAGGCGCTTGCGGAGGTCTCCGCCCACGGGGTAGCCCTTGAAGTACCAGGCGATGTGTTTGCGCAGGTCACGCACGCCGTAGAATTCGTCGTCATAGTATTCGGCCAGGTACACGCCGTGGGTGTACACGGTTTGGGCGACTTCGCCTAGGTTGGGGCGAATGCGTTCATCGGATCCGTTCAAAGCCGCCTGCAGATCACCGAACAGCCACGGGCGGCCCTGACAACCTCGGCCGATCACGACTCCGTCGCAACCGGTTTTTGCCATCATGGCTTGGGCGTCCTCGGCGCTGAAAATGTCACCGTTGCCCAGCACAGGTACGGCGTCGCCGATCGTGTCTTTGAGCCGGGCGATCGCGTCCCAGTCGGCGGTTCCGGAATAGAGGTCGGCGGTCGTGCGACCGTGCAGGGTCATGGCTGCGACTCCGGCACGGGCTGCGATCTGGCCGGCGTCAAGGTAGGTCAAGTGGTCCGCGTCGATGCCCTTGCGCATTTTCACGGTCACGGGAATGTCGCCGGCTTCGCGGACTGCGGTGGTGACGATTGCGGTGAAAAGGTCGATCTTCCATGGAAGTGCCGATCCCCCGCCTTTGCGGGTCACTTTGGGCACCGGACAGCCGAAGTTGAGGTCAATGTGGTCGGCCCGGTCTTCTTCGACCAGCATCCGTACCGCCTGCCCTACGGTTACCGGGTCCACTCCGTAGAGTTGAACCGACCGAGGTGTTTCATAGGGTTCGTGGTGGATGATCCGCATGCTTTTGGGGCTGCGTTCGACCAGTGCGCGGGTGGTCACCATTTCGGTGACGTAGAGGCCAGCACCGTATTCGCGGCACAGACGGCGGAAGGCCGTGTTGGTGATTCCAGCCATGGGCGCCAACACAACCGGGGAGTCCAATTCAATGGGACCGATTGAGAGCGCGGTCGGGGTGGCAGGCACATTGGGTCGTTCGATTACAGCAGTCACCCTTCTATTGTCTCGTGGTAGTCAAATTGGGTGAAGCTGAACTCACAACCACCCGCGTTTGGCGGCTTCTATTGCTGCCGATGAGCGGTTGTCTACCCCGAGCTTGCTGATGGCAGATGACAAGTGATTGCGGACTGTCCCTTCGGATAGGAACAGTGAGTCTGCGATTGTACGGACGCTGGCACCGGTGTGGGCAACTGCAAGGACTTCGCGTTCGCGTTCCGTCAGCGGTGACGGGCCCAAAGAGATCGACTCGATTGCTAAAGCGGGGTCGACTGCCTGTTCGCCACGGTAAATCTTCCGGACGGCCTCAGCAAGCTCTTCCGCAGGGGCGTCTTTCACGACAAAGCCTTTCGCACCAGCAGCAAGTGCCCGTTGCAGATACCCGGGTCGACCAAATGTGGTGACAATGAGAACCTTGGTATCGCTTCCCTTGTTGCACAGTTCGCGTGTCGCCTCGATTCCGTTGAGGCCCGGCATTTCGATGTCGAAAAGCGCCACGTCGACATCGTTGTTGAGGCACATGTCAACGGCGTCGGTTCCCGATGCTGCTTCGCCCACAACGGTGATATCTGGTTCCAGCCCGAGGAGTGCCGAAAGGGCACCCCTGACAAGCGCCTGATCGTCTGCGATAGCAATGTTGATGGTCATGCAAACTCCACACGTAGCTCGGTTCCGCCACCTGAGTCACTCAACGTCACGGTTCCACCTGCTTCTTCTACTCGGCGACGTAGCCCAGTGAGGCCGTGTCCCTCACAGCTTCCTTCTAGGCCGTTTCCGTTATCCGTCACGGTGACCCCATTTTCATCAAATGCGAGTGTGCATGATGTCGCGCCGGCGTGACGGATGATGTTGGTGCTGGCTTCTCGTACGGCCCATGCCACGACCGCTCGGCGTTCCGGATCCCACGCCGCCCAGTCCCCGTGGCGAGCAATGTGAATACCGGCGGCACGCAAGGCAGCTTCTGCTTCATCCACTTGCGTCGCCAAATCTGGTGTACGCAAACGTCCAACGGTCGTTCGCACATCTTCAAGCGCACGCTGGTTCAGGGTCATGAGTTCCCTCAGTTCAGCTTCGCATCGCGCCGGGTCAGTGCGCACAGTTTTCAGGGCAAGCTGGGATTTCAACGACACGACAGTGAGCGTGTGTCCTAGCATGTCGTGTACGTCGCGTGAAATCGCTTCGCGTTCTTTTACAAGGTCGAGCTCTTTCTTCATCTTCTGTTCGGCAAGCTCACGAACCTCAATGAACTTCACCAATGTTAAACACAGGATCACGAGAGCGGGTCCCGCTACGGGCATAAGGAAAGTCTGTGGACTAAAAATCAGAGGCACTGCAACCGTGAGAAGAAGAGTCACAGCTGACCAACCCAGAGCGGCAACGAACGACAGTCCGAAGACTCCCAGGGACGCAAAGTACGGAGCAAAGGACGTTACCGCCACGCCCAGTGACGGCACCGTTACAAACACCGGAATGAGCAGGAGTCCCGCTGCGACAGCGACGTGTCGTACCTGCAGTGGTTCGTCTCTGTTAAACGGCTTCTGCCCACTCACCGCAATCCAGCAGTAGACCGCACCGAAGAGAACTGTTCCACACGTCCCCAGGATCTTCCACCCGTGTGCTACCGGGTGCAGTGTCCACACGAGCACCAGCGGGATGACCAGAAAAACGAGCCAGATCAACCCGTACATATTCCGCGCGTTCATGCCCTACTTCCTATTTGCGCCCAGTTCCGCGACGAGCGCCTAGGACACAAAGTACCGCGAAAACAATCGACCACGCCACCACGTTGAGAAGGATCTGCCACAGTTCGTACTGAATCACGTCACCTGTAGCCGCATCGAAAGTTTCGCCTTGATCGAGTGGATACGCCGCCAACCGAGTGATGCCCCACACCGGGACAAACACCGACAGTTTGAGCAAGATTCCTGACAAGGGCATAAACGCGTTGCCCAAAAACATCATGACAACAACGAGCCCGCTAGCAGCACTCACTGCCGCTTCACTACGGAACAGCAGTCCAAAGGCTAAGCCATAGAGAGCAAAGGTCACTGCGCCTACAATCAACAGTCCGAACGTCGCTGGCCACACCCACGCGTCCATGCGCGTACCAACGAACAGCCCCGTGACATACACCGCTCCCACCGCGAGGATCGAATACGCGAGTGCAACGACAACTTTGCTTGCAATGAAGCCAGACGTGGGAAATGGAGTAATACCTATTTGCCGACCCCACCCCTGTTGAAGTTCGACTGCCGCTGACCCTGCGAGTCCTGTCGTTGCCGTAATCGCGGCGTAGGCACCCATATTCACCATAATGCTCGCGGTCACATTAGCCCGACCGCTACCGAGTTCATTACTCGAGAAGTCAGCCATAGTTCCGAAAATGACGAACATGAAAACCGGCAAGAAGACTGCAAAGAAAAGCCCCACATACTGTCGTAGATTGCGCTTGAGGTCAATCCAGATATATCCCGTGTTCAGAATCGTACTCATGACTTCTCCTTGGTTGTGAGGTGCGCGAACACGCTGTCGAGGCTGGCAATGTGGATCTCTAGATCGCGTGCTGTGGTTTCGGTGAGCAGATAGCGTGCAACGGAGTCCGCATCGTCACACGTGAGCTCAACGCGGTCTCCGGACCGTTGTACGTCCGTCACCCCTGGTAGCTTGCTGATATCCACATCAGCATCCAGATGCGCGGTGATTGTTTTGCCCCCTAGACGAGCGCGCACCTTACTCGTCGAGCCGTCGGCAATGATCTGCCCGTGTGCCATGAGCACCGTCCGCTGTGCGAAGTCTTCGACTTCCTTCAGGTAGTGCGACGCGAAGATGATGGTGCGTCCTTCGGTAGCTTCTGCGCGCATCGTTTCCCAGAACGCGGTACGAGCGTTGACGTCCATCCCCGTGGTGGGTTCGTCAAGAATCAGCAAACGGGGGTCCGGAAGCAACGCCAAAGCAAAGCGGAGCCTCTGTTGCTCACCGCCAGAACACTTGGACACCCTGCGGTGTACAAGCGATTCAATGCCGGCCCGGCTGATAGCTTCATCG
This sequence comes from Brevibacterium sp. UMB1308A, assembly GCF_030230605.1. Taxonomy (GTDB): domain Bacteria; phylum Actinomycetota; class Actinomycetes; order Actinomycetales; family Brevibacteriaceae; genus Brevibacterium. The sequence continues at coordinate 105,256 of NZ_JASPDO010000004.1, forward strand.
ACCCCAATGTGATTCGTATGCGTAGAAGCGATCATCTGTACGGTCTCTTTAACCGTGAGGTCTCCTAAGAGCGCTCCCGTTTGCAGGATTGCTGAAACATACCCTGAACGCACCGCTTCTTTGGGACACACGCCCAGTACGCTCAGCGAACCGCCGTCTGGTTGCGACAGCCCTAACACCATGTCAAGGGTCACGGTTTTCCCTGCCCCGTTGGGGCCTAAAAAGGCCACGATCTCGCCTTTGCCAACGGTGAGTGAGAGGTCATTCACCGCGCGTATCCGCTTACCACCTGAACCGCGGAAGGACTTAACGACGTGTCTGATCTCAAGTGCGGGAGTATCCTTACCACTGCCTGTGAGCGAGCTTTTTTCGTTCATACTTTTATTCTTGAGAACCAAGCGTTTGAGCACATGAGGCAGACATCATGATCTAGCCATGACAAATGTCATGCTGATAGAACAGAGAAGTGAATCCGTTACTCGCGTCTGCGCCTCTCGTGCTTCCGTGCGTGCTGTTGGCGTGCCGACTTTCGCCCACTGTTGCCAGCGTCAGCGCGGTGGGAGCAGCCGTGCTGGTGGTCCTGCTCACCGGCGTTCCCATCGACTGGCCCAGCCTGCCGGAGTATGTGGGCATTACCGCTGAGGTCCTTTTCATCCTTCTCAACGGCATGATCCTGGCCAGACTCATGCAGATCAGTGGCGCGATGCGCTCCATTGGCAACTGGGTCTCAAGCGCCACCCCTGGGATCGGCGCTGGAACCGCGTTCGTGGTGTTTGGGGTGGTGCCGTTCGTCGAATGCGTCACCGGATTTGGAATTGGCGTGACCGTGGGCGTCCCGATCCTGCTAACTTTGGGCCATAAACCCGCCAAAGCAGCGCTGTTTGGCCTTCTGGGTTTGTGCGCAGTTCCGTGGGGCGCATTGGCTCCCGGCACCGCCGTTGCGAGCTCGCTGACCGGTTTCGATTTCACCACCCTGGGAGTCATCTCCGGGTGGTACAACTCGGTGGTGCTCGTCGTCGTTGCGCTTACGGTTGCGTGGGGAACAGGGTTTGTGCGAGCCGCCCTACCCACGTTCGCCTCAGCCGGCTTCCTGTGGGGTTCAATCCTTGTGACAAACATGCTCATTGGAACACCGCTTGCCGGCGTGATCGGCTCCGCATTGCTCATGGGGCTGTCCTTGGTGGTGTACCGCATGGGTGGGGCCCGCATCCCGGCCCCTCCGGTTCGCGAGCTCGTCCCTTATGCGGTGTTAGCAGGCGGACTGTTGTGCGCCAGTGTGGTTGCGATGCTGGTTCCTGCCCTGGAGTGGTTGGCACTACCGCCCGTGTGGTTGGCTGTCGCGTGCGTCGTTGCGTACCGGGTGTTGCCCGGGCAGTCAGGGATGATCGCCGAGGTGCCAGACGCCTTACGCTCATGGGTTCCCATTGGCGTGAGTACCGGTCTGTTCATGATCCTGGGGTGGGTCATGGCGGCCTCCGATATGAGTACCGCGATTGGAGAGGCGTTGAGTCCGGCAGGCGCATGGCCGGGTCCCCTCTTGGGTGCCGTGGGGTCGATCCTGACCGGTTCAAATACCGCGTCAAACGCGATGTTCGCCCCTACCATTGCCACGCTCTCGGCAACTGGAAGCTTAAGCGTTGTCGCCGCGGCGAACGTGGCTGGTTCGTTTATGATTTTGGCGGCCCCACCGCGTGTTCTCATGGCCGTCACGTTGGCTGGCGACCGCGAGTCCTACGGCCGCACGCTCATGCGCGCAATAGCAATCGCCAGCGCTCCCCCACTTGTAGGTGCGGTAGCGCTGGCGATATGGCTGTAGTTCTTTAGTCTTCGCCCTTAGAAGTTCCGGTGGTAGCCGCGGTCTTGCGCTGCATGCGCGATTCGAGCCACCTCGCAATTCCGGCGACGATCAGGTTGATCGCAATGTAGATCACCGCACCCACGATGAACGTAGGGAGCAAGTTACCATACTGGCGACCAATAACGTTGACCTGATGAAGAAGGTCTTGGTACGTCACCATGTAGCCCAGGGCCGAGTCTTTAAGAAGAACCACGATCTGAGCGATCAGCGTGGGCATCATAGCCCTGAACGCCTGTGGCATCAGTACCAGACTCATCGTCTGCGAATCGGACAGCCCGATCGACTGCGCTGCTTCACGCTGCCCCCGGGGCACTGCCAAAATCCCGGCGCGAACGACCTCGGCGATCACCATACCGTTATACAGCGTCAGACCAATCACCACCGGCCAGAACGACCCAATGGTCTTTCCGAACAGCAGGTACGTTGCAAAGATCAACAACAGAACCGGGAGTCCACGGAAGAACTCCAGCACTAAGGTCGCTGGGACCGAGATCCACTTCTTGGATGACAAGCGCAGAAGCGCAAACACGACCCCCAGAATGAGCGCCAGAACAGATGCCACAACTGCGACCTTAAAGGTAGCAAGGAGACCTTTAAAAAGTGCCTTCTGGATCGTCGCGTATGCGAACGGTTCCCATTTGGCGGCGTCGAGCTGGCCGGCAGCAGAGAACTTCCAGATAACAAACGCGACAATTCCAAGGAGCAGAACACCTGAGACGATCGACAGGATCACATTGTTGCGTCTGCCTTTGGGGCCCGGCTCATCGAATAGCACTTGAGTAGACGCGCTCATCGGTGAATCACCCACTTGTTTTCCAGAATCGTGAACACCCGACCAAGAATCAGCGCCAAAATCAGGTACGCCACGGCCGCTCCGGCAATGACCAGAAGCGTGATGTCACCGCGCACCTCGATCGCGTTGCGCATCGCGGAAATGATCTCTCGGTTGTTAAACGCTGATGCGATTGAGGTGTTCTTCAGCATCGCAATAATGACGCTTCCCAATGGCGGAATCACCGTACGAAATGCCTGCGGCATGATGATGTACCGCAAGGTCTGGCCAAAATTCAGACCGATCGCACGGGCTGCTTCTGCCTGCCCTACCGGAATCGTTGAGATACCTGAACGGAGAACTTCTGCGACGAAACAGCTGGTGTACGCGATCAGGGCGACGCACGCGAGCACGAACGAGTTGATTGCTGAATCACGGCTTGCGCGAATGTCTAGAAACGGCAACCCGAACACGCAAAAGAACATGACGAGCGTCAGTGGTGTGTTTCGAACCGTGGTGATGTACACCGAGGCGGCGGCGCGCAACACCGGGGTTGGTGACACCCGCATAGCGGCGAGGATCGAACCCAAAACCAGGCACCCCACCAAAGTGACACCAAACAGTTTGACCGTTCCCCACACACCGCTGAGGAACAGCATCAAAAGATCAGCGAAATCCACGAGGATCCTTCTCAGACTGGTGGTCGCCAGGATTACCCGGCGACCACATCAACATTAGTAGCGGTCAGGTTGAGGCTGCTCAACGCCGCTGGAGTCACCCAGTGTGTATTCGAATGCTTTCTTCCAGTCGCCGCTGTCCTTCGACGCTTCGAGAGCGTCATTCACTGCGTCGCGCAGAGCTTTGTCGTCCTTTGGCAGACCAACTCCGTACGGCTCTTCCGTGAATGGTTCGCCGATCACCTTGAATTCGTCCTCGTACTGAGCGGCGTATCCACGCAGAATCGCGTCGTCAGTGGTGACGGCGTCAACGTTTCCGCTCTGAAGGTCGGTCACACACTTGGAGTATGCGTCGTAGGTAACCAGTTCAGCGTCTTTGTACTTCTCCTGGATGTTCTGTGCAGGGGTCGAACCATCTACCGAGCACACTTTCTTTCCGGCGAGGCTGTCGGGACCCGTAATGTCTGAGTCATTCTTGACCAAAAGGTCCTGACCGGCAACGTAGTACGGACCAGCGAAGTCAACGACTTCCTTACGCTGGTCGTTGATGGTGTATGTTGCCACGATCATGTCGACGTTACCCTGTTGCAGGAACGGTTCGCGGTTAGCCGAAACCGTTTCGACATACTCGATTTCGTCAGCCTTGAATCCCAGGCTTGCGGACACCATCTTGGCGATTTCGATGTCAAAGCCTTCGGGCTCGTCAGCACCTGCGCTGATATTACCCAGACCAGGCTGGTCGTACTTCACGCCCACCTTGATCTTGCCAGCGTCCTTGGCTTTCTTCCAGGTGGGGCTGTCCGACAGGTCAACGTCTTCAGCAACCTTGTATTCAGGAGCTTCGCCGCCAGCACCCTGTTCGCCAGGTGCGCCTTCTTTACCGCAACCGGCAAGAGCGAGAATGCCCACAGCCAAGCCCGCAACGAGTGTCGTTACTTTCTTCATTGGTTTCTCCTCAGTGAGTCAGGATCTTAGACAAAAAGTCTTTTGCACGATCCGATTGGGGGTTGGTAAAAAACTCTTCTGGTTCGGCAACTTCCACAATTTCGCCGTCGGCCATGAACACCACGCGGTTTGCCGCTTTGCGGGCAAAGCCCATTTCGTGGGTGACCACCACCATGGTCATACCTTCTTTAGCCAGGTTGATCATGGTGTCCAGAACCTCGTTGATCATTTCTGGGTCAAGGGCGGAGGTGGGTTCGTCAAACAGCATGAGTTTGGGTTTCATTGCCAGCGAGCGGGCGATCGCCACACGCTGTTGCTGACCACCAGACAGCTGCGCGGGGTACTTTTGAGCTTGGTGATCCACGCCCACACGCTTGAGGAGTTGCATCGCGAGTTCGTCGGCGTCCTTCTGCGACATCTTGCGAACCTTGATGGGGCCCAGCGTAACGTTTTCCAAAATGGTCTTGTGCGCAAAGAGGTTAAATGACTGGAAAACCATTCCCACATCAGACCGCAGGGCTGCAAGCTCAGCACCTTCCTGTGGGAGGTCCTTTCCGTCGATCTTGATAGAACCTTCAGAGATGGTTTCCAAACGGTTAATGGTGCGACACAACGTGGACTTACCTGAACCGGACGGCCCAATCACAACAACAACCTCGCCCCTGTCGACAGTGAGGTTGACATTTTTCAGAGCGTGGAAATCGCCGTAATACTTTTCCACACCTGTAAGCTCCACAAGCGGAGTTGAAGTCTGATCGGTCATAAAGTGAACTCTAATGATTTATTGATCTACGTCACAATTCAGCTCGCCGATCAGTGGCCGATTATCGTAATTTGTAACCGTTTCTTGATCTAACTACGCGTTGTTAGTTGAGCAATGTGCCGCGTCGTCGTCGCTTGAGACGACAAACGCAGCGATGAGGGTCGAAAGCGGAATGGCACATACCAGCCCAATAGATGTCACTAGGGTAAGGACAACATGGGCCGACATTTCACCCAAGGTGAGCTGGGTGAACAGATTGGCTCCACTTGTCAGAGTCACCAAGAGAACCGCAAGTGAGCTACCTGCGAATGCAAAAACCACGGTATAGACAGTCGAGGCGATGTGATCTCTACCGATCCGCATGGCCGAGGTGAAAAGAGATCGCACAGAGGAACCCGGTGCGGTTCGTGCAAGCTCCCACACAGTTGCTACCTGTGTAATAGCGACATCGTTAAGAACACCAATACCGGAGATCAACACACCACAAATCACAATGTCAGATGCTGAAAGTCCGTAGTACGTGTTCAGAATGTACAGTGCGTCCGTATACAGTCCGCCCAAATGTGCCCAGCGCGTCCAGATCACCGCAAGAACTCCGGAAATTGCGACACCTGCCAACGTCCCGATGAGCGCCGCGGTCGTTCTCGCGTTCAAACCATGGGCCAGGTACAGGACAGAAAAAAGAATAGCAGCCGATGATGTCAGGCCCACGCCGATCGCTGAATGACCACTCAGAATCGATGGGAGCATGAACCCAACAATGACCACCATCGCGATACTGAGCCCTATGAGTGCACGGGCACCTCTGAATCCTGCCACCACAAGAATCGCTAAGACGTAGATCGCGCCTAGAACACCCAAGGGAACGCGCCGATCGTAGTCGATGAAAACCACTTCTCCATCGGTGTGCCCATCGACGACACGCAGGGTGTCTGACACCTCGGGAATGGACGCTTCTTGAGGAAGCTTCACCACATTGTCGCCGGCTTTCACCGTCACGCATTCAGGGGTGACCGCTTCCTGGCATTTCCCTGCGTCAACGGCAGTGACCGTGACCGTATAAATATTGCGGTCGTCAGTGCTCTCGACATGGTGCGGCCAGTATACGATCACGCCCACAATTGTCAGCAGCGCGAAAGGAGCGAGCGCTACAAGCATGAGCGCCCACACGTACCGCGACGCGCGGGGCTCATGCTGCGAAGTGACGTGCACGAGTTCTTAGCGCTCTAGCAGCCCAGGCCCTGAGCGAGGTAGTTTTCGACATCGTCGATAGCGATGCGTTCCTGGCTCATGTCGTCGCGCTTACGCACGGTCACCGCGTTGTCATCGAGCGAGTCGAAGTCAAACGTGATGCAGAACGGGGTACCGACTTCGTCCTGGCGGCGGTAGCGGCGACCGATCGCACCTGCGTCGTCGAAGTCGATGTTCCAACGCTTGCGCAGGTTCGCCGCCAAAGCGCGCGCCTGTGGTGACAGTTTTTCGTTGCGTGACAACGGAAGTACCGCAGCCTTCACCGGTGCCAGACGAGGGTCGAGTTTGAGCACGATGCGCTTGTCGGTTCCGCCCTTTGTGTTGGGCGCTTCATCTTCGCAGTATGCGTCGACGAGGAACGCCATCATGGAACGGGTCAGGCCGAACGACGGTTCGATGACATATGGGGTGTACCTGTCTCCTGTCGCCTGGTCGAAGTACTGGAGTTTGGCACCCGAGGCGTCGGTGTGGTTGGACAGGTCGAAGTCCGTGCGGTTTGCCACACCCATGAGCTCTCCCCACGGGTTGCCCTGGAACCCGAACTTGTACTCCAGGTCAATCGTGGCATCCGAATAGTGCGCGCGTTCGGCTGCTGGCACATCGAACTTGCGCATGTTGTCCGGGTTGATCCCCAAGTCCACGAACCAGTTCCAGCACGCGTCGACCCATTCGTCAAAGTACTTTTGCGCGTCGTCTGGGTGGATGAAGTATTCGATCTCCATCTGTTCGAATTCGCGAGTGCGGAAGATGAAGTTTCCGGGAGTAATTTCGTTGCGGAACGCCTTACCCACCTGGCCGATACCGAACGGTGGTTTGCGGCGAGCGGCTGTGACCACGTTGTTGAAGTTCACAAAAATACCCTGGGCTGTTTCCGGGCGCAGGTAGTGGAGACCTTGACCGTCGTCAACGGCACCCAAGAAGGTTTTCATCAGACCCGAGAACTGCTGTGGCTCGGTCCACTTGCCAGGCTGTCCGGTTTCTGGGTCGTTGATGTCGGCCAAACCGTTTTCCGGTTCTTTTCCGTGCTTTGCCACATACGCTTCAATGAGGTGGTCGGCACGGTAGCGCTTGTGCGTGTGCAGGGACTCCACCAACGGGTCTACGAAGGTTTCGACGTGGCCCGATGCTTCCCACACCTGACGCGGAAGAATGATCGACGAGTCCAGCCCCACCATGTCTTCACGACCTCGGACAAATTCTTGCCACCACAGTCGCTTGATGTTTTCTTTCAGTTCCACGCCCAGCGGGCCGTAGTCCCATGCCGAACGAGACCCGCCATAAATGTCACCGGCCTGAAAAACGAAGCCACGTCGTTTGGCCAGGGTGATGACGGAATCTAGTGTCGATGCCACGAATCTCTCCTTTTAGTTAGGTGCAACCGGCTGGCTGCCGGGCCTATGTGCACGTGAGTAAGCGTACCCAAGATCACACCCAGGCTCACACTCGCCCCTGTCCAAGCACGGGTACACTTGAACAGCACCCAAACCATCTCATGGCTCCTCGTGCTTTCGGGTTGCACACGCGAGCCTCGGTAGACCGCCAAACAGTCATCTGCGGTCAAGTGTGTTCAATCAAGAAAGAGATATCCATGGGTAACGCCAACGAACAGGCTTCAAACAACAACGACATTCGTTTTTCCGATTTCGATCTCGACGAACGTGTCGCACGCGCAGTCGCTGAACTAGGATATGAGTCTCCCTCCCCCATTCAGGCCCAAACGATTCCGCTTCTGCTCGACGGTCGCGACGTGATTGGTTTGGCTCAGACGGGAACGGGTAAAACCGCGGCTTTCGCGCTTCCTCTTTTGAGTAGCATTGCCGGGCGGGAACGCCCACGGACCCCGCTGGCGCTCATCCTTGCTCCCACCCGCGAACTCGCAATCCAGGTAGCCGAGGCGCTCACCAGCTATGCCACCCACCTCGGCGACTTCTCTGTTCTCCCTATCTACGGCGGACAGTCCTACACTCCACAGATCTCCGGTCTGAAACGTGGCGCGCACGTGGTCGTGGGAACGCCCGGTCGCGTTATTGACCACATGAAGCGTGGCACGCTTGATTTGAGCCACGTTGAACATTTGGTTCTCGACGAAGCCGACGAAATGCTCAAGATGGGCTTCCAAGAGGACATCGAAGAGATCTTCGCGAAGACTAATCCTGACCGCCAGGTGGCTCTGTTTTCGGCCACCATGCCAGCCTCGATCCACCGGATCACCGGTCAATACCTCAACGACCCTGCCGAAGTTCGCATTCAGGCGAAAACCACGACCAGCGCAAACATTCGCCAGCGGTACCTCACCGTCATGCACTCACACAAGCTCGACGCCCTCACCCGCATTCTCGAGGTGGAAGAGTACGACGGCATCATCATGTTTGTGCGCACCAAACAAGAAACGGAAGAGCTGGCCGATAAACTCAAAGCGCGCGGTTTTTCCGCTGCCGCCATCAACGGTGACATTCCGCAGGTCGTCCGTGAACGCACGGTTGAAGCACTGCGATCCGGGTCCATCGACATTCTGGTCGCCACCGATGTCGCAGCCCGCGGGCTCGACGTCGAGCGCATCAGCTTGGTAGTCAACTTCGACATTCCACACGACACCGAATCGTACGTCCACCGGATTGGCCGCACGGGCCGCGCCGGGCGCACGGGTGAAGCGATCCTGTTTGTGACACCTCGGGAAAACCGCCTTCTTAAGGCCATCGAAAAGGCGACGCGCCAGAAGGTCGAACCCCTGGTGATGCCCACGGTAGAAGAACTCACGGTCACGCGCACGCAGAAGTTCCAAGACCGGATTTCGCACACGCTGAACTCACAGGACCTGTCCGAACTGCGTCCCGTCATCGAGGAATACGTCAACACGCACAACGTCCCTGCTGAAGACGTCGCGGCCGCCCTGGCGAGCCTCGTGTTGGATGGGGCGACACTGACCGCCGAGCCACTTCCGGAACCGCACGTCCGGGCCAGCCGCAACGAACGCGCACGCACGGCCGAAGGCATGACCACCTACCGCCTGGCCGTGGGTAGGATGGACAAGGTGAACCCCGGCGCGATCGTGGGTGCGATCGCCAACGAAGGCGGCATCAGTTCTCAGCAGATCGGCAACATTTCGATCCGGTCGAACCACTCGTTGGTCGACCTTCCGCAAGACCTCGATGCGAGCGTTCTCAAACGTTTGAGCAAGACCAAGGTCGCTGGCCGGCACATCGATATCCGCCCGGACCGAGGTCGTCCCGGCCGCCCGTTCAAGAAGCGCAGCAACGACAAAGGCGCTGGTGAAGGGCGCAAGTTCGGGAAGGACGGGTTCCGCAAGGACCGTCGTAAAGGTGGCGGCTTCGGCGGGAAGAAGTTCAAGAAATAGGAGAATTCGCGCATGAAGAGCCTCGCACGTTTTTGGCCCGATCTTCGTGCGCGAGCAGGCACATACACTTTCGTCTGCGTTCTCACCTTTGTAGTCGTCGCGCTACCCCTGGTGGTGCCGGTGATCACCGGGCGTATCGTTGACGGTCCTGTGGCCCACGGTAATGTGACGGGCCTGTGGGGGCCGGTCGCGTTCTTAATGGTCGTGTCCATCGCCGAGGTCGTTGCCCTGTGGATACGCCATTACGCCGTTGCCGGGATTGTGTCGCAGTGGGAGATCACGTGGCGACATCGACTGTTCGACCATTTGCAATACGTACCAGTGTCGACGCACGACGCATGGGAGTCCGGACAGTTGCTGTCTCGTGCCGTTAACGACATGAGTCAAATGCGCCGGTTCTTTGCGTTCGATCTGCCGTTTTTGGTGTGTTCGCCCTTGGCAATCATCGCCGGAGAAATCATCCTCACAGTCATCAGTCCGTGGTTTGGGCTCATCATGCTCATAGCGGCCGTACCCACCGTGATCGTCGTTGTGGTGTTCGAACGCAAGTACCGGATCACGTCCCGGGCGACGCAGGACGCGCTGGGCGAAGTGACCACCGCTGTAGAAGAGTCCATCCACGGCCTGCGGGTCATCCGGTCGTTTGGTCGTTCCCCATGGATGACGCAACGGTTTAAAGCGCTCGCGCTCACGGTTCGTTCGCGCGAAATCCGCAAAACGAAGCTGGACTCGTGGCTGTTCAGCTTTATCAACGTTGCAACCGCGCTCGCCCAGATCGCGATCGTAGGGTTAGGCACCTGGGGTGTGGTGCAAGGCTGGATCACCGTGGGTCAGGTAGTCGCTGCCGTCACCACCACCATGGTGATGCGCATCCCCATCGAAAGTTTCGGGTTCTTACTGTCGGATTTCCTCATGGCGGTCACCGCAGCCACACGATATTGGGAAGTCATGGACCTCCCCGTCAGCATTGCCGACGTAAAGTACAAGGTACCCGATGCGAAGGATCTGTATCAGATCTATACATACATGCAGTTTGCGCGTCTCAACGAGGCTTATATCATCTCACCTTCCGTTCGAACTGGAGACGTGGTCGAGACGTTCGACGGTCACCGAATCAAATGCCTTGGTTTGGATAGCAGTTATGCGATAGACGTCGACGCACTTGCTTCGACGGTTATCGAAGCTCTGCGGTAAAGAGGGGTTGCTGCACGGTGATTGAAGCCAACACTCGCTCAGCAGTGGCGAGGTATTCTGCGCTTACATCAAAACCGATATAGCTCCTCTCGAGCTTCTTCGCTGCAACGGCGGTAGTTCCAGCACCCATGAATGGATCAAGAACCACATCACCAGGGTCCGTTGAGATCGCGATGCAGCGCCCAGGACGCTGAACCGGGAACTGAGCCCCATGCCCATCTCGGCCAGAAGAGGTTGGCAAGTACCAGAAGTCACTAAGCTTGTCCGACTCAAGCAGCTGTCGCCCACCAAGGTCTGAAGGTAGCTCCAAGTATGCGGCCTTGTTGAACTTGGGGGTTCGTTCCCGAGTGAGATGCAGAATGTACTCAACATTTCTGCTGACTCGCGACTGCTGGGGTTCAGGAGTTGTGGCCTGCTTGCACCACGAGATCGTGCTCTTTACGTAGTAGCCGATTTGGGCAGCACGCTGAGCAATCCGTTGCGGGATCAAACACTGCTCACCATCTTTCAGATACGAGTGTCCGGCGGAATACCGCAAGTACTCGTGATCTTTCCACGATCGACCATCCTTGCCTTGCATCGCATGCAGTGTCTCAACTGCACTACCACGGATTTGAGTGCGAGTGTTGTACGAATCCATGATGTTCCACCACACGGAGCCATCTGCAGCAATTTTCGGAAGCAATGCATGCAAGACCTCGACCGAATGGCGAATAAACCCTTCAGGTGTCTGCTCGAGACCAAACGAGCAGTTCTCGCCATCCGCCCAAAGGCGCTCACCAGGCTCGTCATAGACCCGCATAGCCCAGTACGGCGTTGAGGTGACAACAGTATTCACCGAACCATCTTTCAGTCTTCCAATCAGCTGGAGAGCGTCTCCGACAACGAAGGAGTCCTTTTGAATGACCTCTTGACTCTCGGCAACGAGCACGGCTCCGGTGACGGCTCGACGGAGATATTCAAGAACTCTGCTGCGAGGAACGAACGTCTCGGAGAATGCATCTTGATCTAGAAGTTGCCGAACGTCGGCCTCGGACAAGATTGACTTCCTGCCAAGGGCACGCCTAATGAAGCTGTGAGTCATGCCCACAACGGGGGCAACAAGCTCAATTGGGAACACTAAGTCGGTAGTACTGCTGTCGGGGGAGGCGACCGCCGTTTGAGGCTTGATGGTATATGCCTGCTTCATCTCACTCATTACGACCGTCGCCGGTTCCTTCCTCATAACAGTCTTCAAAAGCCAGAATGTCGTTGGGTGAACAATCCAACGCTTTACAAATCCGCCCAAGTGTCGCGGTGGTAACCGTCTGATTTCGACCCAGCTTCGTGATGGTTGATGAGCTCAGACCGGCAAGGTCTCTAAGCTCGCCCTTCCGAATTCCTCTGTCGATAAGCAATTTCCAGAGGTTTCTATAGTCCTCGCGAGGCGCGTTCGATGTGTCAACCATGCAGCCAGAATACCATATCGCATGACTATTCGTGCGATACAGCCAGCTTTGATCAAGGTGTACATTTGGGTATCGCATGACGCCCTACCGATACTTTTTACACCCTCGGGTGCTGCAGTGACTCGCAAACCCGGATCAGCTCTGCCCAGAGATCCTCAGCGGTCACTTTGCGTCCTTTCAAAACGCGAGAAACCCCTCGAGCTGCGTCTCTACGTAGGCTCAACGTCTAGCTCAAGGGACTTGACCCCGGTCGGGAGTTAGGTTAGGCTTACCTAAGTGGAAGGAGGTTTGCTGTGACAGACCGATCCGGTACAGTTCGACGCTCAGCTCGCGGAGGATTAACCGACTCAATTCTAGGTACCCGAAATCTCATGATGGTGGCCTCCCTGTCGGTGGTCGGCCTCATCATCCTCATCCCACTGAACTACATCGCGCCGGCGGGTGCGGCTTCGCAGAGCGCAGTCTGGCTCGGGGTGTCCCTTCTCGGACTTTGGGTCATTCCCTACCTCCTTCCTCTGGCCGTTGTGCGAAGGCCGGGCGCTTCGCTGCTGGCCGCGCTGATCATCGGAGTTGTGAGCGTATTTACTACTCCCACTGGGCCTGCCGCGATTGTCGGTAACGTCATTGGCGGGCTCCTGGTTGAGTTTCCCATGGCGTTGATGCTGTACCGGAAGTGGACGTGGTGGGCGTATCTGATCTCCGCCGCATTCTTCGGGGCATTTAACAGCCTGTTGTACCTCACGCTGCTCAAGCACGCGGTGGGAATCTCGGTATCGGGACTGATCGTGCTGGTGGGAGTCACGTCGTCCGTCATTGGCGGTTTGGCCGTCGTCGGACTAACCCGTTTGCTCAACAATGCAGGCGTAGGCGTAGACCATCGTGAGTGAAAGGCTGGCCTCCACTTTGAGCAGCGAGCAACGGTCTGTGAGCGAGTCCGCGCGGGCGCTCCTGGCGGTTGAGGATCTTTCCGTTCACTACTTGGGTCAGGACCGGTGGGTGCTGCAACGTCCAAGCCTGGTCCACCTGAGCGGTCAGGTAACGGCCGTCATTGGGCCCTCTGGATGCGGTAAAACTACCTTCGTCCGAGCCGTGTGCGGCCTTGCGCCCCACTGTCTGCCGTCCGAATACTCCGGCAGCGTTCAAATTGTCGGCGCCGAAATCGCCGACGCCACGGTCCAGTTGATCGCTACCAATGTCGCCTACGTGGGACAAAATCCGGATGCCGCAGTCATTACCCGTACGGTGTATGACGATGTCGCGTTTGCGCTGCAGAACCTCTGCCTGCCTGTTCCTGAGATTGATCGACGGGTACGCGAGGCATTGGCTGCGGTTGGTCTGGAGACCAAGCTGTGGGAGAGCCCATGGAGATTATCGGGCGGCCAACGCCAGCGCCTAGCGATCGCGGTAGCACTGGCTATGCAGCCCCGCTTACTAGTCCTCGATGAGCCAACATCGATGATTGACACGCAAGGCACGGACGAGTTTTACAGCGTCATCCAACAGCTGGTTAGCGATGGCGTGGGCATCGTGGTGATCGACCATGACCTCGACCCGGTCCTACCCCTGTGCGATCACGTCATAGCGCTCAACGCGCAGGGCGCGGTGATCGCGCAGGGAACTCCACATGGGGTTTTTCTCAGCCATACCGCGGAACTTGAGGCGTGCGGAGTGTGGCTGCTCCGTGCGTTACGCGACGAATCCCCGCACCACGCCTTGACCTGCGAGCAGGCGGGCATTCGAGTTCCCCGCATCACGGATATCTGTGGTGATTCGGTGCAATATCAGCGGCGCACCGAAGCAGGATGGGAAACCATCGATGCGATTGACACGCTCGACGGTGGAGGCAGCGCCACGGTAGAGCTGGCAGATTTCTGTGTTCCCGGACGTTCCCCAGCTATCTCTATGCGGCTACGGGGTGGCGAGTTTATCGCCCTTATAGGGCCGAATGGCGCAGGCAAAACATCCCTGCTCGCGGCGCTGGCGGGTCTCATACCATCAAAGGCACAACGCGCTACGGTCTGCGGAGAGGTTGTGCGGCGAGGGCGGCACCAGGTCGGCTACGTGTTTCAAAACCCGGAACATCAGATGGTTTGTTCCACCGTGGCTGGCGAAATCTCCACGGGGGATGTTTCCGCGTCTAAAGCCGAGGCTATTGTGGAGCAATTCCATCTCTCCCAGTATCGAGACCAACACCCGTTGACTCTCTCAGGCGGCCAGATTCGTAGACTATCGGTGGCTACGATGGTCGCCGAGAGCCGCGATGTGATTGTCCTTGACGAGCCCACGTACGGCCAGGACTGGGCGAATACCTGCGAACTCATGGCCTTCATCGACGAACTGCGCGCTGAGGGCAGAACCGTCATCATGGCCACCCACGACCTAGAACTTGCCCTATCACGCTGCAGCCACATCATCGCGCTACCTGCTGCCGTTAGCGAAACTCGTGAAAACGCCGCATCCGCAGCACCAGCGAACCCGCCTTCGCCGTCCGTGCCCCGTGGACTCTTCTCATCGTTCAATCCTGTGACGTTGCTATTGGCGCTAATCCCGGCGATGGTCATGGTGTTCGTATGCAAGGACCCGGCCGTCAATGTTGGAGTGCTCATCGCAGCGAGCCTGGCCATGGTAGCCGCGAGAGCGAGTCGCGCTCGAACGGTCATGTCACTGCTAGCACCCTGGGTCATCGCAGCTGTGCTACTGCCGGTGTTCCGCTACAACTACACCATTGAAGAGGTCAGCCCACTCTACAATCACGGTGGCGAGCTTGCGGCAGCGAGCGGTATCGGGGCACTGTTGTCCCTCATGCTGCTTTCAGGCATCAGCACTCATCCGGAAGCGCTGCTTCGCACGTTGACGACGACGTTCAAGCTTCCCTATCGGGTCACTGCGGCGGGAACTGCGGCTGTCGCCTTCGTCACTCGTTTCCGGCAAGATTTCCAGCTGTTGCGCACAGCGCGGGCATTGCGGGGTATTGGGGCATCATGGGGGCCGTTAGCGCCCGCAATTCGATGGGTGGGTTCCCTCGTGCCGCTGGCGATCCTCGCCGTCCAGCACGGCGAACGGGTTGCCCTGTCGATGGATTCACGTGGCTTTGGCGCCTATCCGCGGCGCACGGAACTCCAACACACACCGTGGCAGGTGCGAGATTGGTGCCTGGTGGGCCTCCTTTGGGCCGTTACTGCGTTGCTGTGGTGGTGGCGCCAATGAACGTTTCGAAAGACTCGACTCGACAGGAGCCTGATGTGAGTATTTCCGTCGCCGCACTAATCCGCCCGGCCAAGGGCGCGATGGTCCTTTCCGCAGTCCTCACAGCCTTAAGCGCTATCGTCACGCTGGTGCCGTTCGTCGCCTTACACAACATGGCCGCGATCTGGCTTGACGGGCAGGTGCGCACCGGCTGGACCGGAAAGCCGTGGGTTTGGGCCGTGATAGCGGTGCTTTCGCTGTTCGTGGGCCAATTGCTCTACCTGTTTGGATTGGGTGTCACCCACGAGGCAGAAGCCAAGCTCCGACATCGGTTGCGCGGCAATGTGGTCCAAGCGCTGGGCAGTTTGCCCTTGGGTAGGGTCTCGCAGGTGCCGCACGGGGCCATCCGCAAGATGGTGTGTGACGATACCGCAGCCATCCATACTCTCGTTGCGCATGTTCCCGGTGATGTCACCAACGCCGTGGTCTCGATGGTCGTAGGCCTCGGGTATCTCGTGTGGGTCGATTGGCGACTGGCGCTCGCGCTCTTTGGAACGTGGGCCGTAGCGATCATGATCATCGTCAGCACGACCATGCGCGGCTATAGCGATATCACCGAGCGATTCGGACATGCCCAGACCGCACTGGCCGCAGCCACCGTCGAAATGCTTGAGGGCATTAAGGAGATCAAGAATTTCCAGGCCACCGATGCGACCCGAACGCGCTTTAACGCCGCCCGCCAGCAATTTTCTGCCATCTCCTTCGACTGGGTTCGTCGCTCCGGCAGAGCGATTAGTCTGCTCGGTTCGCTACTGCGTCCAGCCACGGTCTTCGTCACGGTCGCGTTACTGGCGGCGCTATTCGTCGCACAGGATTGGAGCACGCTGTCGGCGACGCTGCCATTCTTCCTGATCGCTCCCGGTATCCCGGAGGGGTTCACGGTGCTAGTCGGTCTGATGCAGCATATCTATGAGTCGCAGCTGGCGGCTCGCACCACGGCAGAGCTGCTTTCCGAGAAACCCATGCCCGAAGGCAGCCGCACCCAAGAAGAGGGCCCAAACCCCGGCCAAGTTGAGGTCTGTGAGGTTTCCTTCTCCTACGAGCCTGACGTGCCCGTTGTGCACGGTGTCTCCTTTACGGCTGAGCCCGGAACGGTCACGGCTCTGGTGGGCCCGTCGGGCGGAGGGAAGTCCACACTGGCCCGGCTGATTGCGCGCTTTTACGACGTCAATGATGGCGTGGTACGCATCAGCGGTGTGGATGTGCGCGAGGCGAGTTTTTCGTGGCTACTTTCCCGCGTCGCGATCGTCCTACAGGACGTAACGTTGTCGAACGATTCGGTCCATACCAATATCGCGCTGTCGAAACCGTCGGCAACGCGCGCCGAGGTCGAGGCAGCAGCCCGTGCGGCATGCATCCACGATCGCATTATGCGTCTGCCCGAGGGGTATGACACCGTGCTTGGCGAGGTTGGTGGCTTCCTCTCGGGCGGTGAGCGGCAGCGCATCACCCTGGCGCGAGCATACTTGCAGGATGCGCCGATCTTGATTCTCGACGAGGCCACCGCGCAAGCAGACCCCCAGTCGGAGCGTGCGATCCACGAAGCGCTCAGCACCTTGGCATCCGGGCGCACGGTGATCATCATCGCGCATCGACTCGCCACCATCCGAGACGCCGACCAGATCCTCGTGATTGAGGACGGCCACATCACTCAGCGTGGTAGGCACGAGGACTTGGTCGACCAAGCGGGGACCTATAGCGAGATGTGGCGGGCCCAAGAACTCCATTACATGGCCTAAGGAGAGACACGCTCATGTGGAAACTAATGATCAGGGTCGTCAACAGGGCCGAGTTGCGTACGTTGGTGGGCTGGTTCGCCTTCTCCGCTGTCCTACAAGGCATCACACTGGCGTTGATGATCCCCTTCCTTCGGGCATTATTCTCCCGCTCTGAAACCCTTGGCACCTGGCTCGTCGTCGTTGCCATCCTCGGCGCGATCACGGTGACGGTCGACACCTTCGCGATGTACCGCTCCTATCGGATCAGCGTCTATGAAGTATGCGATACCTTAATTGATCGCGTAGCAGATCATGTCTTGCAGCTGCCGCTTGGGTGGTTTAATGCCAAACGCGAAGCGGACGTGGCTAATGCGACATCCAAGGAGATCAACACCCTGTCGCATCTGGCATCAATGGTGATCCCGAACCTGTGCAACGCCTTCATCGTGCCGTTGGTGATGCTCGTTGCCACCGCATTCATTGAGTGGCCGTTAGCTGTGGTCATGGCAGTGTCGATCTTGCCGTTTATTCTCACGTGGCGGAAAATGTCGGCGGCAACAACCAGAGCCAATGACATGGAAGACCGTACCTCGGCCGCCGCAGCCGGCCGGTTGATTGAGTTCGCCAGGCTACAACCGGTGCTTCGAGCCACGGGTGCCGCGACGTCGTGGGACCCCGTACAAGAGACTCTGCAAGCCGACTCTGAGGCGACGTTGGCCGGGCTTCGGATCAAGGGCCGACCTGCCCAAGGAT
Source organism: Brevibacterium sp. UMB1308A (assembly GCF_030230605.1). Taxonomy (GTDB): domain Bacteria; phylum Actinomycetota; class Actinomycetes; order Actinomycetales; family Brevibacteriaceae; genus Brevibacterium. The sequence goes on from NZ_JASPDO010000004.1 coordinate 123,236, forward strand.
TCAACCTCATCGCTAACGTGACTTTCGCGGTGGTGCTCGCCTTGGGGCTGTCGTTCGTGACCGGAGCGCGTCTGGACCCGATTGCGTATCTGGTGATCGCGGCGGTCAGTGCGCGCATGCTGCTGCCGCTCACAAAAGCCGCGCTCTACGCATCTGAGGTCGATAACGCCGCAGTGGCGTTGCGCCAGATGGGAATAATCCTTGATGCCGCGCCACTTGCCGAACCTGATTCCGAGCAGGCACGGGAACCGCGTGGGACGTCGATTGAATTCCGAGGAGTGTCGTTTTCCTACGAGTCAGGCCGGCCTGTCCTAGACGATGTCTCGCTCACCGCCCCGCAGGGAGCAGTCACCGCACTAGTGGGGCCGTCAGGGGCCGGGAAGTCGACGATCTTGCGTCTCACCGCAAGGTTTTGGGATGTCGACGCCGGTAGCGTGACCATCGGTGGGGTGGACGTGCGCGAGATTCCAACCACGCGGATCATGGAGCTGACCTCGATGGTGTTCCAGGACACCTACCTGTTTGACACCACGATCCGGGAGAATCTGCGGATTGCCCGTCCCAATGCGACGGACGCCGAGTTGGAAGAAGCAGCTCGCAAGGCGAGACTTGATCGGGTGATTGAGGCGCTGCCTCACGGTTGGGATACCGAAGTGGGGCCTGCCGGGCAGAGCCTGTCTGGAGGTGAGCGCCAACGAGTGGCAATCGCTCGGGCATTCATCAAGGATGCTCCGATACTGCTGCTCGACGAGATTACCTCGGCGCTGGACGGCGAGAATGAATCGGCGATTAGCGACGTCATCAGTCAACTATCTGAGGGCCGCACTGTGATCGTGGTAGCGCACAGACTATCCACCATAGATAGCGCCGATCAGGTGGTCTTCCTCGAACCCTTAGCGGACGGTGCTATCGTCGCCGAAACCGGCACGCCTAAGGAATTGTCTAGTCGGCCCGGACGGTTCCACGATTTCGTGGCTGCCGCCGATGCGTCGTATCGTTGGCAGCTGAGACACACCTCAGATTAGCGGACGCGGTCCCGGTGCCAGGCGCCAAGCCCTAAACCCACAGCTCGAATCGGAGTACCTCGACACGTTTGGCACACGTGGGGGTGCGGACATGGCGCTAGTGGGATCATTTGCGAACAGCATCTCGCTGATGAGCGAGGGCGCTACTAATCACCAAGGGAGTTGAGTCCCTCATAGTGGTGTAGCGGGGTGGTCGTGCTGGACAGCAGGGCGGTCACCGTGTGATCCTCGAGTTTCGTCCCCTACAACTCACTCGCGAAAGGCCACACGATGACCGCTACCCATATTGTCGACCCTGCCGGGCTGCTTGGCGAACTGCTTGCCGAGGCGTCACCTGTTGCAGACTGTGATCAACGAGTTGCTGTCTGCGGATGCTGATGCGGTTGCAGGTGCCGAGTACGGCCGCCCAGATCCTGACCGACGTGCCCAGCGCAACGGCTACCGCCACCGGCCTCTCGATACCCGTGTTGGGACCTTGGACATCGCGGTCCCGAAACTACTCCAGGGCACCTATTTCCCTGAGTGGCTGCTGGAGCGTCGCAAGCGCGCCGAGTCCGCATTGATCACTGTTGTTGCCGACTGCTATCTCGCTGGAGTCAGTACTCGCCGGATGGACAAGTTGGTCAAGACGTTGGGAATCGACCGGCTGTCGAAGTCCCAGGTCTCTCGCATGGCCGCCGAGTTGGACGAGCACGTCGCCGAGTTTCGACACCGTCCACTAGGCGATGCTGGGCCGTTCACGTTCGTGACCGCCGACGCGTTGACGATGAAAGTTCGCGAGGGAGGTCGTGTGGTCAACGCGGTCGTCATGCTCGCGACCGGGGTCAACGCCGACGGGCATCGCGAAGTCTTAGGGATGCGGGTCGCCACGAGCGAGACCGGCCCGGCCTGGAACGAGTTTTTCGCCGATCTGGTCGCCCGAGGACTGTCCGGGGGTCCGGCTGGTCACCTCCGACGCCCACCAAGGCCTCGTGGAAGCGATCGCGGCGAACCTGCCCGGTGCCGTCTGGCAGCGTTGCCGCACTCACTACGCCGCGAACCTGATGAGCATCACTCCCAAGAGCTTGTGGCCGGCGGTCAAGGCCATGCTCCACTCCGTCTATGACCAGCCTGACGCCGATGCTGTTCACGCCCAGTTCGACCGGCTGCTGGACTACACCGCCGAGAAACTCCCCGACGTCGCAGACCACCTCGATGCCGCCCGCGCTGACATTCTCACGTTCACCAGCTTCCCGACCGAGGTCTGGTAGCAGATCTGGTCGAACAACCCCCACCGAACGGCTGAACCGCGAGATCCGGCGCCGCACCGATGCGGTTGGGATCTTCCCAAACCGGGAAGCGATTGTCCGGCTCGTCGGCGCCGTCCTGGCCGAGCAAACCGATGAATGGGCAGAAGGCCGCCGCTACCTCGGCCTGGAAGTCCTCGCCAAGAGCCGCCTCAACCTGATCACCACACCCACAACCACGACCGATGCCGACATGCCCGCACTCGCAGGCTAAAACCCCAAACGAGAGGAAAGCACCGTTACACCACTACAAGGGACTTGACCCCCAACTTGCTAAAAGCTTTGTAGTTGACTAGGAGTGCAGATGGTCGTCGGCCCACCTGCAAGAACGAATAGCAAGCGGTATCGTCTACAGGTAGAGGTGCTACCCGCATCATTTGTCGAGACCCCGCGTCTATTCTTGCGCGCGAGATCCCGACTGGTTCACCCCCTCTACGGACGCCAGCCGGGTAGCGACGTGCCAGATACTCAGCGGTACAGCAGGCTAATCTCCAAACGTCCGCGGCAGCCGGAAATCCCAGTTCATCGCCGGTATCGAAGCTGTTCGATGGCCCTGCTCCGCACTGGGGTCTTGTATCCAACGTGACCACTTGTGCGAAACTTTCATGCAACGCTGGATACAAACGCGCGCGAACTACTGACGAACCCGGACTTCGCGCTCATAGCGCAGTCCTACGGTCTGCACGGCGAAACCGTGCGCTCGACCGATGAGATCGTCGACACTGTCGAACGGGCATTGATGAGCCCGACCGGTGCACTGCTGCACGTCATCACCGACCCGACGCTGCGCGCCCCCTCCCCGGAGGTGCCGGCCGGGGTAATGAACGGAGACCGACCATGACACACACGTCACAGGCTGAGGCATTCCTCGCCGACTGGAACGTCCACTGCACTTTCGGTGCGGTGCCCGGCACCCACGGGGTCGACCGGCAGGAGGCCACCGAGCCCGACGGCCAGCAGCGCCGCTGGTTCGCAGAGCTCCTGCAGCGCCACGGGATGAAGGTCGTCCGCGATGAGATCGGCAACCAGTTCGGGCCGGTCGAACTCGACCTGGCCGCGTATGCCGAGATCCACGTCGAGCAGGGCCGCAACATGGACGAGGACGGCGTCACGCGCTGCTCGGGGCGGCCACGCTCATCGTTGCCGCCCGCGAGCTCGTCGACGACTACGAAGAGGGCGTTCTGCATTCCGCGGTCGGTGAGATCACCGTCTACCCGAACTCCCCGGTCGTCGCCAGCGAGGCCCGCATCCTGCTCGACCTGCGTTCACCGAGCATGGAGGTCATCGACAGCGCGGCTGCGAAGCTGCGGACGAGCATCGCCGAGGTGGAGGAGACCGTCGCTGTCGAGATCGACATCGTCCACGAGCACGCCTGGGACCAGAACCCCTGCCAGCCGGAGGGCACCGCGTTCCGTCGCCAAGGCATTCGGCCTGTCCCATGGCGAGGTGCTGACCGTGGCCGGTCACGATTCGACGAACATGAAGGACCTTGTGCTGACGGTGATGCTGTTCGTGCCGAGTTTCGAAGGCGTCTCGCACAACCTCAACGAGTTCACCAAGGACGACGACCTGCTCGCCGGTCTCGACCACCTCACCGAGGTGCTGCGACGGATCGTGACAGATCCCGCGGTGGTGGCCGAGGCCGGGAACGGCTGATGCTGGCATAGGGGCTCGAACAGAACGACATGCGGAAGCGGCGAGGTGCATCTTCGCCGCTTCCTGCTTCTTCCGGAGGCTGCTGGCCTCCGGGATTCCGTTTGTCCAGGCAGCGCCAGAAGCTGCTCGCGGTCGCGTCGACATCGCCGTGGGTTCCGGTGTACGATCCCTTTTAAGGTTAAGCTAACCTAAGAAAGGCTTACATGTCCAAACGAGGCAATCTGCTTGAGAGCACCGCGAAGTCGACGATCCGTGCGGTCTACTCGCGGTCCATGGCGCTGCCACCGGAGCGCGACCACTGCCCCCAGTTCTCCGCTCGCGTCACCGCCGTCACCGACCTGACGCCGGCGTTCCGCCGCGTCACGATCACAGCCTCGGAGATCTCAGACGTGGCGCTGATGGGTCCGGATGAGTATGTGGGTCTCTTCATGTCGCCGCCCGGGCAGGGCCTCCAGATGCCCGACTACGCAG